>JBBROE010000027.1:0-38715 GCA_038229695.1 Chitinophagales bacterium | reverse complement strand
TTTTACCACCTTCACAGAGCCATCTGCTTTTTTAAGTGTCAGGCGGACTTCCGTACCTTTTTTTCCGCGAATAATTTTCACGGCATCGGTTACGAAATAGCCCGTCAAATCCACCGGTTCCTGGTCTCCCTGCGCTACTTTCTGCACGATGTCACCCACTTTGATCTCGCCGCTTTTCCAGGCCGGGCTGCCGGTAATAATAGTATTGATTTTAATGTTGTTGTCTTCTCCCCCAATCAGCGATGCGCCGATGCCATAAAATTTACCGCTCATTTCCTCATCGAAGGATCTTTTCTCCACGGGTGGAAAATAATCCGTGTGCGGATCCATAGTTTGGGTGATGGTATTTACATATTTGTTGAACAGCTCTGCTTCAGTGAGTTTGATTTTATAGTTGTCGAAGATCCGGTCCCACACCTTGCTAATCCGGGCGCGGGCATCTTTTTCCAGTTCCTCAGCAGATTTGGTCACTGCGCCGGCTTTGCCTTTGTTTTTTTCCTGGGCATCCACATCTGACACATAGCGTTCAAGCGTCATGTACTTAAGGCGTTGGCGCCAGAGGTTTTTTCGTTCGGCATCCGTAGCGGGGAAATCCCGTTTTTCCGGGTCAGCAATAAAAGTTTCGTCTTTGGAAAAATCAAAAGGCTGCGCGAGGATATCGTGGCAGATTTTCTCGGCTTCCGGCAATCTCTTCTTGAACAGGTCCGAGCAAGCGGGTACAAATTTCACCTGCCCGCCTAAAATCTCGTCATCGAGGGTGGTCTCATATTTTTTCAGTTCGGTGATATCCGACTGCAGAAATACGCTCTTGTCCTGGTCGACCACCAGGAGGTATTTTTTGAAAATATCTTTCGAGAATTTATCGTCGATTGGTTTGGGACTGTAATGGATAGCCGTTATCATTTCCCCGACATCGTGGAGAATTTTTTCGTACCTGCCCGTGGGATTGTCATTGACCGTGCCGAAACTTCGGAAAGCAATAAACAGACCGGCTACCAATACCAGGATCAGTAAGGGCAAACTTTTTTTGCTGAACATAAATTGTACAATTTTTTGCATTGAACCAAAATTAACGATAAAACGACGCCCTTGTTGCCCTGAAGAAGCACAATTAACAGGGGGTTGACCATTTGAAAACCAGCGACGTGATTTAAAACAACAAACCCGGAACAAATGTTGTTCCGGGTTTTGGGGTAACTGATGGGTTTCGAACCCACGACCCTCAGAACCACAATCTGATGCTCTAACCAACTGAGCTACAGCTACCGTTTGGGGCAGCAAAAATAATGGAAATTGCGCTTCCTCCAAAAAACAAATTGCCTTGAGATTCCTGTTTATTTGCAGTTCAAATCCCTGGCTATGAACTGGTGGTACCTGTTGTTTCCTGTCACTGCGGCTGTGCTTTGTCTCTTGTACGTTTTGCTGTTGCGGTGGTTCCTTTTTTACCCGCTGCACCCGGCCAGGATCGCTGGCTTTGCGGTCCAGGGCTGGTTCTTACGGAAACGACCGGTAGTGGCCGAAGAGATCGGACTCCTCGCACAACGACTAGTTGACGCTGAGGGTATTGCCCAAAAACTTGCGCAGCCTGAAAACCTGGCTCACCTGCTTCCGCTGGCGGAAACACATATTGATGGTTTTTTACGGGTGAAACTGGTGAAGGCCATGCCGGTTGTCGGCATGTTTGTGGGCGATAAAACCATACTACTGCTTAAGGAATTGTTCATGGCTGAACTGGAAACGCTGCTGCCGGACATGCTCCGGCAATACCTTTTGACCGTCGTTGAAAAGACAGCCGTGAAAACCCTGGTCGCAGAACGAATAATGTCAGTGCCGCCCGAAGTACTTACCGGGTTTATCAAAGTGCAGTTGCAGAAGGAATTCAGGTTGCTGTACGGGCTGTCTGCGATAGCCGGTTTTCTCATCGGCATCATACAACTTTTACTTCTTTTCCTGGCCGGCTAGGCGTTCATAACGCGATATTACCGCTCATCAAAGCAAGTCCCTAAGTTTTCCTGTGGCGCAGGTAAAGCTATGAGAGAGCGTCTAAAAAATTACCCTGCGGTTTTTAACAATTCACTGTTCCCAGCCGTAGTGCAATTCAACCAATTAATTTTCTGTTTCATGAAAAAAGTTTCCATTTTTATTTTTGTTATTGTAGGATCACTGACAGTAGCCGCTCAATTCCCCGGGGGGGCGGCCAGGGGCCGGATGGGTGGAGCCAATGCTACCATTGGTCACTTTTATGGCCGGGTGGTGGATGAGCAGACCAATAAAGGGGTTGACGCGGCTTCGGTCCAATTGTACATGAGCAAATTTGATACAGCTACAAAATCCAGGAAGGATACGTTGATGGGTGGAATGCTTACAAAACCCAACGGTGACTTCAGCCTTGAAAACCTCCCGGTCTTCGGAAATTACACCCTGAAAATATCCGGGATTGGCTATACCTCAATCAGTCAGAAGCTGGCGTTTACCCTCAAAATGCCGACCCAGGATGCCCAGGGCAATATGGATGTCAGCCAGGCGCTGGCCGGTGTGGACAAGGATTTAGGGAACATCAAGATGAAACAGGACGCCAAACTGCTTGAAAATGTCACTGTGACGGCCTCCAAGCCCCTGTTTCAGATGGGAGTGGACCGTAAAATTTTTAATGTGGACAAAAGCCTGGTAAGCGTAGGCCAGAGCGCGCAGGAACTGATGCGGAATATCCCTTCCATCAATGTAGATATTGATGGCAACGTCACCCTGCGGAATGCTGCACCAACCATTTTTGTGGACGGTCGTCCCACCACGCTGACGCTGGATCAGATCCCCGCCGACGCCATCGAAAGTGTGGAAATCATCACCAATCCCTCTGCCAAATTCGATGCTTCAGGCGGAACGGCCGGGATACTTAACATCGTAATGAAGAAAAACCGGAAGGCTGGTTATAATGGAAATATACGGGCAGGCATTGACAGCCGTGGCAAAGTGAATGGCGGGGCTGACATTAATATCCGGCAGGGAAAAGTCAATTTCTTTGCCAGCGGTAACTACAACCAGCGCAAATCCATTGCCAACACCAGCATATTCAGCCGGAACCTGAATAACCCGGAAACGGATGTGAATCAATCGTCCGGCTCTACCAACAACGGCAGTTTTGCTTTTGGCCGCGCAGGGATAGACTTCCTCGCAGACAATCGTAACACGTTTACCCTCTCCAGTGTGATCGTTCGAGGTAACTTCAATAACAGTGAAGACCTGACGTTCGATTCGCTGCAGAACAATAATATTTACTCCAGGGGCAATCAGCTCACCAATACGATGTTCCAGTTTCACAACTACGGCGGATCCCTCAGCTACAAACACAATTTTGCTAAGCCGGGGAAGGAGCTGACTTCGGATATCAATTACAACGGAAGCAACAATAGCAACAACGGTACATATAACATTCAGTTGTACCAGCCTGATTTTACGGCGAAGGGTAAACCTGCCCTCCGCAATACAGTGGGCGATGGCATCAACAAATATTTTACGGCCCAGCTTGACTATGTGAACCCAATCTCTGATAAGTCGAAGATCGAGATGGGCGCGCGCGCAGCCATACGCGACAATACGAGCATAAGCAACAATTATCTTTACGTGGACAGCCTCAGCCAGTATGTCTATAACTCGTCGCTCAGTAGTAATTATAAATTCACGGATCGCGTTTATGCCGGCTATTTTACCTATTCGGGTAAAATCAAAACGGTGAGCTCCCAGCTGGGTTTGCGTGGCGAAAGCTCTGACTATACCGGAACCAAATTTGGCAGCAAGGATTCCGTGTTCACGACGAAATACCCGATTAGCCTGTTCCCCAGCGTATTCCTAACTAAAGACCTGGGCAATAAACAGGATTTTCAAATCAATTATTCCCGTCGTATCAACCGGCCCAATTTTTTCCAGTTGATCCCCTATAAGGATATCACCAATCCCCAATACCCGACGGTCGGTAATCCGGGGCTGAAACCGGAGTTTACCAATTCTTTTGAAATGTCTTACCAGAAAACATTCCCGAAGAATTTCAGCTTGCTGGCATCGGTTTATTTTAAATATACCACCGACCTGATTACCCGCTACCAGTTCAAGGATGTGATATCGGATAAAGTGGCGGACAGTGCAACGTTTACGTCTTACCAGAATGCTAACAGCAGCACTTCTTACGGAGTTGAACTGACAGGCCATACGCCGCTGGCAAAATGGTGGGATATGACGACCAACGTCAATTTTTATAACGCCAGCATCAATGCCACCAATATTACTAATGCGGGTGGTACCAGTCAGCGGCTGAGCTATTTCGCCAAATGGAACAACAATTTTAAACTTCCAGCCAACTTCAGCATCCAGCTCTCGGGCGACTACCAGAGTAAATCGGTACTGCCACAAAGCGGAGGTGGCGGCGGCGGTGGACGCGGTGGATGGGGCGGCGGTGCCCAGCCTTCTGCGCAGGGGTATGTAAATCCAAATTATGGTGTCGATATCGCCATCAGAAAGGATTTCCTGAAAAATAAAGCAGCTTCTCTGACACTTAGCATGAACGACGTGCTCAAAACAAGGAAATACAGTTATTATTCCTATTCTACTATCGTGACGCAGGACTACCAGCGCATCCGCGACCAGCAGATCCTGCGGCTGAATTTCAGCTACCGGTTCGGAAAGGTGGACATGTCTTTGTTTAAACGTAAAAATGTAAGGGCCGGGCTGGAAGGCATCCAGGATGCGCAGCAACAGCAGCAGTAACTGGCATCGGCTGAAATAAAAATGTGATCTTTTTGGAGATCACATTATTTTTGGCGCAGCATCAGCAGTATGTTAGGCCTGTCTACGCAGTTGCCAGGAGATAATCCTTAAAATCCTGGTAGTCGGTACCCATGGCCAACGCCTTTTTCTCAGCGGCCATAATTTTTTCAATGGATGAAGGCATAGGGACAGGTTCTCCGGTTACAGGCTCCACCACATCAAAGAACTTTACGGGATGGGCTGTCTCCAGGAATATGCCTTTACTGCCGGGCATTTTGTTCAGCGCCCGTTCCAGGGCGATAAAGGCAACAGCACCATGCGGGTCAGCCAGGTAGTGATGATTTTTGTACAGGTCAAGCATCGCCGTGCGGGTTTCAGCATCGCTGATACTTTCGCTGCTGAATATTTTTTGTAAGTCGCCCGTCTGCCGGCTGAACAGTTCCAGCACCCGCACAAAATTGCTGGGGTCTCCTACGTCCATCGCATTAGAAATTGTGGCGATGGCTTTACGTGGCTGGTAGTCGAGCGTGCGCAGAAAATCAGGGATTGTACGGTTGGCGTTGCAGGCGGCGATGAAGTGATGCGCCGGCAGCCCGCTTTTCCAGGCCAGTATGCCCGCACAAATATTGCCAAAGTTGCCGCTGGGCACCGCGAATACCGGGGGAGTCGATTTGTCTGCCCATTGCTTCCAGGCAAGCCAGTAGTAAAATTGCTGCGGCAGCCAGCGCGCCACATTGATAGAATTCGCGGAGGTAAGGTAACGCTGCCGGCTGATTTCGGCGTCAGTAAAGGCTTGCTTAACGAGGTGCTGGCAGTCGTCGAAATTTCCGGACACTTCGATGGCCGTGATATTTTTGCCCGCGGTAGTCAGCTGTTTTTCCTGCACCGCACTCACTTTACCCGAGGGGTAGAGAATGATGACTTCCACGCCTTCCACACCATAAAATCCATGGGCAACTGCACCGCCGGTGTCCCCGGAAGTGGCCACCAGCACAGTCACTTTTCGCTGCTCACCCTTCACGAAATAACCCAGGCAGCGGCTCATAAAGCGCGCCCCAATATCTTTGAAAGCCAGGGTGGGGCCGTGGAACAATTCCAGGGAAAAAATATTTTCGGTAATCCGTACCAGTGGGATCTCGAAATTGATCGTTTCGGCCACGATGCGTTGCAATTCTTTTTCAGGGAGGCATTCTTTCACGTAGGGCCGGATGACGGTGCAGGCGATCTCGAGTTCTGTAAGCTCGCTTATGCTGTCGACCCATTTCTTATCCATCTGGGGTATCGTAGCGGGGAAATACAGGCCTTTATCAGGAGCCTGCCCGAGTAGGGTGGCTGTTTTAAAATCGACCGGTAGTGACTGCTGACCAAGACTGTAGTACTTCATATCGGTGATAAACTTTCTGCTGTTGAATGAAATAAAATTAAACTGACCGGCTAGCCGGCTTCGATTACCCGGACACCTGACATATTCAGCGTGGTTACATAGGTTTTATAGTCCACGCCCACCTTACTAAAAACAGCCTGCATGCGTTTTTCCGTTTCCAGGGCGGTGCTTTCCTCCCTGCAGATCATGAATATCGACGGTCCCGAGCCGGAGATGCCACCGCCCAGGGCACCGGCATCCTGGCTCTGCTGCTTTACTTCGGCGAAGCCGGGAATGAGGATACTGCGAACAGGTTCTATGATGACATCTTCCAGTGACCGGCCGATGAGATCGTAATCCCCTTTCATAAATCCCGCCACCAGCCCGGCAATGTTGCCCCATTGTTTGATGGCATCCTTGAGCAGTACTTCCTTGCGCAGGATTTGCCGGGCATCGGAGGTTTTTACTTCAATCTGCGGGTGCACGACCGTTACAAAGAGCGGGGGAGCGCTGAGAGGAATAATATCGAGCGGGAAGATGGACCTGATGAGCGTGATGCCGCCATAGATGCAGGGTGCGATATTATCGGCATGTTTCACGCCACTGGCCAGCTTTTCACCATTCATTGCGAAACGCACGAGGTCCTCCCTTGAAAAATGATCATGAAGCAGGTAATTCGCAGCAACTACCGCCCCGGCAGAACTCGCCGCGCTGGAACCCAGGCCGCTACCGGGTTTAATATGTTTATCCACGGTGAGGTCGAAACCCAGCGAAACGTCACCGTATTCTTCCATCAGCGCGAGGAGCCCGGCCCCCGCAACGTTTTGTGCCGGCTCAACTGGCAGGTTATAGCCATCCAGATGCCGGATACGAATGCCGGGCTGATCGCTGATCGAAAGTTCCATGCTATCAGCAGGTGATTCCAGGGCCATACCGAGTACGTCGAATCCGCAGACGAGATTGGCTACGGTGGCAGGCGCTGATATTTTTACGTGGCGACCACGGCGCATCCCGGTGATACCAGGCTGAGGAGCGTCTTTATGCATAGACCATTTACATTTATTGTCAACTGAGCCTTACGGTTAGTATACTCTTAGCGGCCTGACCGGATGATATCGGCAAACACCCCGGACGCGGTAACTTCAGCACCTGCGCCGGCACCTTTCACCACCAGTGGCTGTTCAGTATAACGGTCTGTATAAAACAGAACGACATTGTCTTTACCGTACAGGTGATAGAAATCGCTTTGCGGTCCAATCGGCTGAAGACCCACGGCGGCGTGTACTTTGCCTGATGACGCCCGTTTGAAAGACGCCACGAACTTTAATTTTTTTCCGTCTGCAGCAGCTGCTTTGTAAAGGGCCTTAAAATGATCTTCTTCGGATTCCATCGCCGCGTAAAAATCGCCGACTGTTCCGCTCATGCAGGATACCGGCATAAAACTTTCGTTGCTGATATCTTCCATTTCCAGCTGCTCACCGGCTTCGCGGGCAAGGATCATAATTTTACGCATCACGTCCGTACCGCTCAGATCAAGACGGGGATCCGGCTCGGTATAGCCCTCGTCCTGGGCCTGCTTTACCACGTCGGCAAATTTTCGGCTGCCATCATAATGATTAAATACGAAGTTCAGGGTGCCGCTCAGTACCGCTTCTATGCGCTGTATCTGATCCCCGCTGCGCATCAGATCATTGAGCGTGCCGATGACCGGCAAACCGGCGCCGACATTTGTTTCAAACAGGAACTGGGCGTTGTATTCCCTGGACAGGTCTTTCAGCCGTCTATAATAAGCATAACGGGCTGAACAGGCTGTTTTGTTGCAGGCCACCACGGAAATACTTTTCTGCAGCAGCCGATCGTACTGCATGGCAACCTGCTCATTGGCAGTCACGTCTACGAATACGCTGTTACGCAGGTTACGCAACTGGATTTGTTGCAGAAAGTCATCGAGGATCATAGGTTGCCCGGCGGCCAGTGCCTCTTTCCAGCCGGTAAGGTCGAGCCCCTCATCTGCCAGAATCATTTTTTTACTGTTGGCAAGACCTACGACCCGCACCTGTAAGCGGAGGTGGTGTTGGAGATAGTCCTGCTGCTGTTTCAGCTGGGCAATCAGTTTGCTGCCGACATTGCCCGCACCGGAAATGAACAGGTTGACCTGCTTGAAGGTGGTCTCAAAAAATTCTTCATGCAATACATTGATAGCCTTCTTTACATCCGGCGCGGCTACTACTGCTGAAATATTTCTTTCAGATGAGCCCTGGGCGATGGCGCGTACGTTAACGCCGTTTCGGCCCAGGGCGCCAAACATTTTGCCGCTGGTGCCCGGGTGACTTTTCATGTTGTCGCCTACCAGGGCGATGATGGACAACCCATTTTCGACTACCAGCGGATCAACGCGGCCGGATTCGATTTCCCAGCTAAAGGTCTTGTCGACCATCTCCCTTGCCGCCGGGGCGAGCTGTTCTTCGATGCCCACACAAATCGAATGTTCCGAAGAACCCTGTGTGATGAGGATAACGTTGATGGATGAGGCGGCCAGGGATTCAAATAATCTTTTGGAAAATCCCGGGATCCCTGCCATCCCGCTTCCCTCCAGGCTGAGCAGTGCAATTTTATTGATACTAGAAATTCCCCTGATGCTGTTCCCGGTTTTGGAGGTGGTATTCCGGATTACAGTGCCATAATCCCCGGGGGCGAACGTATTTTTAACCCATACCGGGATACTTTTTTTCATGACCGGCTGTATGGTGGGCGGATAGATGATCTTGGCCCCGAAATGAGAAAGCTCCATGGCTTCCTGGTAAGAAATATCAGGGATGACCCGCGCGTTGGAAACCATCCTGGGATCAGCCGTCATGATTCCGCTGACATCGGTCCAGATTTCAAGCGTGCTGGCATCCAGGGCTGCTGCGATGATGGCGGCGGTATAATCTGATCCACCGCGACCGAGCGTGGTTGTGATGCCATCAGCGGTCGCCGCGATGAATCCCGGGACGATGACCAGCACGGCAGCGCGTATCTTGAAATATTCCTGGATGTGTTGGTTGGTCCGGGTGAAATCTACTGGCGCGTTGCCGTGAACCGCTGATGTGGTAATCAGCTCCCGCGCATCCTTCCATTCGGTAGCGGGCTCATCGATCAGGAAGCGCGCTGCGATGATACGCGACGACAGCAGTTCGCCGTAACTCATGATGCGGTCCCGGGTACGGACCGATAACTCGCGCAGCAAAAAAATTCCGTTACAGATATCTTCGAGCTCATTACAACTTTTTTTCACCATACTCAATACGCTGCTCTGCCGCGTTACGGGGATCAGCGATTTTACCGTTTCCATATGCCGCAGTTCCACTTCCTGCAGCAGCATGCGGTAATTTTCATCCCCGGCTGCCGCCATGACAGCGCTGTTGATAAGCGTATCGGTGATGCCGCCTAACGCCGATACCACCACGATCGTCTTATCCTGTGCGGCCGCTGCCCTCGCTATTTCGGTTATTCTGTTGATGTTGGCGGCATTGGCTACCGATGTGCCCCCGAATTTTAACACCTGCATGGTCCTGTATTGATTGGTTTAATTGAAGTTGACATAAAAGTGGGTCTCGTAAATTGTCAGCCGAAGCCCGGGGGTTGATATGGAAGTGTATAACCCTTAGCGGGTTGTCGTAGTAAAAATAATGGAAGCCCCTGTAAAAAGGAGAACGGAACCGGCGGTATGGTTGTATTTGCCCATCATGTGAGGTGACGAAGTTAACAGGCACCGGGGACATAACAATCGTTAGTTTTAATATTTAGTTGTTTCTGTACTCCTGCATCATGAATTCTACGAGGGATTAAATAAAAACCGGGGAGGAGGAAATCTACCGGACAACTTAAAGACCTGGTTGCACTTTTTTCAGCAGCAATTGGGCAACAGCAGAGCTCACGGCACATAAATCATTTTTTACTTGTATTTTCATTCGCCGGTTGCTTACTTAAACTTTATGCTTTCTCAATAAAATCATTACGGCAATGGATATCCAGTCATCAAGGGGCCTGCAGCAATTCAAGAATTATGTGGGTATAAAATTCCAGTTATACAACAGCCTGTTCACCTCTCTTCCTTTTCACCGGATAGAAAAAACAGGCATTTTGTTGTCGTTGCTCCTCAGCGATTGCGAAGAAGGGTTCAAAAAGAAACAGAGCCCCATGGAAATCCTCGATGAATTTTTCAACAAACACACTCCCGGCCTGAATGAAAGAGAAAGGCTTGACCTGTTGTTTCGCTTTGTGCAGTACACCGAGCGGCAGGTGGTATTGTTCGATGCACTGGAAGATGCCTCCTTCAGGGATATCAACGATGTAAACGGAGCGGGATCGCTGAAGCATCTTGAATCAGAAATCCTGCAAAGCGGCAAAAACGAACAGCTCGCTGAAAAGCTGAAGCATTTCGCCATCCGGCTGGTATTGACTGCGCACCCGACCCAGTTTTACCCGGGTTCCGTGCTGGGCATCATCAATGATTTGTCAAAATCACTGTATGATAACAATGCCGCACAGGTGCACCTGCTGCTGCAGCAGCTGGGAAAAACGCCATTTTTCAAACATACCAAGCCATCGCCTTATGATGAAGCGGTGAGTTTGATCTGGTACCTGGAAAATGTTTTCTATTCAGCTTCCGGTCGTATCATTAATTTTCTCAAGAACCAGTTTCCGGAAGCAATCTCACCGGAGAATACTGTCATCACCATGGGCTTCTGGCCTGGCGGTGACCGCGATGGTAACCCCAACGTAAATTCCGAAATCACGCTGAAAGTTGCCGATGCCCTGCGGGTGAGCATAATTAAATGTTACTATATGGACGTACGGCGACTCAAACGCCGGCTTACGTTTAAAGGCGTGGATACCCTCCTCGCCGAACTGGAAACCACGTTGTACAGCAATATTTTTATACCGGGTCACCGTACCGAGCTGAAGAAAGAAGACATCCTGCAGCCGCTGAACAAGATCAGGGAGATATTGATTTACCAGCACAACAGTCTCTTCCTCGAATCCCTGGAAAATTTACTCGGTAAAGTGAGTGTATTCGGACTGTACTTTGCGTCCCTCGATATCCGGCAGGAAAGTTCGGTGCATGGCAAGGTGCTGCAGGCGATTGCGGCGGCAGGGGATGCGCTGCCGGTGGACTACCCGGCCCTGACAGACACGCAGAAAATTGACACGCTGATGGCCGTCAGCCGCGCGGCAGACCCCGCGGTGCTGGAACCCGGAACGATGCGGGATACCCTGCTCAGTACAGCCGCTATCCGGGAAATTCAGCAATACAATGGCGAAGATGGCTGCAGCCGGTATATCATCAGCCAGTGCAACAGTGCCCTCAATGTAATCGAGGTATTCGGGTTGTTCCTGCTCAATGGATGGACCAAAGAAAACCTGACGGTGGACATTATCCCGCTTTTTGAAACGATCGATGACCTCCAGGCTGCCGCGGAGATCATGCGCGTGCTGTATACAAACCCCGGTTACAGTGCCCACCTGAAACGACGGCACAACAAGCAAACCATCATGGTGGGCTTTTCGGATGGCACCAAAGACGGCGGCTATTTTATGGCGAACTGGGGTATTTATAAGGCAAAGGAAGAGCTGACCCGGATTTCGAGGGAGTATGGGATTGAAGTCGTCTTCTTCGATGGAAGGGGCGGACCGCCTGCGCGCGGCGGTGGTAAAACGCACAAATTTTACGCGTCTATGGGAAAGAATATTTCGAACTCCGAAATCCAGCTGACCATCCAGGGGCAGACGGTAAGTTCCAACTTCGGCACTATTGATTCTGCGCAGTTTAATATGGAACAGCTGCTGAATGCGGGCATCTCGAACGGCTTGTTTTCCACCCGGTCAAAAACGCTGGAGCAGGGCGAGGAAAACCTGCTGCAGGAACTGGCCGGGGAAAGCTTCAGTGCGTATACGGCGCTGAAAAATCATCCCGACTTTTTGAATTACCTCGCCCATATCAGCCCCCTTCGTTTTTATGCGGAGACCAATATCGGCAGCCGCCCGGCCAAACGTTCAGGGGGGGCAAAACTGAACCTGAAAGATCTGCGGGCTATTCCTTTTGTGGGTGCCTGGAGCCAGCTGAAACAGAATGTAACCGGCTATTACGGTGTGGGTACAGGACTGCGGGAACTGGAGAAGAGAGGGAAGTTCCCGGCGCTGAAAAAATTGTATCACACGTCGCTATTTTTTAAAACGCTTATGGATAACTGTGAGATGGCCATGAAGAAAAATTACTTTCCGCTTACCGAATATTTGTCCGGACACCCGGTTTACGGGGAAATCTGGAATAATATCAATACGGAATTTGAACTGACCAAGCGCTATGTACTGCAACTTTCCGGTAATACAGAGCTCATGGCCGATTACCCGGTCGAGCAGCTTTCCATCCAGATGCGGGAGCGCATTGTTTTACCGCTGACGACAATTCAGCAGTATGCGATGTCGAAAATGAGGGTGATGGAAGAAAAAAATATCACGAACGATCCCATCAAAGCCAACTACGAAAAGATTGTGATCCGCTGTTCTTTCGGTATCATCAATGCAGGCCGGAATTCCGCCTGACCGGGTGTTCCGTGGAAACTGGTTGTTTCCTGGAGCCAAATTGCTGGTACAGCAGCACAATGGCGCCTCCGGTTACATACAAATCTGCTACATTAAAAATCCCGGTGCGGAGTTGCCCGATGCCCATATTCATAAAATCGGTAACGTGATGGTTAAACAGGAGCCGGTCAGTGATATTACCCAGACCGCCTGCTGCAATCAGGAGGTAGGGGAGCAGGTGGCTGAACGGACTGGCCGCAATCTTCCGGAGGGCAAACACCATGATGCCGATAAGCAATACCAGTGGCAGTATGTTCATGAGCCAGAAACTGACGGCCGGCGACCAGTCGTCCCCAAAACTCAGGAACGCCCCTGTGTTCTCTGCATAATCAAACCGGAAGAAATCATTCAGGTAAATCACCGGGTCTTTCCCTTTAAGCCGGTCCCGCGCAATTTCCTTCGTCAGCTGGTCAATGCCGATAAGAATAGCGACGAGCCCGCAAAAAAGTACAATTTTTTGTTTTTTGGTCAGCATAACGGTAATCGGCAACCGCAACCACTGGATAATTAGCCGGGGTGCCGTCTCAAAGAAACGAAAATAACTTAATTTATTGCGGGGCGGAATAGGCGATGCGCCATATCTTATTGCTTTTATCGTCGGTCACCAGCAACGAACCATCGGCGAGTTGCAGCACGCACACGGGTCTGCCGTGTACTTTTTCGTGTTCTAGATTTTTGATAAAGCCCGTCAGGAAGTCTTCGGGCCTGCCCGGCCTGCCATTGCTGAAGGGTACAAAAACGACCTTGTACCCGGACAGAACCGACCGGTTCCAGGATCCGTGCTGCGCCACAAACGCACCATTCCGGTATTTTTCAGGGAAGGCGGTACCGGTGTAGAAAGTAAGTCCAAGAGATGCCGTATGTGAGCCGAGGGATACATCCGGTACAATGGCCTGCTTGACCAGGTCGGGCCTTTTGTCTTTCACCCTTGGGTCTGCGTGATCGCCATAGTAACTATACGGCCATCCGTAAAATCCGCCCGGCTTTACCGAGGTGAGGTAGTCAGGCACAAGGTTATCGCCAAGTTCATCGCGTTCGTTCACGGCTGCATAAAGGATATCGGTACCGGGCAGCCAGGCCATGCCGCAGGGATTGCGCAGGCCGGTCGCGTAAGTTTTGAGGCCGGTGCCATCGGGGTCCACTTCCAGGATGCAGGCGCGGTTTATTTCATGTTCCATTCCTTTTTCCCCTGCGTTGTCGCCCGACCCGACGCCAATCAGGATTTTTGTGCTGTCGCGCGTAGCAATGATATTCCTTGCCCAGTGTCGGTTGACTTTACCCGCCGGGAGGGCTATTACGTTCAGCGGTTTTGCCGTCATCGTCAGGTCGCCGGGTTGATAGGGGAAGCGAATCAATTCGTCCTGGTTGCCAACATACAAATAGTTACCCAGCACCAGCATGCCGAATGGTGCGTTCAGTCCTTCCGTAATAAAAGGTTGTTTGATTTCGGGTACTCCATTGTGATCAGCATCCCGCAGTATAGTAATCCGGTTGGCGCTGGGGTGAAGGTTGTTGGCTTTATTGGCACCCACCAGCGGAGCCAGCAGGCGTTCCAGGAAGCTGTGGTGACCGTTTGTCTCCGCCACCAGCACGTCGCCGTTTGGTGTCTGGTAAAGCCACCGCGGGTTGTTGAATCCATCAGCATAAAGCGTCACTGAAAAACCAGGCGGTGCTTTTGGAATATTATTATCCCAGCCGACGTCGTTGCTGAAATTCATGTGAGATTTGGTGGCAAAGGGCGGGGGCAGCGTGTCTTTTTGTTGGGCATGCACCAGGGTGGCAGCGAACAGGCAGCTAGACAGGTAACCGTGAATTGTTTTCATTGTGTAATTGTGCAGGGGGCTTATCCCTGCGGCACTATATATCAAATGTTATGCCCCGCCGCAGGGGAACAGGCTTGGGTAAACGCAGTTCGGCCGCCGGCAGCGGCAAAGGGGAGGACGATTGTTCCTATTGCTGCGCGAAGGATTTGAGGGTGTAAGGTTGACCCGGCGAAGGCACGCCATCCAGGTAACGGGAGCCGGCTGGGATTGCCGGGAAAGGTGCTGCTTATGCCTGCACGTAAGGTTAAGGCCGGTGTACCGGTTCAGTACGATATCAATCGTGCGGATGGTGGCGGTTTGTATGATCTCCTGTAACAGAATGGGTAATATTTTTTTGCAGGTGGTGCTCTACCTTAAAGATGAGGTCTGTTAGGTTAAACGGTTTACACAGGCAATCGTCAGCATGATACTCCCGGCAATGTGGTGGAGGTCCAGCTGGGAAGAACAGAAAAGTACGGGTATCGCTGCTGTTACTGCCATTGATTTTAACCCGCTGCATAAATCCCGCCCATCATACCCATGCAGGGCGATATCAAGTAAAATTAAATCGGGAGAAGAGGTTGTAACAAGCTGATGGATTCCCTGGCAGGGTCGGCTTCTACGAGGAAACCCCTTTTCGTGAGGATGATGCTAATGACCTGCTGGCTATCAATATCATCATTGACGGTTAGGATTCATTTTTTAATAGCAACCGATTAGGGGTTTGTGAATGGACAGGCACGAGGTTGCCGGTAAAGATGAATCCTATCGCGCGAAAGCCATGCCATTTTAATCATTGCCTTAGTCACGGTTACTTTATTTTTGTTACTTAATTTCAATGTGGCAGACCTGTTGCTGCACCAGGCAACTTTGCCTGTTGCCCGATCCGCAGCATCAGTTTCAGGGGATGCCTTTTTTTGATGTCAACCGCTTAATTTTTTACTCATGAAAGATTTTACCACAACCGAGATCGGCCAGGTGATGGACCAGGCCTGGCAGGCCTATCTGGAATACCGCAGTTACCCACTTTCGCGCCGCGCGGCGTTTATGCGTGCAGTGGCTGTTGAACTCGAAGCGGCCGGTGATGACGTTATCCAAACCGCGATGCGGGAGACCAACCTGCCGGAAGCGAGGCTGCGCGGCGAACGCGCCCGCACGATGTTCCAGCTCACCAATTATGCCGATGCGTGCGAAAAAGGCGACTGGCTGGAAGCCCGGATTGACACCGCGATCCCGGCTAAAACCCCGCCCAGGCCGGATATCCGGAAAATGATGGTGCCCCTCGGACCGGTAGTGGTCTTCGGCGCCAGTAATTTCCCGTTTGCCTATTCTACGGCGGGTGGGGATACAGCCTCTGCATTTGCCGCCGGTTGTCCCGTCATCGTGAAAGCCCATCCCGCGCACGCCGCCACTTCGGAACTTGTCGCCGCGGCCATCAGCCGGGCAGCCGCCTCTACTGGTATGCCTGCCGGCATATTCTCGCATGTACAGGGGTCCAGTTTCCAGGTAGGAAAGGACCTGGTCATGCATCCCCATACCCGGGCGGTCGGTTTCACCGGTTCTACCACGGGCGGCATACAACTTTTCGAATGGGGTAACCAGCGCGCGGTACCCATTCCCGTTTTTGCGGAAATGGGTAGTATCAACCCCATTTTTCTGCTGCCGGAAAAACTCGCTGCCGAAAAGACCGGGCTGGCGACTGCCATCGCCGCTTCTGTTTTACTGGGTGTCGGCCAGTTTTGTACCAACCCCGGGCTGATCATTGCCCTGGGCGGTACCGACCTGGACAGCTTTGTTCAACTCCTCGGGGAGGAAATTACCGCAGCGACTGCCGGCAAAATGCTGCACCCGGGAATCGGGAAGGCGTTTACAGAAAAGAAACAGGCAGCCCTCACCCAGCAGGGGGTAGTCACTGTAGCTGAAGGGAAGCCCGCCACGGATGCAGCGGGAATTGCGGCGATAGCGCGTACCGATGCAAAAAATTTCCTGTCCAACCCCCTCCTCATGCAGGAAGTGTTTGGTCCTTATTCCATCGTGGTGGCCTGCGCAGACGCAGCAGAAATGCTGGCACTCACCCACGCTTTGGAAGGACAGCTTACCGCCACGGTCATGGCCACGCATAAAGATATTTTAGCCCATGCCGCGATTGCCGGTGCCATCCAGGATATCTGTGGCCGGTTTATTATGAATAGTGTACCTACTGGTGTGGAAGTCTGCCTGGCGATGCAGCACGGCGGCCCTTACCCTGCAACTACGGATAGCCGTTATACCTCAGTGGGTGCCGATGCCATCAAGCGATTTGCGCGGCCCGTCGCTTACCAGAACTGGCCGGGTGACCTGCTGCCGGATGCCCTCAGGGACGAAAATCCATTGGGAATCTGGAGAACGGTCGATAATGAATTAACGAAGGAGCCCATCAGGAAATAGCAGCTTAAAACACTGGCAAAAACCCGGCTTGGTGGTTATCATGCCTGGCCGGTGCCTTCCTTCAGTAGCCGGATGAATTGTTGCCGGGGGATCATTTGTGCCCCGAGGCTCTCGAGGTGCGGCGTATATACCTGGCAATCGATCAGGGTTACGCCATCCTCTTTCAATTGCTGCGCATAGGAGAGAAAGGCAAACTTACTGGCATTGGAAACCTTGCTGAACATGCTTTCCCCGAAGAAAACGTTGCCAATCCGTATCCCGTAGCAGCCCCCCGCCAGTTCACCGTTCTGCCACGCTTCCGCGCTGTGGGCATAGCCCAGCTGGTGCAGGTTGATATAGGCTTCCTTCACCGCCGGCGTGATCCAGGTACCGGCCTGGTCTTTCCGGTAACTGGTCTTGCATTGCTCAATCACTTCCGGGAAAGCCTGGTCTACCGAAAACTCAAACGAACCGTTCCGGAACAACTGTTTCATGCTCTTGCTTATTTTCAATTCTTCCGGGAAAATTACAAACCGCGGATCGGGGCACCACCAGAGCGGAGTATCTCCATCGAACCAGGGGAAAATCCCCTGGCGGTAGGCCAGCAGCAGCCGTGCCGGGGAAAGATCTCCGCCCATCGCCAGCAGCCCGTCCGGTTCACTGAGTGACACGGGCGGAAATACCAATTCTTTGCCAAGCGCGAATAAAGCCATACGTAGAAGAGATCTGTTGAGAGCCGGCCGCAGGGCCATGAGGCTAATCGGCCATGATTTCCACGGTGGCACTGATGCCGCGATCGGTTATCGCAGCACACAACGGCTGCAGGGTTTCATAATCGCCGAACTTTACGGCGTACTTCCCCTGGCTGTGTATGATCAGCGCACACTGTTCTGCCTGCTCCGGCGAATGACCGCAGACTTCCACGAGCGTGTCAATGACCCATTCAAACGTATTCACCTCATCGTTCCATACGATCAGCTGGCAGGATTTATCCAGTGAAGTATCTACCACTACGGCTTCTTCCGCCAGGGTGCCCGTTTGTTCTTTATACGAAAGCATCTTATGTATTTGTGCAAAAATAAACATAATGCGGGCAAATGCAATCGCCCGGTCCGGCAAGCCCCCTGCAGGTCATGTTAAATACCGGCTGCACTGGTAGGGTCGGCATCGTTGTGTCACAAACCTTTCACCTGCATAACCAGGGGCAGCGCCCCGGTTCGGCCATCATGACCGCTTCCGGACGGTGCGTTTGCAGGGACACTGCGGCCGATCAGTTGCCGGGCACACCAGGAACAGGAAGTCCGTATCCCGCTTGCGCCGGGGCCGTAGGATGCCATCTTTGCGCAGGCCTGTCACTCAGGCAAGCCACGCCCTGAGGACACCTGCTGCTGTTCAGGCGCGGGCAGGTAAATGGCGCCTTCTTTGTAAACGGTTACCGCCAGGTTTATTTTATTATTTTACTCCGGTGTGTGATTGAACCGTTCAAAAAGACCATCCCCTTTCTCACAATGATAACTTTTGTAACTTCCGGTTCATCCAACCTTAAAATACCGGCGCATGAAATTTCCGAATAGTGTATCTGCCTTTTGCCTTTCTGCCCTGCTTTTATTGACGGCCTGTGGCAGCAACCCCGCTTCTCCCGTACCGCCTGTTGCCAGGGACACGGCGGCGCCGAACAAGATCAGCTACCTGTCTCAACCCCTGGTTACCCATATCTATACGGCTGATCCGTCGGCGCACGTGTTCAACGGAAAAATTTATATCTATCCCTCGCACGATACCGCTACCGGCACACCCGAGAATGATAATGGGGATCATTTCAATATGATGGATTATCATGTATTGTCCATGGATTCCATCGGTGGAAAAGTGACCGATAACGGGGTAGCGCTAAACATCAGGGATATTCCCTGGGCGGGCCGGCAGCTCTGGGCCCCGGATGCCGCCTTCGCTAAGGGCACCTATTACCTCTACTTCCCGGTAAAAGATAAAAAAGACGTGTTCCGGATTGGCGTGGCTACGTCGAAAAATCCGGTTGGACCCTTTACCGCCGAACCCGGGCCCATCACCGGCAGCTACAGCATCGACCCCTGCGTTTTCAAAGATACAGATGGTAAGTTCTATATGTATTTCGGCGGGATCTGGGGCGGGCAGCTCCAGCGGTGGAACCGCAACACCTACGATTCAACGGCGGGGCTGCGCAAAGGCGCCGATACCGCCATTTCACCAAGAGCCGTGCAGCTGGGCGCTGACATGAAATCATTTGCCGGTCCGGTAAAAGAAATCAGCATCGTAGACAGCAATGGCAGGCCCTTCCTGGAGAAAGACAAGGACAAGCGTTTCTTTGAAGCGGCGTGGATGTTTACCTATAAGGGAAAGTATTATTTCACCTATTCCACCGGGGATACCCACCGAATTGTATATGCCACCGGCGATAAACCCTTCGGGCCATTTACCTACCAGGGTGTGATCCTCAACCCGGTCCAGGGGTGGACCAACCACCAGTCGATACTCGAAATAAAGGGCAAATGGTATATCTTTTACCATGATACCCAATTGTCGGGTAAAACTCACCTGCGCAATGTAAAGGTGGCAGCATTGCATTTTAATGACGATGGTTCCATTCAGCCCGTTACCGCCTACCATTGACAGTAACTTCGGGGTGGCCCGTTCCCTGGAAAACTGCTGTACAAGGGAGTGACACCACTGCAGCTGCCTCCAGTACACAGGCCCGGAACCCCTAAAAACAATTGTCCATTACCGTTATAATGATACTTTTATGCGCATGTCTTTTATGGTTTGTTTTGTAGGGCTGCTTACCGGTAAAGCCGTGTGGGCGCAGGCCGGTGATAAGCCCTGGAATGGCCATCGCGCGGCCATTGTGCTTACTTACGATGATGCGATCGACCAGCACCTGGACAATGCCGTGCCGGTATTGGACTCCCTTGGACTGAAAGCCAGTTTTTATATCACCGGATTTTCATCCTCGGTACGAAGCCGGATGGACGAGTGGCGCGCTCTGGCGAAAGAAGGGCATGAGCTGGGCAACCATGCGCTCTGGCATCCCTGCAATGGGGGAGCCGGCCGGGAATGGGTGAAACCCGATTATGATCTCACGCATTACAGCGTGCAGCGAATGGTGAATGAATTGCGTATGAACAACGTGTTCCTGCAGGCGCTGGATGGTAAAACCGCGCGCACGTTTGCCTTCACCTGTGGCGACATGACCATCGGCGACACGGCCTTCATCGATTCCATGCATACCGATTTTATAGCGGCCCGAGCGGTACGCGCCCAGCTGCACAGTATCGACAGCGTCAGCCTGTACAACATCGATTGTTATTATGTGAACGGGCAGTCGGCTGCACAACTGGAAGCATGGGTGCAGCAGGCCAGGCAGAAAAAAGCGCTGCTTGTGCTGTTGTTTCACGGTGTCGGCGGCGGCAATGCCCTAAATGTGACGGGGCCGGTGCACCGGGAATTCCTGCATTACCTGAAGCAGCAGCCCGATTGCTGGGTGGCGCCATTGCTCGAGGTAGCCGGTTTTGTGAAACAGTACCAGTTGAACCATAAAAAATAACGCCATAGCAATTGTTACGAATACTAAAATATACTGGGTATGAGAAATATTTCGTGCATTTTCTTCTGGCTTTTATGTACCGGCATGCTGGCGGCACAGCAGGCCGACAGCAGCAAGGGCCTGAAAGATTATTTCCGTAAGTATTTCACGATGGGGGTGGCCGTTTCGCCGCAGGCGCTGCAGCGCGAAGGGGAGGAGCAGCTCATCCTGCGGAATTTCGGCAGCCTTACCCCCGAGAATGCTATGAAGATGGGCCCCATCCACCCGCATGAAAATGAGTATAACTGGAAAGATGCGGATTCGATCGTCGATTTTGCCATGCGTCACCAGCTTAAAGTGCGCGGCCACAATCTTTGCTGGCATAACCAGGCGCCCGGCTGGATGTTTACGGACAGCTCCGGTAGTCCGGTGACCAAAGAAAAACTATTGCAAAGGCTACATGATCATATTGCGGCTGTTGCAGGCCGTTATAAAGGGAAAATATATGCCTGGGATGTGGTCAACGAAGCAATTTCCGATAAACCGGGAGAGGTGTTTCGCAATTCCGAGTGGTACCGAATCTGCGGGGAGGACTTTATCGCCAAAGCATTTCAGTATGCTCACGAGGCCGATCCGGCAGCCCTGCTTTTTTATAACGACTACAACGAAATCAATGCCGATAAGCGGGAAAAAATATGCCGGATGCTGGAAAGGTTGAAGCAGCAGGGTGTGCCGGTGCAGGGAGTAGGTTTGCAGGCCCACTGGGCCATCAATGAGCCGACGGCGGGGCAGCTCGACAGCACGCTGGAGCGGTTTTCGCAGCTTGGGCTCACCCTGCAGGTCACGGAGCTGGATTTATCGGTTTACCCCAAGGAGCACAGCGCCCGGGCGAGGGTGGTGGCGGACAGCAGTACGGTGTTTACGCCGGAGAAGGAACAGGCGCAGGCGGAGGAATACAACATGGTTTTCGCGGCGTTTCGCAAATACAGAAAAATCATGAGTGGCGTCACGTTCTGGAACATCTCCGACCGCAGCAGCTGGCTGGATAATTTCCCGGTTAGGGGGAGGAAGGACTACCCGCTGTTGTTTGATAAAAATTTTCAGCCGAAGAAAGCCTTCTGGGCGGTGGTGAAGTTTTAAAAACGGCGGGGCGCGTGCAAAAATGACTCCCGAAAGGGTGCGCGGTTAACCCGCATCCGGTAAGGCGGTGGAAGCTCCCCCAAAAGCGATCAGTTTTCAGCGGGTTGGGACATAAAAAAACCCCACAACGAAGTGGGGCTGGTGGGAGTTGACGGGGTCGAACCGCCGACCCTCTGTTTGTAAGACAGATGCTCTAAACCAACTGAGCTAAACTCCCTTTTTTTACCGGAGTGCAAAGATAAGCGCTTGGTCATTTCGCCCAAATTTATTTTTAAGTAGTAATGCGATTACCGTCCCTGATGCCGCGGATTAACCTGTTTAACGGCGGCATGTCTTACATTTATCGCTTCAAACGGGATAATGGAAAAACTTTCGGGTTACTGCGCATATGTGGCCGGCCTGCCGGAAGACAGTGTACACGTGATATACCATAATACTGAATACGGATTCCCCATCGAGGACGACAACGGGTTGTTCGCGCGGCTGGTGTTGGAAATTAACCAGGCCGGCCTCAGCTGGAACACCATTCTGCATAAAAAAGAAAATTTCTTCCGCGCGTACGACAATTTTGACGTGGCGAAGGTTGCCTGCTACGATGCCGCACGCAGGGAGCAATTGATGCAGGATGCCGGTATCATCCGGAACAGGCTAAAGGTGGAGGCCGCCGTTAATAATGCACAGCGAATCGTTGCGCTGCAAAAGGAATTTGGTTCGTTCAAAGCCTGGCTGGACAGCTGGCACCCGAAAACCAGGGAAGAATGGGTAAAGATTTTCAAGTCCGTTTTCCGGTTCACCGGTGGCGAGATTGTCAATGAATTCCTGATGAGCTGCGGCTATCTTCCCGGTGCGCATACAGAAGGTTGTGCCGTGTATAAAAAAGTGCTGCGTCACCGGCCGCGATGGGCAGCAAAAAAATAAATTTTTCCGTGATCAGCCTGGTTTGCGGGCCGAGGATTGCTGGATATCCAGCGTCGTCTTCAGTTTAATGGTGGTATATTTTTCCTCCGCCTTCTTGCTTTCAATCAGTTCAATCAACAGTTCAGTGGCATTCTGCCCGATGGAGAAGGTAGGCTGGCAGACTGAAGTGAGAGACGGGTTAAGGTAATGGCTCATGGGGTTATCGGAAAATCCTGCCAGGGCTACCGCGCCGGGAACCGCCAGGCCCATCTCCTTCAATACTTTGATGCTGGTCATCGAAAGTCGTTCTACGGAGGAGAAAAGCGCATTGGGGCGCATCTTGGCCGTGAGCAGTGCCCTCACTTCATTGCGCATATGCTGTTCTTCAAAATCGCAGTAAACGATCCATTCTTTCTTCACCGGTATCCGGTGCACCTTCAACGCATCCAGGTAGCCGTTCAACCGATTTTGGGTAATGGTAAGATCTTTTGAAATAGTGAGGTGGGCAATACGCCGGTAGCCATTTTCGATGAGGTGACAGGTGGCATCAAAGGCACCCTTGTAATCGTCTACCACTACTTTATGCGTTTTGATGTCTTCGCTCACGCGGTCGAACATCACGACGGGTATCCCCCGTTCCATCATTTCGCGGAGGTGATTTACACTGGAAGATTCGTTCGATATGGTAATCAGGAGGCCGTCGATCCGGCGCGAAGCCATCAGCCGGGTATTGGCCATTTCCACCGCCAGTTTTTCGTGGCTTTGCGCGATGAGAACATTGTAGCCATGCCGGAAGGCGACGTCTTCGATGCCGGCGATAACTGAAGAACAGTAGTTGTTGGCGATTTCCTGTACGATCACACCGATGACCTTGGTTTTTTTATCGCGCAGCGAAAGCGCTACCGGGTTGGGGGTATAATTGACCTCTTCGGCTACCGTCAGCACGAGCCGCCTGGTCTCCACGCTGATATCCGGGCTGCCGCGCAGGGCTCTTGAGACGGTGGATACCGAGATTTTCAGTCTTTTGGCAATGTCTTTAATCGTAACCTGGTGAGGACCCATCATAGCTGAACCGCTTTGCGGTGAAACTAATAATTTTAAAGCAGTATTCTTCCGCCTGCCTTCACAGGCTCGTTTTCTGCTGAAGCCGCATCGGGCGAAGGGGCTGGAAACCTGGAATTGCGCCTACTGGTAATTCCCAGGATGCCGCGTGGCCAACAGTTAACTGGCAGGATATATTAATTATTTTTTAAAAATAGGACTAGTTTGATGTACATAGTTTTATGCAATCGTTGCCGGTAACGAGTTCGCCATTCGGTGTTGCTCCATCGAAACCGGAAACAGTTGCCGGTAAATGCTGATTTCCTTACTTTTAATTTAACAATTGCCCATTCGCTGACGATTACCAAAGGTTGCTGCTCATGAAAAAAGAATCCTCATTCTTTTGTTTTCCTGCCATTCCGTTTCGGCATTTTCATGTATTGGCTCACGGTTATTACCGGCCGCGCTGCCCTCGGTTATACCTGCCATCCACTGCCCTGGTTCAGTATTTCACCGGGAGCGTCACCTATTGCCCGAACCATTCCCGATTAGCCATTGGTGTCACTTTAAATACCAGCCTGTGATGAAAAAGAAATCACTCCTCCTTTCTTTATTTTGGTTATCGCTAATCTGCGTGTCCGCCGTAACACCTGCTTCCCCGCCAATAGCGGCGAAAGGGATTAACTGGAAAAAAATTCACGTGCTTGTCTATACCAAAAACGGGAAAGGCTATGTGCATGATAATATCCCGGCAGCGAGTACGGCTATCCGCCAGCTCGGAAAGAAATATGGATTCAGCGTGGAGGTTTCCGATGATCCTGCTTTATTTACAGATGATAACTTACGCCGCTACAACCTGCTCGTGTTCAACAATACCAATAACGATGTATTTGACACGCCTGGTCAGAAGCTGGCGCTGATGCGGTACATAGAGGCGGGAGGTGGATTTATCGGCCTGCATTCCGCCACCGGCACAGAGCGCAACTGGCCCTGGTTCAAACGACTGATTGGGTCTTCATTTTTGCGGCACGCCCGTCACCAGCCATTTACCGAAATAGTTATCGACTCATCCAATCCTTCCACGGCGGACCTGCCCCACCGCTGGGACCAGGATGATGAATGTTATTTTTTTAAAGAGGTGAACCCGGACCTGCACGTGCTGCTGGTGCATGATCTGAGCACGCTGCAAGACGATAAGGATAAGCCTGATTTCTACGGCAAGTCGTCACCGTCTGCCTGGTGTCATGAGTTCGACGGCGGCCGTGAATGGTATACTGCGCTGGGCCATGACAGTTTAACCTATTATAAGCCGGATTTCCAGCAGCATATTTTTGGAGGGATGACCTGGGTAATTGGTGTCAACAAGCCGCTGGACTACAGCAGGGCGCACGCAAAATCGCCGGACGATCCCCTTCCTTACTGATTTGTCTTTTATCCAATCCCCCTGAACACCGCGGGCTTTGCCCGTTTCCTAACGAATAATGCGATTGTTATGAATAAGAAAAGTAAGTCGGCCAACTCGAGAAGGGATTTCATCAAAAAAAGTATTACCGGCACACTCGGTGTTACGGCGCTGTCGGGGTTCCCGGCCATCGTGCCCGCCACGGTTTTGGGAAAGTACGCGCCGAGTAAGCGCGTGAACGTCGGCGTTATAGGCACCGGGCGTATTGGCCGCGAATGGGATATGCCCGGCACTATTAAGTGGGACCAGGCGCGGATGCTTGCCGTGTGCGACCTCGACAAAAACCGGCTGGCCGCTGCGCAAAAGTGGGTGAACGACTATTACGCGAAAAAAAACAATGGCAGCTACAGCGGTACAAAGACCTATGATAACTACGAGGAACTGCTGGCCGATAAGGATTTGGATGCCGTCATTATCTCTACGCCGGACCATTGGCACGTCATCCCGGCCATTCATGCCGTGCGCGCCGGAAAAGACGTGTACATGGAAAAGCCGGCATCCCTGACTATCGCGCAGGGTCGGTTGCTGAGTGATGAGGCCGCAAAGGCCGGGCGCATTTTCCAGATCGGCAGCCAGCAACGTTCTATGCCGCAGTTTAAGAAAGCGTGTGAGCTTGTCCGTAATGGACGTATCGGGAAAATACATACTATTTATGTGGGCCTGCCGGTGGATGATCCCACCCAGAGTACCCCCGAGAAAGAAATGCCTGTACCGGCAAACCTGAATTATGAGAAATGGCTGGGTTCCACACCGTATGTGCCCTATACGGAAAAACTGGTGCATCCCCAGGATGGCACTTTTTCCAGGCCGGGCTGGCTGCGTTGCGAGCAGTTTGGGGCGGGTATGATCACCGGCTGGGGCGCGCACCATTTTGATATCGCCAACTGGGGTATGGGAACGGAATATACAGGCCCAATTGAAATTTCCGGGACAGCCGACTGGCCAAAAGCCGATGCCCTCTGGGATGTGCACGGCAATTTTAAAACAACTACCAAATTTGCGAATGGCGTAACCGTACTTGCCAGCAACGAGTATCCCAATGGCGTAAAGTTTGTGGGAGACGACGGTTGGATATTTGTAACCAGGGGAAACTATTCCGCCACGGCCTCCGACCCGGTTGCCCAGGGAAAAAATAGTAAATCGCTTGATGCCAGCAATCCTAAAATCCTGGAATCGGTTATAGGCCCTGATGAGATTCACCTGATCGACAGCCCGGAGCACCATGAGAACTGGCTCAACAGCATTATTACGCGGCAGCCGAATATTGCACCGATTGAAGCGGGTCACCGGGCCTGCTCAGTCTGCCTGCTGAACGACACGGCCATGAAATTAAAAAGAAAACTCTATTGGGATCCTGCGAAGGAACGATTCATCAACGATGATGAAGCCAATGCCATGCTGAGCCGGCCGGAAAGATGGCCTTACCAGATTAGCCCGGTGTACAATGTCGCGACTCATATTTAATTGTCCACGCAGTGGCGCGCGGCGCCCGCCAGGTAAAAAAGGATACTACTTATGAAATGTTCAGGACAACTAACTGCTGCCATCCTGCTGGCCGGTATGATTTGCCAGGGTTGCGGACCCGGCAGTTCCACGGTGAAGACAAACGACGACAGCACTGCCATGGTTAAACTGATCACCCTTGATCCCGGGCACTTTCATGCAGCATTGGTACAGAAATTCATGTCTGCAGGTGTAGACTCCGTCGTGCAGGTGTATGCTCCTGCCGGACCAGAGCTGGACGCGCATCTTGCGCTGATCAGTCAGTATAACCATCGGGCAGAGGCGCCCACGCATTGGGTGGAACAGGTGCATACCGGCGGCGATTTTTTCGACAAGATGATTGCCGACCGCAAGGGTAACGTGGTTGTACTGGCCGGCAATAACCTTCGAAAGACACAATATATCACCCGTTCGGTAGAGGCCGGTCTGAATGTACTGGGCGATAAGCCGATGGCCATTAACCGCGATAATTTTCTTGCTCTGGAAAAAGACTTTGCGCTGGCGCAGCAAAAGCATGTACTGTTATATGATATCATGACTGAACGTTCTGAAATCACCAACCAATTGCAGCAGGCGCTGTCTAACCTGCCGGAAGTATTTGGCAAGCGGGACAGCGGGTCGGTCACCAGTCCTTCGGTAACCATTGAGAGCGTGCATTACTTCTACAAATTTGTATCTGGCAACGCACTTACCCGTCCTGCCTGGTTTTTTGATCCGGCACAGCAGGGAGAGGCGATTGCAGATGTCGGCACGCACCTCGTCGATCTTGTTCAATGGTCGTGCTTCCCCGGCGTGGTGCTCGACTATAAGAAAGATATCCGTATCAGCCAGGCGCGTACGTGGACAACGCCGGTTACCCGGTCGCAGTTCTCGGCGGTAACCAAAAAAGACAGCTTCCCGGGTTTTCTTCGCCCTTATGTGCGAAAAGACACGATCCTTGATACCCATGCAAACGGGGAGATCAGCTATATGCTCCGGGGCGTCCATGTAAAACTGACGGCCCGCTGGGAATACCAGGCGCCGGAAGGTAGCGGCGATACGCATTATTGCTTGATGAAGGGTTCGCTGGCCAGTCTTGAAATCAGGCAGGGTGCTGGTGAATCTTATAAGCCGACGCTTTACATCTGGCCGGTGAACAACAGCAGCGGGTACGACAATGCGCTGAAAAAAGGAATGGCATCAATTAATGCCCGTTTCCCCGGCGTCACGCTGGAAAAATCGGGAAAGGGTTGGAAACTGGATATCCCGGAAAAATATAAAGTGGGGCATGAAGCCCATTTCGGACAGGTCATGCAACGCTTTCTTGGCTATATGAAAACAACACAACTGCCCGACTGGGAAGTGCCGGGCATGATCTGTAAATATTATACAACCACAAGCGCCCTGGAAATGGCTGCACAGAAAAATAAATGAACAACAGCACGGCGAACCGATCTTTTTTTGACCTCACCGGTAAGCAGGCACTCGTCACAGGAGGCGGCAAGGGCCTTGGGCTGGCCATTACGCAGGCGCTCATTAAAGCAGGTGCATCCGTTCGCATCACGGGCCGCGATGAAGCTGCTTTACAGCGTGCGGTTGAGAACCTGGGAGATCAGTGTTCTTACGCAGTATGTGATTTGTCTATGCTGGGGGGAATACCCGCTTTTGCGGAGGACCTGCACCGGTCCTTCGGTGCGGTGGACATACTGGTGAACAATGCAGGCATCAACCTGAAAAAGGATTTCCTGGAACTAACCGATGACGACTTCGACCGCATCATCAAAACCAACCAGTTCGCCGTTTTTTCCCTGAGCCGGGAACTGGCAAAAGGAATGGTAGCCCGGGGAAGCGGGTCGATTATTATGATCAGTTCCATGGCTTCTCAATATGGAATTCCAAAAGTGGTGGCGTACAGTGCATCGAAAGCAGCCGTGGAAGGCATGACCAGGGCGATGGCGGTGGAACTGTCCCCGCTCGGCGTCCGCGTCAATTGTATTGCGCCGGGTTTTATGGCTACCGAGATGTCCGCCAAAGCGCTGAATAATGATAAAGAGCGGATGCAAAAGGTGATGAGCCGCACGCCCATGGGGAAAATGGGACAGCCGTCTGATATCGGGAACGCGGTGGTATACCTGTCATCCGATGAGGCCGGGTACGTAACGGGCGTCGTGCTGCCGGTGGATGGCGGTAATTCCATCGGATTTTAAATGGGCCATCAATCAAAGGGAAAAATCATAACAACTGAGTGGTTTCAATACACCTGTCCTTCGTTTAAATCACCTAAAATGTTTAACCATATGATGACATAAGAGAAAACTATATCCTTCCTATCAACTATTCTTCACTAACTAAACTTGCTTTATGAGTACAAAATTCCTACAAAAGATCTGGCTCCTTGGCATAATTCTGCTGGGTAGTACGGGTCTGCTAAACGCCCAGAACCTGATTACGGTGGAGGGAGTGGTAACTGCCAAAGAAGGCCAGAATGCCATTACCAGTGTTTCCGTAACCGTGAAGGGTAAAAAGAACGGTACGTCCACCGACGAAAAAGGGCACTATAAATTACAGGGCGTTCCTTCCAATGGCACACTGGTATTTTCTTCTGTTGGCTTTGCTGAACAGGAAGTATCCGTGAAAGGCCGCAATGACCTAAGCATTGCCTTGGTTGCGGCAGAGGGCCCCAAGCTTGACGAAGTGGTCGTGGTTGGGTACGGTACCCGCGCCAGGAAGGATCTGACGGGTGCTGTTTCTCAGATCAAAGCCATCCAGCTTGAAAATGAAAACCCCGGTAACGTAACCGACGTGCTTCGCGGTAATGTGGCCGGCCTTTCGATCTCGCAGACCAACTCCGCGTCTGCGAAAGGCGGTGGTGACATCCTGGTCCGGGGGAAATCTTCCATCAATGCAGGAACTTCACCGCTGATCGTGCTCGACGGGGTCATTTACCCCGCACCCATGCAATTATCAGATATCAATCCCAATGATATCGCTACGATCGATGTGCTGAAGGATGCCAGTTCCACTGCCGTATTTGGCGCGAAAGCCGCAAGTGGGGTCATCCTGATCACCACCAAGAAGGGAAGTGGTGGCGGAAAACCGACCATCACCTTTAACACCAACGTTGGCTTTGGCGAACTGGCCAAAAACCAGCCGTTGTTCGACGGTCCCGGCTTCGTGGCCTGGAGAACAGATGTGCTGAACAGTATCAACGTTAATCACAAGCCTTACCAGTTCAATGATCCGCGTTCGCTGCCTTCCAGCATTACCGTGGATCAATGGAAAGCGTATGATAATTCACTGGGCGACCCCATCGATATCTGGCTGAACCGGCTGAAGATGTACCCGGTTGAAATCGCCAATTACAAAGCCAACAAGCAGACCGACTGGTACAGCATGATGTTCCAGAAAGGATTGCGGCAGGATCATACTGTCAGCATCTCCAACCGGAACGACCAGGTGTCTTATTACATGTCGGCCAACTACACCAATAACCAGGGCGTCATCCTGGGCGATAATTTTAAAACCTTTCGTACCCGCATCAACCTCGAAGCGAAAGCAGCTAAGTTTATGACAGTAGGCGTGAACATGCAATTTGCCGACCGCGATGAAAGCCAGGTTCCGGTTAACTGGGGACAAATGGTGAATGCGTCTCCGTACGGTGCAAAATATAAGGCAGATGGGGTGACGCTGCGCGACAGTCCGAATGACGATGTCGGCAACAATATCAACCCCTTCCTCGATTACACGTATACCAACCGGCTTCAAAAAATCAATACGCTCTTTGGCTCCCTCTATGCAAAGGGAAATCTTCCGCTGGGGTTTTCTTACCAGGTAAATTTTACCCCCAATTTTGAATTCTACCGTTATTTCAATGGTATCTCTGCCAAGGATTTCCAGTATGCAGCGGTAAAAGGTGTGGCTACCCGCACCGACCAGACCACCTACAACTGGCAGCTGGATAACCTGCTGAAGTGGAACCGGGTTTTTGGCGAACATGCCTTCGATGTTACGCTGCTGTACAACTCGGAAAAATTCCAGTCGTGGAGAAGCCAGATGGACAACCAGGGATTTGATCCGAATGACCAGCTGAGTTATCACAATATCGGATCCGGGATAAAGCCGGTGATCAGCAGCGACGACCAGTACAGTACCGGCAGCGCCCAAATGGCCCGGTTAAACTATACCTACAAAGAAAGATACCTGCTGACGGCTTCCGTTCGCCGGGATGGCTATTCGGCCTTCGGTCAGAACAATAATGGAAATGCCAGCTTCCCGTCGATCGCGCTGGGTTGGGTGATGAGCCAGGAAAATTTTATGAAAAATGCTGACTGGGTTGATTTTGCCAAACTCAGGGTGTCTTATGGTATCAATGGAAACCGTGACATCGGGCGTTACTCGGCCCTGTCTAACCTGAACACCGGCAAGTACCAATACATCAAAGCAGACGGTACCGTGGTACTCGTTTCCCAGCTCTATGTTAACCAGCTTGGTAATCCCAACCTGAAATGGGAGAAAACCACTTCCTACAATGCAGGGATCGACTTCTCATTGTTTAAAAACCTGATAGGCGGCTCCATTGACGTGTATAAGAAATCTACCCACGATTTGCTGATCCTGCGGGCACTGCCCGACCTGACCGGTTTCTCCAACGTATGGGATAACCTGGGCCAGGTAGACAACAACGGGGTAGAGCTGACGCTGAACAGCAACATCATGAAACGCTCGAATTTCAACTGGCGCGCTACGGGCACTTTCTCGCTGAACCGTAACAAGATCGTTCACCTGTATGGTTTGGTGAATGTGACCGACCCGGCAACGGGCAAAGTTACCCAGGTGGAGAAAGATGATATCGGCAACCGGTGGTTCATTGGTCATGACCTCAACCAAATCTGGGACTTGAAAGTACTCGGAATCTGGCAGACTGGTGAGGCAGCCGACGCCGCGAAATTTGGTGTTTCCCCCGGGGATTTTAAAGTGCAGGATGTAAACGGTGACGGCAAATTTTCGAATGATGACCGCCAGTTCCAGGGTTATACCACACCCCGGTTCCAATGGTCGCTTCGCAATGATTTTACCATCTACAAGAACATAGATTTCTCTTTCCAGATCTACTCTATATGGGGCCAGTACGACAACTTCAACCAGGCGAAGAACAACAGCGGGTTTATCGATCGCCAGAATTCTTATAAATATCCTTACTGGACCGCAGACAATCCCCGGAACGACTACGCACGGCTATTTTCCAGCAACGGCAGTGCCAATTTCAATGTATACAAAAAGACATCGCTGATCAGGCTGAATAATATTTCGGTGGGCTACACCATACCGAAATCATTCACCCAACGGGCCAGGATACAGGCGCTTAAGATTTATGCCAATGTGAATAACGTGTATGTATATTCGCCCGACTGGAATTACTGGGACCCGGAATACCGGACGCGCGACGGCAACGGCAACGTGGGTATTGCCATCCCGCCCCGTTATTTTACGCTTGGCCTGAACCTGACTTTCTAAACTGCTGATTAAAAAATATTATCATGAAACTATTATTCAAACGGATTCAACTTTTAGCCATGGCAGGAGGAATACTCCTGATGGCACCAGGTTGCAATAAAGACCGGCTGGATCCCAAGCCGCTGTCTTTCTATGAGCCGGATCTTACTTATATCGACGCAAACGGTATGCGGGCAGCGCTCGTATCCTGTGCGAGGAACCTTCGCAACGAATACTACGGAGACGGCCCGGCCTTTCTCACTGAAGATTTGTTTTCGGAGGTTACCGTGGAAGGGACAACGGATAAGTCAGGCCCCGCACAGGATTTAAACCTGCTGATTACCCCGGACGGCGCCACCTTCAATGATGCCGATCACAACAAGATTTATTATTACTGGTCTGAAGGATATAAGGGTGTGAAATACGCCAACACCGTCATCAGCCGGATCGATAATGCCGTTTATGCCAATGCTGCCGAAAGGAATGCCATCCTGGGCGCAGCCTACTTCCAGCGCGGTATGCGGTATTACCGGCTCACCCAGCAATTCGGCGACGTGCCCGGTATCTTCAAGGAAATCACCCAGCCCAAACTCGATTTCTATTCCGCCAAGAGAGACGTGATCCTCAACCAGGTTAAACTGGACCTGGATTCTGCCGTGTTATGGACTTCAGACGCCGTCAACAAAGGCGATGTAACCAAGGGAGCCTGCCAGCACCTGCTCACCAAGGTGAACCTCGCGCTGGGGAATTTCGATGCCGCCATCGCTTCCGCTTCAGCCATCATCAACGGGGGTGCTTATGCCCTGATGAAAGTGCCCTTCGGTTCTACGATGAAAAATGTAATCTGGGACCTGCACCGGCCGGAAAATAAATCCATCGGTGCCAACAAGGAAGGCATTTACATGGTAATCGATCGTTTCGGGGATGGCGGATTTGACGGGGGAATAAAAACCATGCGCCAGGCCGTGCCTTACTGGGGCACCAACATCACTTCGCCTGCCGGTAAGAAAGGCACCAACGACGGCGTGTCCGTGGCTTATGTGCAGTCGAATGTTGTGGGCCGTGGTATCGGGCGCTGCAGGCCTACTGCCTACAGCCAGTGGTATATCTGGGATGATCCCAATGACCTCCGCCACGCGCCGGGTAACTGGTACAATATGACCGATCTGCTGTACAACAACGACGCAACCGATCCTTATTACCTGAAGAACCTGCAGAAGTACAACAGCTCCGGCGGTATTCTTTGTGTAGACACCATCCGCAGCTGGTTCAGCTGGCCGCAGTATAAATTGTTTATTCCTGACAATGAAAACGCCCCCATGCAGGGCGGGCATACCGACTGGTACATCTTCCGCATCGCTGAGACCTACCTGCTCAGGGCAGAAGCTTATTTCTGGAAAGGTGACCTCGCCAGCGCCGCAGCAGACATCAACGCGGTAAGAACAAGGGCAGGTTGTGCCCCCATCAACGCCGCACAGGTTAACATGGGGATGATACTGGACGAGCGCGCCCGCGAACTGTTTTACGAAGAGCCCCGCAAAACCGAGCTTACCCGGATCGCCTACCTCTTTGCCAAGACTGGCAAAGCGGCGGAGAACGGCAAGACCTATACGCTGGATAATTTTTCCACGGATAATTACTGGTACGATCGGATCATGTCAAAAACAGATTTCTATAACAAGGGCGTAAAAACTAACCACGGCGATAAATACACGATGAGTCCTTACCATGTTTTATGGCCGGTTCCTTCGGTGTCTATTCTCGCCAATACCTACGGACATATCAACCAGAACAAGGGGTATGTTGGTGCAGAAACCAATGTGCCTGCCCAGACGACCCTGTTCAGGTAACCTTTGTTAACCTATATACCGGCGGCTGTTGTGCTTTCAAAAGAGCACCGACTGCCGGTATTTTTTTTTCATACTTATAACGCGTTCATGAAAAGAAGGACTTTTATTACATCAGGTGCCCTCGCTGCAGCCGGTGCGGGAATAGCCCCAATGACATTCCCGCTTTTTGGAAACAAGGTCGCTGCTTCGGACAAAGTGCTTATCGGCATCATGGGTACCAACGGCCGCGGGCTGGAACATATCAGGGCCTATACGAAAATTCCGAATGTGGAAATCGGCTGGATATGCGATGTAGAAGACAATGCGCGCACTAAAGGCATCAGCCTCGTGGAACAGCTTACCGGGAAAAAACCGGTGGCGGTTAAGGATTTCCGTAAGATCCTTGACAATAAGGACCTCGATGCCATGTCTATCGCCACCCCGGATCACTGGCATACCCCGGCGGCGATTCTTGCCTGCGCGGCGGGCAAACACGTGTATGTGGAAAAGCCCTGTGGCCATAACCCGGAGGAAGGAGAAAAACTGATCCGGGCAGCGCGAAAGTATAAGCGCAAGGTGCAGATGGGTGACCAGCGCAGGTCGATGCCGCGCCTGATTGCCGCCATGAAACAGGTGCATGAAGGTATTATCGGCAACGCGTATTTTGCCCGGGGCTGGTATTATAACAACCGTAAGCCGATAGGAGAGGGGAAGGTGGTGCCCGTACCGGCAACGCTCGACTGGGATCTCTGGCAGGGCCCGGCGCCGCGGGAGGCCTACCGCGATAACGTGGTGCCCTATAACTGGCATTGGTTCTGGAACTGGGGAACGGGCGAAGCCTGTAACAATGGTACCCATGAAATCGATTGTATGCGCTGGGCACTGGGCGTTGATTATGCGACGAAAGTGAGCTCCGGTGGCGGAAGGTTTGCAGCGCAGGACGACTGGCAGACTCCCGACACCCAGGCCATCAGTTTTGAATTCGGCGGTAAGAAGGCCATGGCCTGGGAAGGCATTAGCTGCAACAATTACAGCGTGGAAGGGAGTGGCCGCGGATTCACCATTTACGGTGATAAGGGGACGCTCGTAAACAAGGGAGGAGACGATTACAAAATACTGGATAAGAACAATAAGCTGATCACGGAAGCAAAGGATGCGGATGCAACCGATACCATCAACCCGCTCGGCCCCGGTGAAAACCTGGACAGCTATCATTTCAGGAATTTTATCGACGCGATAACCAAAGACACGCCGTTGAACAGTGAAGTTGCAGAAGGCCATAAAAGTGTGCTGCTCTGCCAGCTGGGTAATATTGCGCAGCGGGTGGGCCGGTCCCTCCATTGCAATCCGGAAAAAGGAGGCCGTATAACAGGAGATGCAGAGGCGATGAAGCTCTGGGGGCGCAATTACCAGCCCGGGTGGGAACCGGCCATATAATAAAACCGAAAGGGGTAAAATGCTGGTGAATCAACATTAAGTAAACAAAGCATCAATTAATAACATGGCAACAAGACGAAATTTTATTCAGCAGTCGGTACTCGGCATCGGCGCCGCCGCCGTGCTTCCCCTTATGGGCCGGGCAGGTCAGGCGAGTGTACCGCATGCCGGGAATGCCGCCGAAGAAGCGCTTCAGATTGGTATAGCCGGGTATACGTTTAATAAGTTTGATGTCGACAAATCCATTGCCATGATGAAGCGCGTGGATATGAAGAACATGTCGCTGAAAGAGTTTCACCTGCCGCTGAACAGCAGCCCTGAAAAGATTAAAGAAGTGATGGGCAAATTCAGTGATGCCGGGATCAGGGTGTACGCGGTAGGCGTGATCTACATGAAGACAAAAGAAGCAGTTGACCAGGCGTTCGAGTATGCAAAAAATGTGGGGGTGCCGCTGATTGTAGGGGTACCAAATCCTGAATTGATCGACTATGCCGAAGAAAAGGTAAAAAGCATGGACATCAAACTGGCCATCCATAACCACGGGCCGGAAGACAAATTATATCCGAGCCCGAAGAACGTGTATGACCAGGTGAAAAACCGCGATCCACGGGTGGGTCTTTGCATTGACATCGGTCACTCCACCAGGGCCGGCCAGAACCCGGCTGAAGCCGTTCAGGAGTACAGCAAGCGGGTGTTCGACCTGCACATCAAAGACGTAACGGCCGCGGTGCGGGAAGGCAAAGCAGTGGAACTGGGCAGGGGCGTTATTGATTTCCCTTCGTTTGTAAAGGCGCTGAAAAAGATTAAATACAAGGGCGTCTGCAGCCTGGAATATGAAAAAGATATGGGAGACCCGCTGCCGGGCATTGCCGAGTCGAAAGGATTTTTTACCGGCGTGGTGACAACAGTGTTCGAAAAATAGGATAGGTGCTGCACAAAGCGATGCGGTACAAGTGTGCGACGCAACGATGCTGCGGGTAGTTGCGCTGTTGGGTCAACAGGCTCCTAAAAGCCGGGAATAATCATCCCGGTTTTTTTATTAAGGAAACCCGGTGCCGGCGACGTACAATGGTGCTGGCAATGTTGTTAATTCAGCTGCAGGTGCGGCAGGCGATAAGTGAGTCCGTCAAGGACGGCGAGTTCATCGATTTCATACATCCAGTTGTCATACAGCGGGGAGTTGCCGAGGTATTCATCCACGGCGGCCTTGTCCTCTGCATTTATGGTAATCCAGATTTTCTTGCTTTCCATGGAAACGGCATAGTGATCGATGACAGCCTTGTTGATAAGCGAGTTGATGTATTTCCGGTGCTTTGGAATGAGTGCGCTGGTTGCTTCGTCGAGGTCAAAGCTGATGGTTACCTGAAATTTTTTTCTTTCCATATAGGGTACGGCAACTTTCCACTATAACGGAAATTAAGGGCTTGTGTTTCTTAACCAAATGGTAATTTTCTAAAAATTATATTGCCCAGTTCACAATATTATTCTCGAGGCCGGCCTTATACGCCGTAGTTATACGAATGTAATTATCGGAATATCCTGAAACCCACTCCCGGTCACCTGAATATTCGAAAAGCACGTTCCTGATTTGCCCGTTTTGGGAACGGGTAAATTCTTCCATTTTCCGGAACGACAAAGCGCGCAGTGTTTTATTCCGTTCAGCGCGTATGGCAGGGGGAACAACCGGTTTTATTTCCAGGGCTTTTGTATCCGCTCTTTCGGAATACGTGAAGACATGGAGATAACTGATGTCGAGATCCGCAAGGAACTGCCGGGTATCGTTAAAGTCTTCCTCGGTCTCGCCGGGGAAGCCGGTGATGACATCCACGCCAATTGCGCAATGCGGCATCATTTTTTTTATGCGTTGCACCCTTGCCGCATACAAGTCTCTTTTATAGCGCCGTCTCATCAGGGACAAGATGCGGTCGCTGCCGCTTTGTAAAGGGATATGGAAATGGGGCATGATGCGGCTGCTGCCTGCCACGAAGTCGATTATCTCATCAGTCAGCAGGTTGGGTTCGATGGAAGAGATCCGGTAGCGGTCTGCCCCGCCGGGCTGATCCAGTTGTTTGAGCAGGCCAAAAAAGTCTTCGGTACGTTCCGTGCCGCTGTTCCCTTTGCCAAAATCGCCCAGGTTTACGCCGGTCAGGATGATCTCCCTTACGCCGTCTTTTGCCAGGGTAGCTGCTGTGGCAACCACGTTGCCGATGGTATCACTGCGGCTTGCGCCTCTTGCCAGGGGGATGGTACAGAATGAACAGTTGTAACTGCAGCCATCCTGCACCTTGAGAAAGCTTCTGGTGCGATCATTCACGGAGAAGGAGGGATGAAATCCGTCTATCCCGCTGATGTCGCAGCTGCATATCTTCGCCGTTTCACCCGGCGTAAGTTCTTTGAGGTGGCGGACAATATTGAATTTTTCGGCTGCGCCGAGGACGAGGTCCACCCCCGGAATAGCGGCGATTTCTTGCGGTTTCAGCTGCGCGTAACAACCGGTGATTACAACCATGCTTGCGGGCGCATTGCGGCGGATCCGGCGTACGAGGTGACGGCATTCCTTGTCGGCATTATCCGTTACCGAGCAGCTGTTGATCACATAGACGTCGGCTGTTTCTTCAAAATTCTTTTTTTCAAATCCCTCAGCCAGCAGCAGTCTGGACAAGGCCGAGGTTTCTGAAAAATTCAGTTTGCATCCAAGCGTGTGAAAAGCCACCGATTTAAGTTCTGCCATAAGAGGCGCAAAGGTACAACCACGGAAGGAGAATCCCCCTGTTTCAGGATAAGCCGATCGCCTGGCCGCCAACGACCCGGCTTTTGTATCTTCCCGGAAAATTAGCCGTATGAAGAAAGCGCTGCCGCTGATCCTGCTCCTGCTCCTGGCTACCGCTGCCCTGGTTGTAAAACGGTGCCGGAACAGGCAGTCGTCGCCTGCTGCGAAAGGCAGCAGTATCGACCGCAACCGTGACTTTGACAGGCGCGGTGATTTCCTGGAATTTACCCCGCATGCAGATTGCCGGATGAAGTGCCTGCAGGTGAGTAAGGAGACGGTTAAGCAGTTGCTGTTGACTGGCGTCATTGATTCCGCCCACAGCGATCTGGCGGCCCGTCCGTGCCCGGTTTATGCCCTGCAAGCAGACGGGCCGGGGAAACATAAAATACGGGTAATGTTTGCGCAGTGTGATACTAAGACCAAGGTCGTGACCTGTGTCTACCCGGATTCGGCAGCCGATTGTTCCTGTGCCGGGGTAGGCAGCCGCTATGACCATGCGGATAACCCGGTACAGCCTTAATACCCGTGTACATGAAAAAGATAGTGCAGGTTGCCTTCAGTGTGTATGCAATGCTGCTTTTTGTAGTGATGCTGCTGCTGATTTTTCCGCTCGTGCTGCTCTGTGCGCCGGCAGGGAAAATAAAAGGAG
>JBBROE010000026.1:0-40843 GCA_038229695.1 Chitinophagales bacterium | reverse complement strand
TTTTCAGCCATTCGGTAAAACTTTTTAGCTGGCGGCCGAGTTTATCCCTGGGATCGCCTTCTATACGGGATAATTTTATCCCCTGGCTGGCAAAATAATCAACGGTATGATAAGGTTCGAACAACAGGTCGGCCTTCTTATCACCGCCTTCACCCGTCGGGAGCGGCAAGGCTTTAATTTCCGCTTCGCGGGATGTGCCTGTTGGCGCAGTGCTGCCGGCGGTTGGTTCCTGCCTGTCTTTTTGAATCGGATGATGGTCTTGCTGGTCTGCGGGTTCTGCCAAAAGAGCGCTGCCGGTCAGTTCCTTTATCTCCGCAGGGGCGGTTTCCGGCCCCGGCTTTTCAGGCACCGCTTCGAACGCGTTGTCGTCGTCGGCGTTAGGGGAGGAGGATCCGGCCGGGCTATGGGTCGGGGGTTGTTCATCTTCGGTATGCGCTTCACGTTCCCGGGAGGGTAAGGGATCCGCTTCTGCAGGCTGATCAGGGGGAAAGTTTTCTTTTTCAAACATTACAGCCACCACATCCATCATGCCCTGCCCGCCACCAAAGGAGGTCTCCTGAACCTTGTCAAGAAAGGAGGTGGTTGTGGTTACCGGTTCTGCCGCCGTTTCATGTTGTCGGTATCCGGTTGGGTGTTGCTCCCCGGGCTCTGCATCCGGCCCGCGAGGTGTGCCGTTACCGGCGTTGTCGCTGCTATGTTTTTCAGCCGGGTCAGCATCAGACGCTTGATTGTAACCAGGCGAGCGATCAGCCGTTTCGGTGTGGGTGGTATCATCTGCTGTATCCACGCCAGGCACTGGTTCAGAAGCGGCTTTTTGTTGGCTCCGTATTTCGGAGGTATGTTCCGAAGTTTCGCCACCCGAGGGTATCAGCAGGTATTGCAGCCACAGCGGATTGTGAAAATAAAGATTGGTGAGGTGCAGCTGGCGGGTAAAACCGGCATGATCGGTTGCCAGCATTTTTTTCAGCAGCAGGAAATGGGGCACTGCGAAATAGGGATATGCCGAAGTCATCGTTTCCAGTTCCTCCATGGATACTTCCTCCAGCGCCGGCTGCTTAAAAAGATGTTGTACCAGGTGATTAACGTGGGCCTGCATAATATTCATGGGCAAGATACTGGCTAATTACCAGCTGGAAAAAAGCCGGTTAAAAATTTCGTCGGTCAGGTTCTGGATAATACTGGTATTCAATGCCGCTTCAGCCTGCTGGATGCTGATGTTCGCATCAAAGTCGAAGCTGCGGGTAACATCTTCATCTTTATTTTGCTTCTCATCCAGCCGGTTGACCATCTTGATATGAACAGTGACGTTCAGCCGGTTGGTGGCTGTGCGGTTGTCCGCAATCGCCGCCGTGGTAAAAGAGTAATCGGTAATGGTGCCGCTGATGTCGAGGTCGGCGTTATCAGCCTGTGTCAGCGTCCTGTTGGTCTGGTTATTTACTTTCTGCCTGAGTTTATCAGTTAGTTGCGGGCTGAGCTGGGGATTCACGTAACGGGCCCTGTTTTCAATAAAACCGATACGGATAGTTTTGATTTCTTTGGGTATCGAAGATTCCCGCAAGGTATAATGCAGGCAGCTGCTGCTGAACAGGCAGAACGGAACCAAGCAGGCATAAATATATTTCCGGATGAATGTCATGGTAGCGGGATGTGGATGATGAAGATGAAGTGGCGGGACGAAGTGCAGCCATTATTCATCGATATCATATTCTTTTAATTTTCGGTACAGCGTTCTTTCGCTGATGCCGAGATCAAGCGAAGCATCTTTTCGTTTGCCGCGGTGTTTCTTCAGCGCTTTTATAATCAGTTCTTTTTCTTTGTCCATGATATTAAGCGACTCTTCTACTTCTTCATGATGGTGAATTTCATCGTGGTTCATCAGCAAGGGCTGGCCATTCTGCTGGGCCACCGCGCTGCCGTATCCCTGGTGCAGCAGCTGCGGCGGAGCTTCCGGGTGAGCCGGTGCATTGTCGGACAGGAAAGGCTCATGGGCCAGCTTCGCAGCGGTAGCCGCGTTACCCGGGTTCTGAAGAATTTCCACGAACATTCTTTTCAGTTCGGTGACATCCTTCTTCATGTCAAAAAACAACTTGTACAGCATCTCCCTTTCGTTGGCAAATTCAGCGCTGTTGCCGGCGGATTTACCCTGGGCGAGAACCGGCAGCCGGTTAGTGCTGTGGTCCGGCAAAAAGCGTTGCATGGTCGCCCCGGTAATCAGCTTTTCCTCCGACAATACCGAAAGTTGTTCTGCAATGTTCTTTAATTCACGCACATTGCCCGGCCAGGTATAGTTGTTTAACAGATTTTTTGCGTCTTCGTCCAGTTGTACCGGCGTGGTTTTATACCGCTCAGCAAAATCGATGACAAATTTCCGGAACAGGAAAAAAATATCTTCTTTGCGATCACGCAGCGCCGGAACCCTGATGGGAACGGTATTCAGGCGGTAGTAAAGGTCTTCGCGGAACTTTCCCTTGTGTGTGTATTCCAGGAGGTCCTTGTTGCTGGCGGCGATGACCCTTACATCTGTCTTTTGCACTTTGCTGCTGCCCACCCGGATAAACTCCCCGCTCTCCAGTACGCGCAGGAGGCGTGCCTGCGTACCCAGTGGCATTTCCCCGATTTCGTCCAGGAAAATAGTGCCACCATTTACCGTTTCAAAATATCCTTTGCGGCTGTCCACCGCCCCTGTGAAGGAACCCTTTTCATGACCGAACAGTTCAGAGTCGATCGTACCCTCCGGGATGGCGCCGCAGTTTACGGCAATGAACGGGTTGTGTTTCCTGGCGGACAAGGCATGAATGATCAGGGAAAAAGATTCTTTTCCCACCCCGCTCTCGCCATTGATGAGCACACTGAGGTCCGTATTGGCCACCTGCGATGCTACGTTGAGCGCGTAGTTCAGGGCGGGTGCATTACCGATGATGCCAAACCTATTTTTGAGCGCTTGTAAATCCATAATTTTTCGTTTACAGGAAACCGTTAGCCGTTCGATCCAGTCACCCCGGTGCAAGGATTAGCGAAAGCACCTGCCCGGGTGTTATTTATCATGAATATTCCAAGTTGGCGGGCTCCGGGGTCAGCGCATTTTTATCCTGCCTGTCAGCGGCTTCCATGGTTCCCAGCAGGGTACCCGCCGTACACGTTCCTACCGTGACCCGCACATAATCCCCGGGACGATGGGCATCCCCGTTTTTTGGAAAGACCAGCACCTTATTCTGATCATTTCGTCCCGCCCAGTACTGATCACTTTTTTTTGATTCGCCTTCTATGAGCACCGTAAAGGTTTTGCCTACATCGCGCTGCATGCTGGCCAGCGATTGCTGCCGGTGCAGGCTGATAATTTCCTGCAGCCTGCTCTTTTTGGTGGCTTCAGGAATGTCATCTGTATACCGCCGGGCAGCCAGCGTTCCGGGCCGCTCACTGTAATAATACATATAGGCCAGGTCGTACTGGCAGTTTTCCATCAAGGTCAGGGTTTCGTGGTGATCCGACTCAGTCTCCGTGCAAAAACCCGCGATGATATCGGTTGAAATGCCACAGTCCGGCAATATTTCCCGGATCCGTTTTACCCGCGCAAGATACCATTCCCTCGTATAGGTGCGATTCATCAGCTGCAGTATTCGTGTGCTGCCACTCTGCACCGGAAGATGTATATAATTACAGATGTTATCGTATCTCGCCATCGTATGAAGCACCTCATCGGTGATGTCTTTGGGATGCGAGGTACTAAACCGTACGCGCAGCTGCGGAGAAAGACGGACTACCTCTTCAAGCAATGCATTGAAGGTGACCGGTTGGTTAGTTTCTTCATCTATCCAGTAATAGCTGTCTACGTTCTGACCCAGGAGGGTGACTTCTTTGAACCCGCGGTGAATCAAGTCGCGGCACTCGTCTAAAATGGAATATTTATCACGGCTTCGTTCCCGGCCTCTTGTAAACGGAACGACGCAAAATGAGCACATGTTGTTACATCCCCTCATGATGCTGACAAAGGCTGTGATCCCATTGCTGCTCAGGCGTACCGGCGAAATTTCGGCATAGGTTTCGTCGCGGCTCAGCAACACATCCACCGCTTTCTGACCGGAGGAGGCTTCTTCCACCAGCGCCGGCAGCGAGCGGTAGGCATCTGGGCCGACAACCAGATCAACCAGCTTCTCTTCTTCAAGGAAGCGTGACTTCAGGCGTTCCGCCATGCAGCCCAGTACACCTACCAGCAACCCAGGCTTCGCCAGTTTGAGCTTGCGGAATTCCGTAAGTCTTTTCCGCACGGTCTGTTCGGCTTTTTCCCGGATGGAGCAGGTGTTGATAAAAATGAGGTCGGCCACCGATAATTCTGTGGTGACGCCAAATCCTTTTTCACGAAGTATGGCAGCGACTACCTCGCTGTCTGCGAAATTCATCGCGCATCCATAGCTTTCTATATAAAAATGGCGATGGTATTGTACTTCTGTACCCGCCTGCTGCAGCGCCTCCCCCTGGCGGGATTCGTCATGCCTGCCACTGCTGCTTCCTGTTTCGAACATCTGATTTCCGGGCTTTTAAATGGGCGTCAAAGATAGCAAAAATCAGGTATGGTGACAAGTTGACAGCAAATTGATCCGTTGTTGAGCATGTTCAGGCAAGTGGGGCAACCGGAGTAACGCCCGGACTGGCCTTGATGACCGCAACCCCGGGCTGCATTTCAGGTTTCAACAGGGTATATAAGCGTTCAAACAATTCGTACTGTCGCATGTAGGTATCGTGCCGGCTGGCGTTGGGCTGGTAGATTTCAGTTGTCCGGCTGTGCCAGTCGCCCGGGAGGCCCAGGGCTTCCATCCCAATTTTCACGGCGCCGCAGGCAGAACTTTCGACCGCATCAGCCACCATGACCCGGCAGTTGAACAAGTCGCTGAGCAGCTGCAGCATAAACGGGCTCTGTGTAAATCCGCCCGTTGCCTGGATCTCCTTGATCGGGTTGGTTTCCATAAGAATTTTGCCAATGCTGTAGACGGCATAAAGAATGCCCTCTATAACCGCCCGTATGAGGTGGGCGCGGCCGTGGCTGATATCCATCCCATAAAAAACACTTTTCGCAGCGGCATTCCAGATGGGCGCGCGTTCCCCCAGCAGGTAGGGAATAAACAGCACCCCGTCTGCTCCCGGCGCTATCGTGGCCGCCTCGGAAAACAGCGCATCATGGGAGGCGTGGGGGGGAAGCATCAGATCCTTCAGCCACTCTAAAACGACAGCACCATTGTTGCCGGCACCGCCCACGATATAACGGCTGCCTTCCAGGTGATAGCAAAAAGTCCGCATGAACGGATCGAGGCATACCGAACCGGTTACGATCCGCACGGCGCTGCTGGTACCAATTGTAATGGCCATGGCATCAGGGGTTACAGCGCCACTACCGAGGTTAGCCAATGCGCCATCACTTCCACCGGTGATGAAGGCAGCGTCTTTTACGCCGGCCAGTCTTTTATCGTCCGCAAACGAGCCTTTCCTGCCGAGGTATTGACGGTTGACTGCCTTCACCAGCTGTGGCAACTGGCTTTTTTTGATTCCGGTGAAGTCCAGCACTTCATCATCCCATTGCAGGTTGTGAATATTGAGCAGGCCCGTGGCAGAGGCGATGGACGTATCTACCGTGTAGTTGCCGAACAGGCGGAAAAAAACAAATTCTTTAATGCCTATAAATTTATGTGCGGCATCAAAAAGTGCCCGGTTGTTTTCTTTCAGCCAGATCATTTTACAGAATGGCGACATCGGGTGAACGGGTACGCCGGTGAGGCGGTAGAACTTTTCTGCCGCGCCCGTTTGTTTCAGGGATTCGGCCACTGAGGCCGCCCGGTTGTCTGCCCATATAATGCATGCGGTAAGCGCTTCGCCCCCGGCACCGGTCAGGATCAGGCTGTGCATAGCTGCACTGAAACTTACCAATTCAACACGGTATTCTTTCAGCCTGCCCGCCACCTTTTCAATGCCGTCGAGTACCGCATTGAAAATGACCTCCGGATCCTGCTCACTGTGATCCGGCAACGGATGATCAATAGGGTAATTGATTGTTTCCCTGGCAAGGATTACTCCCGAAGGCGAAAAAGCCACGGTTTTGGTGGAGGTGGTGCCGATATCGATGCCCAGGTAATATTTCATATAAACCTTCTTTCGGTAATTTTTTTTCGGTTCAGGGGGAAGTCACTTTGTATTTGATTCTCCCTGTTCTGCCACAACAGACCACGCTGTTTTTGGTTGCAGGTAGGGTCATTATTAGACAGGACGTATTTTTTTGGCCGATCGCATAGCCGTATTTTTTCCGTTACCCGGGCTCCTGTTGTGCCACCAGTTTGCCAGCGCGGAACCGCTGACGTTCATGACCGGCCCAAAAACAGCCGGTGCCAGTCCAATCGTGGCCATTCCCCCCATTAATAGCGCAATTCCCGAAGCAAGACCGCTGTTTTGCATCCCCACTTCAAGCGAAATAGTACGGCTGTCCTGTTCGTTAAAACGGAGCAGTCGGCTGAACCCATACCCCAGCGCATAACCGGTAACGTTATGCAGTATAACGGCAAGCAGCAGTAGCCATCCGACCTGCACCAGATGTTCTTTCCCTGCCGCCGTTATCAAAACAATGATTAGTGTGATTCCTGCCATTGAAAGCAGCGGCAGTATCCGTTCAATCCAGCGCACCCGTCCCTTCGCAAGAGAATGAAAGAGCAGGCCCGCAATTACCGGTAACAGCACCACTTTGGTAGTGTCCCAGATCAAGTCGGATAAGCGAATGGTGACCAGCCTGCCCGCGAGGAAATGCATCAGCAACGGCGTGAAAAGCGGCGCCAGCAGGGTCGAGACCGTGGTAACAGCGACGGAAAGGGCCAGGTTAGCCCTGGCGAGGTAAGCCATAACGTTAGAGGCTAGCCCGCTCGGGCAGCATCCCACCAGAATGATCCCGGCTGCGATATCGGCCCGGAAGCCAAAGACAGTCGCTAGCAAATACCCAACCAGTGGCATGATGCTGTAATGGCAAACCACCCCCGTGATGATGGCTTTCGGTCTTTTCATAACAGCAGCCAGATCAGCAGGGTTAAGTTCGCAGCCCATACCGAACATGATAAGCTGTAGCAGGGGTATGATAAGACCGGATAACCTGAACTGTCCGGCAGCAATGAAATGCTGCGGGTAGTAAAATGCAAGACTGACTGCTGCCAGGATGATTGTAGAAAAAGAATAGCCTTTGAGCGACGGAAATTTTCGAAGCTCGTTATACACCGAAAGAAAAAAAAGCGTGAGCAGCCACCCTGTAAAGGTTCCGGCTTTGATAAAAACAGCTACCAGGTAACAGATTATCAGCAGCATCGGAACAATGAAAGGGTGTATAGCCCTGCCCGGATTGGTGCTGACTTTCACTTCCCGGGAAGCCTTCATAATAACCACCTCATTTTAACTGGCGCCTCCGGCCGGTGTTGTTATCCACCAGCCGGGCAGCCATCATGTACCGGTTAACTCCAAAGCCTGTCGTGCGAACGTTTATCGTTCCATTCCGGGGTTGGTGCAAAGTAAGTTTTGTCAGTCGGCAGCAGGTGTTTCTTTACTTCCTCGTCATTGAGTTCTATGCCCAGCCCGGGGGCGGTGAGTGGGACATTGGCGAAGCCGTTTTCAAAAAGTTTCCTGCCATCGGTGGTCTTCACCAGGTTATTCCACCAGGGGTTATCCAGCGAATGATGTTCCAGTGCCAGGAAATTCTGCGTGGCTGCGGCGCAATGTACATTTGCCATGAATGAAACGGGACTACCCGCAAAATGCATTGCCATGGCAACACCTTTCTCTTCTGCGTAATCGCCTATCCGTTTAGTTTCCAGCAATCCCCCCGATGTAGCGAGGTCAGGGTGTATGATATCTACGGCGTGGATATCGATGAGGGGTTTGAAGCCCTGCAGCAGGTAAATGTCTTCCCCGGTCAGTACAGGGGTGTCAAGTGCATCAGACATCGTTTTGTATTGCTCCGTGTATTCCCACGGCACCATGTCTTCCAGCCATGCCAGCCGGTACTGTTCCACTTTCTTTCCAAAACGCATGGCATTATTCAGATCAAAGTGCCCGTAGTGGTCGGAAGACAGCGGGATCTCATATCCTATTACCGAACGTACCTCGCTGATGATGGCTGCCATTTCGTCGAGCCCTTTTTCTGTAATCTGGATTCCGGTAAAAGGATGTTTTGTATTGGCGTAATCCATATAACCGCCGTTCCACTGGCCGAGGTTGCTGCCCCAGAATTTGCTGTTGATAAGCGCCCCGGCTTTTTCTTTTACTTCCCCGATGGAGATATCCATTTTGAGCCAAGTCATCCCCTGTACTTCGAGCCTGTTCTTTATCCTGGCTTTAAATTCTTCCATGGTGGGTGCTTCCGGGGTGTCCGCATACATCCTTACTTTATCCCGGTATCGTCCACCCAGCAGCTGCCAGGCAGGAATGTTGTACGCTTTGCCGCACAGATCCCAGAGTGCCATTTCCACGCCGCAAACGCCACCCGCCTGCCGGGAGTTACCCCCGAATTGTTTGATGGTTTTAAAAAGCATTTCCACATTGCAGGGATTCTGACCCATAATCCGGCTCTTCAGCATCAGCGCATAGCGTTCGTCAGCGCCGTCCCTCACCTCACCGAGACCATAAATACCCTGGTTGGTGTCTATACGAATGATTGGGGTACGGCCAACGTTCTGGATGACGCAGTAACGCATATCGGTAATTTTCAGGTCGGATGGACTTGAAAATCGGTTGACCTTCTGCGTGGTCTGGGCAACAAGCTCTTCTATCGGCGTAAATAAAAATGAGCTGCCGAGGGCGATACCACCCAGCGTTGACTTTTTGAAAAAATCGCGGCGGCTGTTTTCATGGCCTGTTTCCCGGCCGGGAGGCAGGGATGTTACGACCTCGGGGTCTTTCAATCCTATTTTCGCTAAGAATTTTTGTGAAGGAGTCATGTGATTTTTTTTACGGGTAATTAATCGGGTAATGGAAAGGGCGATCACGCCTTTAGCAAAATGGGTCGCATTCCCAATTTACCAGGTTCGGGATTTCATGTAGTCGTCCAGTTCTTTCCGGGTCATGGGCAGCGATTTTTTCGTGTCCAGCCATTTCAGAAAGTCGTTTTTAATTTCGTCGGTCCACTGTGTATCGATCTGACCAGGGGTGAATTTTCCCTCGCGGAGACGCTGGTGGCCAAAATCGTCGCGCAGCTGAACAAACTCGGAATTCAAGATCAGGTCTTCGGCAAACTGGGCGGGAATGAATATGGTGCCGGCCCTTTTCGCCAGCACTACGTCTCCCGGCAATACGGTCGCGCGGCCGATACGGATCGGCATATTGATGCTTCCCAGCATCATCTGCTGGATATAAGAAGGATCCTGTCCTTTAATCCATGCATTGAAGCCGTTGATCTCCATCAGTCCTTCCACGTCCCTGACAGAACCGTAAAATATTACACCGCGTTTCGATTTGGCATAAATAGAGTTCCCCAGGTTATCGCCGATCAAGGTGCCATCAGCAATTTTACCGTAGCTGTCGGCCACATACACATCACCGTTTTTCAAGACATCGATGGGCCATGAATTGGTGGCGCCGATACGGTTCTCCGCTTTTCCTTTTTCTTTAATGAGTTTGTCGTAATCCGGCCGCATCGGGAGGTACTGCGCCGTCACTACGCGGCCGGTCATTGGGCTGTCCGGGTAGATGGTCATCCAGTCCCCCTCGTACTGATTCTGGAAGCCTTTGTTGCGGAGATATCCCCAGGCTTCTTCGATGGAAACGCTTTTGAGCCGTTCAAGCACCTGGTCGCTGACATGCGGTCTGCCGTCTGCCGATCGTTCGCCCTTCCAGTCGGGCGTGATAGCTTTCAACTGATCTGGGCTAAGCGTAACCTGCTGTGCCTGCACCACGATGCTCATAAATAACATAGCCAGCAGCGGAAAAGTGATTTTCATCATGTGTATTATTTTTTTTGATATTCCTGCAGAAGATAAAGAAAAGTCATTTACAATAACATCCTTCCCGGGTATTTAATGCATATGTAATCCGGCCAGGGGAATAGGTTTATTTATCCCAGAACAACCTCGTTGCCAGATTATCTGCACCCATCCTGGCTATAGCGGCGTTATAATTGGCCGTGTTCACAGAAATTTCCCGGACCGGGTACACGAGCCGGTGAATAAAATCGCCTTTTACAGCCGGGTCGGCGCTGGGGTAGGGGTTCGGGGGGAGTGCCGGGTAACCGCTTCTCCGGAAATTTGCCCATGCTTCCGATCCGTTTTCGAAAGAAGCTATCCAGTACTGGGTATTGATTTGTTCCAGTGCCTTCGCCGGGTTGAAAGGATTGGCCAGCAGATAGGCATCTTCAGCCGCGGAGGAAATGCTGGCGGTAACATCAAATTGTTTCATTTGGTCCATGTGCGCGCGGACACCCGTGTTGTAAAGAGTTGCCACGGACCCGGTTGTCCAGCCCCGCTGCACGGCTTCCGCCAGCAAAAGCGTGGTTTGTGCATAGGTGATAAAAAATTCGGGAATGTCAATCTTGGCGACTGTGCGCCGGTTCAGCTGTGAATATTTCCATGCAGCTCCGGATTTGCCGGGATAATTAGGGTCGTTGATGATCGTGGATTCGTTATAACCTAACGGTATACCCTGTTGGTCCGCCGGGTTGGTGTCTTCTGTGCCCGCGGAGGCCAGTGGGTTGGCCGGAAACTGGTATTTCACGGCAATAACAGCCAGGCGGGGATCATTGGTCGATTGTAAATAATCCACGAATGGCTTACCCAGGTAGTAGTTCCCTTTCTCTGTCCCCTGGTAGCTGTTCGCGGTAGGGTGATTGAAGGTGCCGTTAAAAGCTATGAAAGCATTGTCCGCAATGCTGGTCATTAACCCGTCACTAACGGCTATGCCTACGTATTTCTGCGCTGTGGTAGCATCAACTTTGGAATAGCGCATACCCAGCCGCAACAGGAACGATGCCCCCAGTTTTTTCCACTGGGCTATGTTGCCTTTGTAAAATAAGTCGCCTGTTTCAATAGCCTTGGTGGCATCAAGCGCTTTGGTTGCCTGGTCCAGTTCGTTCAGCAGGTCGGCATAAATGGCTTTCTGGTCGTCATACTTGGGCAGGCTGATGCCCTGCAGGTAGCCTTTGCCGGCATCACTGTACGGGACGTCGCCATAGGTATCTACCAGCACGCTGAAAACATAGGCCTTCATGATTCTCGCCATATTGTAGAGATTGCTCCGGGCAGGGTTTTCTTTGGTTTGGTTAATAACGTCAGTCAGCAGCAGGACAGGCCCGGAAGGCGCCGCGAACATCGCGTTGAAGAGCGCATTGGAATTCGGGTCGTAAACAATGTTGTGGTTACCGCCTTCGAGCACACCGGTGAAAGGAGTGACTATCTGCTGTACGATCTCGCTCTGGTAAGAAACTGTACTGATGGCGGCACTGAACTGGGCATTAGAAAAAAGATAAATCGGATCCAGCGTCGTCGCCAGCACCGGGTTGGTATTCACTTCCACGAAATTCTTATCGCAACTGTTCAGCACCGGCGTCAGTAGCGCCAGGGTTGCGTAGATATAAATTTTTTTCATAACAATCGTTAAATGGGTTAGAATTTGACGTTTACGTTCATCCCGAAGCTGCGGGTTGTGGGCAGGGTATGGGTTTCAATGCCCTGCAGGTTGTCTGATGCTGAAACCTGGGCTTCCGGATCCAGGTTGTCGATATATTTTTTAATCATGAGCACGTTGTTGCAGACAGCTGCGACCGTCAGGTTTTTAATAAAGGATTTTTTGCCTACAAAGCGGGTCAGGTCATAACCAATAGAAATTGCCCTCCAGCGGATAAAACTTCCGTTGTAGACAAATGGCGTAGCTACGCCCGTGCTCCGGTACTGTGTGTAAAACTGCTCAGCTTCCACCTTGCTGGTATTGGGCGTGCCATCTGCATTTACCGCGTTAAACGTCACCCCGCCGTCACGGCCGGGAAGGGAGGTTTTGGATAATCCTTCCCGCAGGAAATTAAGGTTGCTGTTCGACAAGATTTTATAGCCGGCTTTGAAATCCACCTGGGTAAAAATTCTGAACCCGTGGAAGTTAATGGTGTTCAGCCAGCCGCCCACCCATTTCGGAATGGCGCTGCCATAGGTAGTAAGGCTTCCTTGCTGGAACAACCCGCTTGAAGTAATGATCTGACCCTTTGCGTCGCGCTTGTAATCAAAGCCCCGCAGAGAGGCCAGGGGTTTACCCACTTCGTGAGAAACAAAGCCGAAGAATTCACCGGTTCCCACATCGAAACGCTGCTGTCCGTTGGCCAGTTCAAGTACCTTGCTTTCGTTGTAGCTGGCGTTGAAATTCATATCCCAGCTGAAATTTTTCTTACGTACCGGGGTAATCGTAAGCAGTCCTTCAATCCCCTTATTCCTGAGCTTGCCGACATTCACCTTGGTCTGGCTGAAACCTGACGTATTGGAGATATCCACGTTAAGAATTTCATCTTCCGTGTTCTTGTTGTACACGGCAACATCGAGGTTGATGCGGTTGTTGAAAGTCCGCAGTTCGATTCCTAATTCTGTTTCTTTGACTTTCAACGGCCGGAGATTTGGGTTGGGACTGACCGTACCTGAAACTGATCCGAGCGCATTGCCATTAAACTGGTTGGCGTTCACTGCATAGTACAGGTTGTTTGAATACGGGTCGGTGCCGCCGCCCACTTCCGCATAGGAAGCCCGGAGCTTTCCGAAGTTGAGCCAGGAAGGAGGATTGGCGATCGATTGGCTGAATACATAACTCAGACCCGCGGAAGGGTAGAGATAATTGTTTGATTTCGGATTAAGTGTGGAAAACCAGTCGTTCCTCGCCGTCAGGTTCAGGAACAATACGCTGTTATAGGAAAGTTCCAGGTCGCCGTATAATGAATTAACCTGGTTCTTACTGTAATTGTAAAAAGGGTTTTTAGTCTGGCCATTACCAATAGTATATAAATCGCGCACATAAAAATTCGTAACCGAGGTGCCGATGTTGTCATAAACCTGCTGCAGCTGGTTGCCCCCAACGGTTACATCCACGCCGAACTTGCCGAAGGTCTTGTTGGCCCCAATCAGGAAATCCATATTGCGTTCGCGGAAAGTTGTAACATCCTGGTAATAATACCCGTTGAACCCGGATGCCGCTGCGGATATGGATCGGGTACCGGTGGGCCGATCGTAATTGTAGGGGCGGGTGTAATAGTCCTGCCCGAACCTGCCCTGCACATACAGCCAGTTCAGCAGCTGGTACCGAAGAGACACCGTACCAAACAACCGGTCGCGCCGCACATTTTCAAACCTTTTAAGGGCTATCCAGTATGGATTGTTTCTGTTGGTGAACCTGGCCAGCGGCTGTTCATTTCCGTTGGCATCCATATATGTCTTTTGGAGCCAGTGTACATCGATGCTGTTAGCCATGGTATATATCGTTGTATTGGCATTCAAATCCTGCAATCCAATCTGCGGTGGATTATGGTTGTATTCATTGCTGTAATTGGCATTCAGCTGCATCGAAAATTGCTGGGTGAACCGGTAGTTCAGTCCAAGGTTCAGGATTTTTTTGTGATAATCGGAGTTGGGTACAATTGCATCGGCATCAGTATTGGCGAAGGCGAGCCGGAAGTTTCCTTTGTCGCTACCCCCGGTAAGGGCCACGGAATTTGTCCAGTTGGTGCCGGTGCGATAATAGTCACGGATGCGATGTTTGTAGGGTACATACGGTTGGGTGCTTCCATCAAACTGGGGGGTAGGCTTCCCGTCAAATTTTTCACCGAAGCTGAAGACGCCTGAGCTCTGGGCTTCCGCCACTGTGGTCTGGCGTTTTCCGAACTCGCCCTGGCCATAGTCGTACTGGAAGTCAGTGTAGTCGAGCGCGCGCGTTGCCTGGAAATTGGAATTGATTTCAACACCGATGCCACTACTTCCGCGACCAGTCTTTGTGGTGATGATGATAGCGCCGTCTTTTGCCCGGAATCCATACAAGGCAGCAGCGGCAGCGCCTTTCAGTACCGTCATGGATTCAATATCATCCTGGTTGACACTTTGCAGGCCGTCGCCCTGGTCGGATGATCCCCCGGTCGGGTTACCTGTTCCGTTGCCGGCCGAACCGCCTGCAGAAATTCCCGAGTTGTTGATGGGTACGCCGTTTACCACAATCAGGGGTGAGTTATTGCCACCAAAGGAGGACTGCCCCCTGATCCTGATCTTCGACGATCCGCCCGGGCCGCCGGCCGGCGGGGATACATTCAGCCCGGCCACTTTTCCCTGCAGGCTGTTTCCGAGGTTGGTGGTCCTCACCGTTGTGAGTTCGTCCGGCGTCACGGTCGTGGCTGAATACCCGAGCCGTTTGCTTTCCTTGCGGATACCCAGTGCGGTTACGATTACCTCATCGAGGTTGCGCAGATCACGCTTCATCGATACGTCAACCACTGTTCTGCCGTTTACCGGCAGTTCCTGCGCGGCGAAGCCCACGGAGGTGAACGCCAGTACGCCTTTCGCTGAGACATTAATGCTATATTTCCCGTCGGTATTGGTAGTGGTGCCGGTACGTGTGCCTTTAAAGTTTACGGATACGCCCGAAAGTGGCTCGCCATCCGGACCCGTGACGGTGCCGGTCACGGTTTGCGCGGAAAGGGAAAAAGAGAAAAATAAAAACAGGATGAGGGAAGCCAGGACCGGGAAGGCCGGCTTACGGCATAGCCGCAGCGTTGTACTCATAGTAGCAAGTCGTTTGGGTTAAAAAATCAGTTGTCCGTAAGCGTTATCCACAGCGTTTACCGGATCCTGAACTGCAAAGTATCTTTCATGGAGGGTAAGAACTTCCATTAAAGACCAGCGGTGGTTTTTGTACATTTTTAAACGTAGGCCCTGAAAGCGCTTTATGTTGCACTGCCGCCCAGGTGAGCAGGGCAGTTTATGGGCAGGGTTGTATATATTGCTGCGTCATTCAGCCAGGGGTCAGTACGACAAATCAACTATGAGTCATCTTATCCTGCAGCAACACGTATCTCCTGAACTGGGTGCTTTCCCGCACCTGGCGGGTTTTGCCTGCCGGAAAATTCAACAGGTTCACCTCAACAGTTTCCCCGTGGCGGTATCGGGTTGCCTGCAGGTATGGTATGTACAGGAAGGAAAGTTCGAATGGCTGATCAACCAGCGCCAGGAAATGCTTTATCCGGGGGATGCGGCCATTGTATTGCCTGGCCAGTCTATCGGCAGCGAAAAGGGATGGCTGGATGTGGGCACCTGCTGGGCGCTGGATGTGGTACCGGAAATTTTTGAAGCCGGCAACTTTGTACCCGGCCCCTGGAGCGGGCTGCCGCCGGCCGAAAGCAGGGCCATCGGAAGATTATTCTCCATGAACCCCAACCCGGTCCTTGCCCGTTTCACCGAGGCTGCACACCTCTTCGACGAACTTCAGCGGGAACTGGTATCCAGGGAAATTGGCTACACAGTACGGGTGAATCATCGAATCGACGATTTGCTGATTGGTATCGCCAGGCAGCTCAGCCGGCAACACCAGCTGCAACGCGATTTTCCGCAGACATTTTTAAAACTGGAAAGGGCACTTCGTACGAACCTCGACCAACAGTGGCTGGTGGAAGAGATGGCAGTGCTGGTCGGGATGGGCACTACAGCGTTTACTGAAAAAGTAAAAGCGCACACCGGCTTTACACCCCTGCATTACCTAATCAATATACGGATTGCCGAGGCGATCAGGCTGCTCAAAAATACCAGCCGGTCGGTCACCGACATTGCACTTAGTACCGGATTTTATTCGTCCCAGCATTTCGCCACCACCTTTAAAAAATTAACCGGCTATACGCCCCGCCAGTTCAGGACCAACCATACCGGGCTATCCGAATAACTTTAAAAAATGCCAAACATGGAATGCTACATCACTATTGACATCGGAACAAGCGCCGTAAGGATATTTGCCTTCGACAGCAACGGTAAGACCATGGCATTCAGCAAGGGCGCCTACCCGACTTTTCACTCCGAACCGATTTACAGCGAGCAAGACCCGGAGCAGGTGTTCATCACCGTTCTGTTCGTCCTGAAAAATTTTCTCACCGAGAAAATCAATCCAAAAAAAAACAAGGTGGTGGCCATTTGTTTCAGTGGGGCGATGCATAGCGTACTTCCGGTAGACCGGCACGGTATCCCCCTGGGCAATGCCATCACCTGGGCAGACAACCGCGGGAATAAGGAAGCGGATCAGCTGAAGAAAATGCCGCTGGCTAAAAAAATTTATGAAGCAACGGGTACACCCATACACCCGATGTCACCGCTTATCAAGATAGCCTGGATCAAACGACACGATAAAGAACGTTATGCTCGGACGGATAAATTCATCGCTATAAAAAATTATGTTATACAACAGCTTACCGGTGCCTGCGTGATCGACTACAGCCTGGCATCGGCCACGGGGCTTTTCAATATTCATTTGCTGCAATGGGATACCGATGCGCTAAATTTTGCCGGGATCACGAAGGAGCGCCTGCCGGAGGCTGTCCCCGTATTTTTTGCGGATATGCAGTTGCGGAAAGAATACCAGGTATCACTTGGGCTGCCGGCGAAAACAAAGATCATCATCGGTGCCAGCGATGGCTGTATGGCTACCCTCGGCGCCGGTGTATGGGGAGAAGGCAAAGCCACGATCACTATTGAGCAAAGCGGCGCAGTAAGAGTCGCGGGCAAAAATATAATTCGCGACAGCCAGCAGCGTTTCTTTAATTACCTGCTTACCGACGGGTATTATGTTTCGGGGGGGCCGACCAACAACGGGGGCGTTATCTTTGAATGGTTCGCCAAACAATTTGGTATTTTTAATGAAGCCTACGGCATTGAGGAAAGTATTGACCGGCTGATTAGTGAGGCAGCACGGGTCCCGGCCGGGTCAGACGGACTTCTTTTCCTGCCCTACCTGCTCGGCGAACGGGCCCCACTCTGGAATGCCAACGCAAGGGGTGCTTATTTCGGTCTTAATATTAAACACGGACAACCACATTTCATCCGGGCAACACTGGAAGGTATCCTGTATGAAATTTACAGTATCGGTAAGATCCTGGAGACCCACAGGCCTTTCAGCACGCTGTCTGTAAACGGCAGTTTTGCTGCCTACCCGCTTTGGGCACAGGTGATCGCCGATATTTTCGGCAAGCCCGTGAGCGTCAGCAGCAGTTCAGACAGTATCGGTACCGGCGCCCTGCTGCTTACCCAGACTGCCCTTGGACAATTTGCCAACCTTGAAGAGGCCGCGAAAACCGTGTCTTTGCGGGAAACCTATCAGCCCAATAAAAATGATCACCAGGTCTACAAACGTTATTACCAAATTTTTGAAAGCCTCAGTCACAAACTCAATGACGAATTTGCCAGCATAGCCCGTTTGCAGAACAGTTAATGGCTGCCTTCCGGAAACGGACTGCCCATGTCAAATTTTTACCGGCAACAGGCTAAACAAACCATGCCCGGGCCTGTTAAGGAGGTTAAGGCTATTTTTGAATCACCGACCGAACGGCTAAAGGCAGAAAAAGCGCTTATTTTATGAGCAGACTGAAAAGGTTCATTCCATATTTTACCGCGTTTTTACTACTGCTTTTTTTTCTGCCGGCCGGCGCCCAGCAGAAATTTACCATCAGCGGTTTTGTAAGGGACTCCCTGACCGGTGAAACCCTTATTGGGGCCACGCTGCAGGCGGGCAACGGAAAAGGAATCACCAGCAATGCCTATGGTTTCTTTTCGATAACACTGGATGCCGGCAGCTATGACATTGCCTGCTCTTTTGTAGGGTACCAGTCGCGCCAGCTCACCGTTACACTCAACAGCAACCGTTCGGTAAATTTTTTACTGGAGCCGGCAGTGACCAGTAGCCAGGAAGTAGTCATTTACGGCAAAAGGCGGGATGAGAATGTGCGCACAACACAGATGGGCCGGTTCGACCTGTCGATATCCAAGGTAAAAACGCTGCCTGTACTGCTGGGAGAAGTGGATATCCTGAAAACCCTGCAGCTGCTGCCCGGTATCAGGAATGCAGGCGAGGGAAACACAGGGCTCTATGTCCGTGGCGGGGGCCCCGATCAGAACCTGATCATACTCGATGATGCCGTTGTTTATAATACCGGTCACCTCTTTGGCTTCTTTTCCATCTTCAATGCCGATGCCATAAAAAATGTAACCCTGATAAAGGGAGGGATGCCGGCCCAGTACGGCGGAAGACTCTCCTCTGTGCTGGACATATCGATGAAAGATGGCAATGCGAATAAAATTCAGGTAGATGGCGGCATCGGGCTGATCGCCTCAAGACTTTCCATCCAGGGACCGATCAAAAAAGACCGGGCCTCGTTTATCGTCTCCGCGAGGCGGACGTATATTGATGTACTGGTAAAGCCATTCATTCCGAAGAGCAGCCAGTTTTCCGGATCCGGTTATTATTTCTACGACCTGAACACCAAGGTGAACTATAAGATTTCTGATAAAGACCGGCTTTACCTCAGTGGCTATTTTGGAAAAGATGTTTTTGATTTCAGAAACACCCAGCGGTCTTTCAGCGCCAATATACCGTGGGGCAATGCAACGGCAACGCTGCGGTGGAACCACGTGTTTAATCAAAAATTGTTTGCCAATACAACGGTCGTTTATAACAAATACAATTTTGCTTTCAATGCTTCCCAGAGCAATTTTAACATCAGCCTTTCTTCCGGTATCAGGGACTACAATGCTAAAGTCGATTTCGATTACTATCCTTCACCTCAGCACAAAATTAAATTCGGCGGGCTCTATACCCATCACCGCTTCAGCCCGAATATTCTCAGCGGCAGCCAGGATAGCACGAAATTCGAGCCCAATAATGCGAATAATAAATTTGCCAACGAAGCGGCAGTCTATGTGCAGGACGACTGGGAATTATCTGATAAAGTTAAAATAAACCTTGGGCTGCGGTACAGCAGCTTCCAGCAGGTAGGACCATATACCCGTTATACCACCGATGCCAATGGCAACAAAACCGACAGCACCGTTTACGGGAATGGGGAAAAAATAAAAACCTATGGCGGGCTGGAGCCGAGAGCGTCGCTTCGTTATGCCCTGAGCGCACAGAGCTCCCTGAAATTTTCCGTAACCCGCAATTACCAGTATATACATTTAGTGAGTAATGCCGGGTCCACGTTGCCTACCGATTTATGGGTACCCAGCACCTATTATGTGCAGCCCCAGAAAGCGTGGCAGTATGCCGCCGGATATTTCCGGAATTTCAGCGACAATATGTTCGAAACATCCTTTGAAGTATATTATAAAACGATGCAGAACCAGATCGAATACAAGGAAGGATATACGCCATCGCTGTCGGATCCGGAACAGCAATTTGTATTTGGAAAAGCGTGGAGCTACGGCGCAGAGATGTACATTGGGAAAAGTAAAGGAAGGCTGACCGGGTGGCTGGGTTACACCCTGAGCTATACTTACCGTAAATTCGACCAGCTGAACGGCGGGCAGCCGTATTTCGCTAAATATGACCGGCGGCATGATCTTTCCCTGGTTACTACTTACGATTTGAATAAGAAGTGGAAACTCTCCGCCGTGTTTGTGTATGGTACCGGTAATGCCACCACGCTGCCCGAAAGATTTTACATCATCAATGGTGTGCTTACCCAAGAATACAGCCGGGTGGACCAGTACCGCCTGCCGGCCTACCATCGCCTGGATATTGCCGCTACTTATACACCGACACCAAAGAAACCAAGAAAGATAAAGGGAAGCTGGGTATTCAGTGTATACAACCTGTACAATAGGGCCAATCCGTACTTTATTTATTTCGACCAGACGGGCAGTCCCTACAACAACACCCTGAAGGTAGAAGCCAGGAAAGTCTCCCTCTTCCCGGTCATTCCCTCCGTTACCTGGAATTTTCATTTCTGACCTGCGATGGGTGGAATTACCGGTGCACGCTATAATAATTGGGTGGCACGGCATCCCGCAGGAAACTGATCTCGGCGCTGGTTAACGGGGAGGCAGCCAGGGCAGCCAGCGCCTGCTGTAACTGTTCCATGGTTCGGATCCCCGTCACGGCCGACTGAACGTTGAGTTCATGCAGTACGTACCGGGTGGCAATTGCCGACGGCAGCCGGCTGGTTCCTGCCACGTCTCGGATCGCGGCGGCAGCTTTCCTTACTGTGGCTGCCGGGTGGCCAAGATAGTCGGTCGCCGGTTTATCAATCAGCAATCCTCCCGCGAGGGCTCCCCTGGCCAGGATACCGGTTTTTTTATTGGCGAGGTAACCGAGACAGGCCTCCTCCGGGCGGCGATCCAGCAAACTGTATTGCATCATCACCGTACTGAGGGTTGTCCGGCTGCAAAAAGCCCGGATCACAGCGGGGCGGATAGACGAAATGCCATAATGCCTGATCTTTCCCTGTTTTTTAAGGAACTCAAAGGTGGCAATGGTATCATCAATATCATCATCCAGCGTACCTCCGTGCAACTGGTAGAGATCAATATAGTCGGTCTGCAGCCGTTTCAGGCTTTCTTCCACGGCATGAAGTATATATTCCCTGGAAGGATTCCATCTCCAGGTTTTGCCGTCGGGGTTGAGCTGGTTACCCACTTTGGTGGCGAGGATGATCTGCTTCCTTTTTTCTCTGAGCGCTTTGCCTATGATACGTTCATTTTCTCCGCCATTGTACAAATCAGCCGTGTCGAAGAACGTAATGCCTTCGGCTGCCGCAGTCTGAAGCAACCGGCTGGCGACAGGCTGGTCCATGCCGAGCGACATGCACCCGAACCCAATCCGGCTCGGTAAAAGGCCGGGATTTACCTCCTCACGGTCTGGCATCTTCTCCATGAGCGCAATGGTAAATCAAATGCGTGGAATTGCCAATGCCGGGTACGGAATTTTGCCGGCCGTCATTAAAGAATTGTTATTCCGGCAGCTCATTGCCGTAAAAGTTTTATTTTCATCATTAGCGAGGCAACTATGAACGGACGAAAAATAATGGTCATGCTGCCGGTTATGGCCGTCAGTATTTTTTTCATCGGGTGGCATTATTATCACCAGTACCGGAGTGCATCGCATTACCGGCTGGTCGCGTTGGTTGCCGCAATCCTCCTGTTCTACGCATGGGTGGCGATCGGCGTAGCCCGGCGGGAGCAACGGTCCCTGTTCGACTGCTTCGTACAGGCCAGTTACTATGTTTATATTTTTTGCGTATTAACGCTTACCGGGTATTTTATTGTATTCAACCAGGTCTCTGCGCATCACTGGTGGCAGAGCATCGAGGCACGGGTGGCCAGGAGAGAGGGTGTGAATCTAGAACCTGGATTTCTGCGGAGAGGGTATCATTACTTCAACTACGAGGGAATTGGTAACACAATAATGCTGTTGCCACTTGGGATATATTTTCCGCTTTTATACAAACATCTTGATAATTTTTTGCTGGTTACCGGTACCGCAATGCTGGTTTCAATCTCCATAGAACTGATGCAACTGGCTACCTATACCCGCGTAAGTGATATTGACGATGTTTTGCTTAACACCGCCGGTGCTGCCATAGGTTACATCATTTACTACCTTGTTTTTTTACTGTTGCCCAAAAAACCAGCGCCGGCAGAGGCCGGTCCTGCCGGATAGTTTAACCCCGCAGGTGATATGCTTTGGGCTGAACAAACGCCATCATTCCCTGCCTGCCAAGGGTAGCGCCGAGTCCTGAATTTTTTCTACCGCTCCAGGGAAGACCCGCACTCACCCGGTCACAGCAATTCCAGTAAACGGTGCCCGTATTTAATTTTCGCATGATGGCTTCCGCTCTTTCCCTGCTTTTGCTGTACACAGCGGCGGTGAGGCCATAGGGGGTATCTGCCATCAGTGTCGCTGCTTCTTCATCCCCGGTCACTTTCATAATACCGATAATGGGCCCGAAGGATTCTTCGCGCATAACGGCCATTTCCTGGGACACCCCGGTCAGCACAGTCGGGGCAAAATAATTACCGGGCCTGTCGATCACCTTACCGCCGCAGGCGAGGACCGCTCCCATACTGAGCGCCTGTTCTACCTGCTGTTCCAGCAATTTCAGCTGCGCCGGCCGGGTTACCGGACCGATGTATACGCCGGCTTCGGTGGGCAGGCCAGTTTTCCAGGTTTCCACTTCCTTTACAAATGCGGCGAGGTACTCCTCATAAATTTTTTCATGCACGTAAATACGCTCAACACTGCAACAGCTTTGCCCGTTGTTGTAAAAAGCGCCATCGGCGGTTCCTGCGGCCACTGCGCTGATATCTTCCACATCGTCGGCCACATAAAGCGGATCCTTACCGCCCAATTCGAGCTGGACAGGTACCAGTTTATGGGCGGTTTTTTCCGCGATATATTTACCGGTGGGATAGCTGCCCGTAAAAAAATACCCATCGAGTGGCAACGACAAAATTTCTTCGCCGGCTGCTGCGGCTCCCTTTACTACAGGAAAAATCGCCGCAGGAACGCCGGCCTTTTGAAACAGTCGCTGGATATGCAACCCGGTCAGTATCGTATATTCTGAGGGTTTATAAAGAACGGCATTGCCGGCAAGGAGTGCCGGGATAAAAACGTTTGTGCCTACCAGGTAGGGATAATTCCAGGCGGAGATGTTCGCTATTACCCCAAGCGGCTCGTAGCTTATCTTTTCCTGCGTGGCACCTGCGGGGCTGACCCATTCGTCCGCCAGGTATTTTTCTGCATGCTCAGTAAAATAGCCGATACGGCCACGTGCGCCGTTTATTTCATTTACCGACTGTTGCAAAGGTTTACCCATTTCCCCGGTAAGCGTTTCTGCCAGCGTGGATTTTTCTTCCTCCAGCAAGTCCAGGAATTTGCTGATGATGGCTACCCGGTCCGCTACAGCGAGCGCTGCCCATGCCGGTTGCGCGTTTTTTGCTGCAGTAAATATCGCCAGTATTTCTGCAGGGGTGTGCGCCGCAACTTCCTGTAAGGTTTCCCCGGTCGCGGGGTTAATAATTTTCATGCAGTGATTTTTGATTGTCTGACGGCTTCCAGGAACGCACTTCTCAACGCCCGTGTAATCGCCAGTTCTTCCAGGTTAAATTCATACATCCTTTCAGGGTGCCACTGCGCGGCAAGCAGGAAGGGCTTCCTGGTTTTGTCCTTCCATTCCAAACCTTCAATGACCTGGTCGTCTGAGCGGCAATTTACCATCAGTTCATCCGCAACCTGGTCAGCTGCCTGGTGATGGGCGCTGTTAACTGCGGCCCGCAGGGTGCCGCAGATTCCTTCCAGCACGGTACCCGGAACAATGTGGACGCCATGAACTTTGTCAAATTGGTTGTCCTGTTTATCGGTGATTGATTTGTGTACTGTGTTTTTGGCCGCCAAATCCTGGTGCATCGTACCACCCAGCAAGACATTGATAAGCTGCATGCCCCGGCAGATGCCGAGTACCGGCAATTGACGCCCGAGGGCCTGTTCAAATAGTTTTTTTTCAAAGGCATCCCGTTTTTCATAGAACTGGCCGGGCATACCGGGGTATACAAAATTGTCACTGTTGTAATATCCGGGATGTACGTCGATGCCCCCGGAAAGAATAAGGGCATCACAGTCTGAAAACTGACCCTTGTTCTCTTTCGGTTCTGCGGACAGGGTTACAATGGTGATCTCCGGGTCGTTCTGCTTTATCCAGTCTACGTAATTGTGTTGTTTTTCTCCGACACCCGTGAAGGTGATTCCAATGGTCATACTGGTAATGTTTTTTAGAGGGCCGACAAATAAAGGGCTTTAAAATCTTCCCGGCTTACCGGCTTTGGATTGCTGGGATGGCAGAAATCTGCAAAGGCCAGATCGCTCAGCGTTTCAATATGTTCCGCCTTGACCCCTACGGCACTGAGACTAACGGGAAGGTGCAGGTGATGATTGAGGTTGATGAGGTGGTCGATTACGGCCTGCCCGGTTTCGGCAGACAGGTTCATCGCCGCCGCCATTCTTTTGAATTTGTCGCCTTCCGTGTCCATATTAAACTGCATGCCCGCAGGCAGGTTGATGGCATTGGCCAGGCCATGATGGGTATCCAGCAGGGAGGATAACGGGTGGGCGAGCGAGTGAACTACGCCCAGTCCTTTCTGGAATGCCACGGCTCCCATCAGCGAAGCAATCATCATCTTACTCCTGGATTCAAGGGTAGGGTGGTTGACGGCTGCGCCGATCGATTCCGAGATCAACCGGATACCCTCCAGTGCAATACCGTCGCACATCGGGCTGAATCCCCTTGCAAGAAAAGCTTCCATGTTGTGGGTCAGTGCATCCATACCGGTGGCGGCGGTAACGAAAGGCGGGAGGTCCATGGTGAGCTCCGGGTCGGCAAAAATTATTTTGGCGAGCAGTTTTGGCGAAAACAAGATGCGCTTCCGGTGGGTTTCGTCTTCTGCTATGATGGCGCTTCGTCCTGCCTCGCTGCCTGTTCCGCTGGTGGTGGGAACGGTGATGAAGTAAGGTACATCTTCTGTGACCAGCTTGTCGCCACCAATGAGGTCATCATAATCAAACAGGTCGCGGTGGTGGTTGACGCGGAGTGCTATCGCCCTGGCGACATCCATGGCGGCGCCGCCCCCGATACCGATAATACAATCGCGGTGGGTTGCCGTATAATATTCACCGCCCGCGATGACATCAGATTTAACCGGGTTTTTATGGATGTCGGAAAATACCTCTACGGAAAGCGAATGGTCGTTGCAGTCTTTTTTCAGTTTGCTGAAAAAGTCAAGCCCGGCTACCAGTGCATCCGTTACCAACAGCGGCCGTTCCAGGCCATTTGCCTGCAGGTGAGCGGGAAGTTCTTTAATGGCGCCCGCACCAAACCTGATGGTGGTGGGGAAATTATATTGCCGGATGATGGTGAAATCGGTCATGGAAGAAATAGATTGATTGATTGTTATTTATTCACTAAATTATTTCAAAGTAACGTTTGTGCTCCCAGTCGGTCACCACTTTTGAAAACTGGCGCCATTCCCACTCCCGGGTGCCCGCGAAATGTTTAACAAAAGTGTCGCCAAAAAGGGCAGCGGGCAGGGGGGACGTCCTCATGGCATGGGTAGCATCCTGCAGGTTACCGGGCAGAATTCCATGCTGCGTATGGGTATACCCGTTACCAACGGTTGCTGTAGCCGCCAGCGGCAGTTTATTTTTGATGCCGTAGAGTCCGGCCGCGAGGCAACCCGCCATAGCCAGGTAGGGATTGGCGTCGGAGCCGACCACTCTAGTCTCCAGCCGGGTGGAAGCCGGTCCGGTCGGCAGGACACGTAAAGCGGTTGTCCGGTTGTCTACGGCCCATGTAACAGTGGTCGGGGCCCAGGCACCCTCGGTCAGGCGCTTATAGCTGTTCACCGTAGGGGCAAAAAGGGGCAGTATAAACGGGAGGCAAAATAATTGCCCGGCGATATAGTGTTCCATTAATGTACTGTACCCGCTTGCTGATTCTTTATCGAAAAAAAGATTTTCCTTTCCGCCGGCAGACCATAGACTCTGGTGTACATGACCGCTGCAACCTGGGAGGTGTTCGTTGAACTTCGCCATAAAGCTTGGAAGTATACCGTGACGGGTGGCAATTTCCTTCACCCCTGTCTTAAAGCATACTGCGCGGTCGGCTGCTTCCAGTACGGTACCGTACCTAATGGCCGCTTCATATACGCCCGGGCCGGTTTCCGTATGTATACCCTCTACAGGAACACCAAATGCAGTAAGCTTATCGAAAAGATCATGAAAATAGGCAGCGTGCTGGGATGCGCGGAGCACGGAATAGCCAAACATACCGTTGCTGAGGTGCGGCGGCGGGAACGAGGAGCCGGGAGCCGGGGCCATAAAGTTGTACCATTCAAACTCCTGGGAAAAGTAGGGAAGGAAGCCCGCTGTTTCGGCCTCGGTGATGATCTTTTTCAGTAGGGAACGCGGGCAAACGTCCGATGCAGTACTACCTGGCGTGTTAAAATCGGCCAGGAAAAAAGGCAGGTTGTCTTCCCACGGTATCTCGCGGAAGGTGGACAGGTCCACCAGCGCCGTAGCATCAGGATAGCCGGTGTGCCAACCGGTAACCCGCGCATTGTCGTAGGCCATATCGCCGGCGTCCCAGCCGAAGACAACATCGCAAAAGCCAAAGCCTTTATCTGCTGCGGAGAGAAATTTTTCAAAACTTATCACTTTCCCGCGAAGGATACCGTCAATGTCGGTGATGGCGACCTTGACCTTGCGGGTGCCCTTGTCGGCAAGTTGTTTCAGCAGGTCATTGTCCGGACGGCTGTGCATAAAGTTTGGGTTTTACGATAAAATGAAACCATGCATAAAATGCGGCCAATAAACCAACATACAATAAGGCAAGGCCTTTGTTCAGTGTTATCATCGCAAGCAGGCAAACGCCCGAAATTACCAGGGAAATCACCGGGAACCAGGGATAGAGTGGTACCTGGAACGGGCGGAGGAGAGCAGGTTCTTTTTTGCGAAGCACGAGCAGGCTTATCGATGCGATAAAATAAAGCGTCAGGGCGCCAAAGCAACTGATGGTAATAATTTCTGCGGTGCGCCCGGTAAGGAGTGCAATAATGCCTGCTACCATATTAATGAGGAGAGCGTTGGCAGGCGTCCGGAATTTACGATGCACACGGCCGGCAGGCTCAGGCAGGTAGCCGACCCTGCCGAATTCAAAGGTGGCTCTCCCCGAGGCCAGGATAATGCCGTGGAACGAGGCGACAAGCCCCATCAGTCCTATACTAATCAGCAAATGATAGAACAACCCGCTGCTGCCTGTAATTTTTGACAGGGCCAGGGGTAGCGGAGAGTCGGAAGGGTCAGCCCCGGCGAAGGGGTACACCACAGCTTCCCAGCCGGCGATGCCGACCGAGGAAACAAATACCAGGATACAAAGTAACACGAGGGTAAACAGCGCCGATCCGAAACCGAGCAGAATATTACGCTGGGGGTTGACCGCTTCTTCCGCCACATTGGCGACTCCTTCCAAACCAAGAAAAAACCAGATTGCAAAAGGGATCGCCGCCCAGGCGCCGGTCCATCCATGCGGAAAAGCATTGAGACCAAGATTGCTTGTTGTAAAGTGGGGGAGGGTAATGCCTGAGAAAATCAGCAGTTCCAGGACAGCAAAAATCGTTATCACGAGTTCAAATGCCGCTGCGGCTTTTACTCCGTAAATATTGAGGGCCGTGAATAAAACATAGGAGGTGATGGCAATGCCGGTGACAGACAAATGCGGAAAAAAAATGTGGAAATAGGCACCTATGGCCACGGCAATTGCCGGAGGAGCAAAAACGAATTCGACGATTTGCGCGACCCCTGCGATAAATCCGAGCTCCTTTCCAAGACTCCGCGTGGCGTAATCAAAAACTCCCCCCGCCCTGGGGATCGCGCAGGCCAGTTCCGCATAGGAAAAAGTAAAGGTGATGTACAGCATGATACTGAGCAGCGTCGCGATAGCCATGCCGAGCGTTCCGCCCGCTGCAAGACCCAGGTTCCAGCCAAAATACATACCGGAAATGACATAACCTACTCCAAGGCCCCACAACATGACAGGGCCAAGACTCCTGGCAAGCACAGTGCCGTTTTTTTCGGCCGGTGGTAATGTTTCCTGCATGGTTGGATCCCTGGTACAGGCTAAAAATAAGAAAATAGCGGGTATGCCGTGCAATTATCCCGGAAGTCACTAACGATGAAATACTGGTTATCGTTAAACTTTATGTCTCACAAACCATCAAACGAATTGCTTCGTATAACTAGGCAAGTTGAATTAGTTTAAAATCCCATCAGTAGACCAAGACCGGATGGCGCCGGGCTGTCATGACCATGCGCTTTATAATACTGACAGGTTATCGTTTCGTTGTTAAGGAAATGGTAAGGATAACTCATCGGCCAGGCAGGAGCGGCGGGATTGTTATCGGTTAGTTATACACCCTACCCTGTTATTCACTTTGTATAATTTTTGCATCATACTTCATATAAAAAAAGAAGGAGATTTTATGAAACAGTTATTGATCATGGCAATGGCAATCGCGCTCTCATTTGGTGCCTCGGCCCAGCGGTACGGACACGGATTCGGTGGTGGTCATGTTTACATCGCTCCACCCAGGGTAGCGATTGGGATTGGTGGGTATTCCCCATTTTACTCGCCTTTTTATTCACCCTTTGGCTACAGTCCTTACGGTTATTATCCATACGGATACAATGCGGCACCCAGGATGGTTAAACCTTCCAAGCTGCAATTGCAAATGGATGATATTACAAACGACTACAATGACAAAATCTGGTCAGTGAAACATGAGACCAGCCTGGGCAGAAAGGAAAGAAGGGCCGCGGTACATGCTTTGAAAAGTGAAAAGAAAAAGGCCATTAACGATGCCAAGAAAGATTACTACAAGTATTAAATGAAGTAATCTGACCATTCAGCCTGTTAAATTTGACCATGGTACCGCCGGTAAGAGGGCGGTATTATTGTTTTCGCAGGTCGCAGATTTATTTTGAAATGTTATTGATTTGTTTAAAAGCTGAAAAAGCTGCTGCAGCCTTTATATTTGCGAACCGGTGTGAACTACCCCGGATTTTTACTTACAAGAAAATTAATATGAAATATTTTTTTACCCTGATTGCGTTAAGTGCAGTGTTAGCCGGTAATGCCCAGGCCGGAAATCTTCCTGAATGGCATGTTGGAATAAAGGGCGGTCTGAACTATGCTAACATAAGTGGCAGCGGTACAGCTTCCGGTTTTTCTGCGGGCGCAGAAGGCGGCGTGTTTGTCGAACGAACATTTAACAGTAAATGGAGTATTCAGCCGGAGCTTTTGTTTGCACAGGACAATACCAAACAATCCAACTTCAGTACTTTCTACCCGGCGAATTATAATCCTTATCTCGCTGATGATATTAAGCTGGCCTGGCTGAATATCCCGGTGCTTTTTAAGTACAACCTCAATCATTCTTTTTCTGTACTGGCCGGTCCGCAGTACAGCTACCTGCTGAAGGATGCGGAAAGCCTGCTGTCTTCAGGGGATGACAAGGCATTCAAGCACAGTTCCTTCAGCGGCAATATTGGCGCCCAGTTTAATATTGGGCGTGTGGCGGTGTATGGCCGGTACAATGCCGGTTTCAGCAACATCAATAACATCGACACCCGGTATACCTGGAAGGCCAATCACATCCAGGGTGGACTTGCAGTGCGGTTGAACTGATACAGTAAAAGCAGGTTACTTACAACCATAAAAAAAGATGCAGGCAATACCCGCATCTTTTTTTTGCATCGTGAAGCAGTGGCTAGTCGGTTAAATGGAGGTAGTTCTTTACCTGGCCATAATCGTTCCAGTCGATTACACCCCTGGCGGCTTTACCGCCGGGGATAAGAATGTACCGGTATTGCAGGTATTTAACACCGCTCTGGGTGACCGTGCTAACATTGTCCGTAGACACGATATAAATTGTTCCTTTTTCGAACTGCGTGTTGATGATGGTTCCGCCGTCAAAGTAAGGCAGGGGAGCGATGGACGGCACGGCCGCGGTGTTCAGGTTAATGTAGACCTTGATTTCGCCCCGGAGGAGCATAAGGCTGTCCAATTTAGGGGCGGCCATGGTGCCGATCCAGGTGGTGTCACCGGGTTTGGAAGATCGATATCCCAAGGTTACATCCGTCCACGGAGAATAAATCACGTTGGCTACGCCGGTATCACCTTTTAATCCTGTAGCACCGGTCGGTCCCGCAGGTCCTGCTGGTCCGGTCGCACCTGTTGCGCCGGCAGGCCCGGTTTTAGAACAGGCAGACACGGCAAAAAACAGGGAGCCGGCAACTGCAATGACCAGTAGCGTCTTAACTTTTCTCATAATTTGAATTTTGGTTAAATAAAATTGGGCCGCAATATGTAGTAGGCCCCGGATTTTAAAAATAATCAAAATATGTAGTCAAAACAATTCCACTGCTGGAAAAGCTCCCCGGTTTCTGGCCTCCGGCGAAGCAGGCAACCCGGCCATTCCCAAAAGAAGGAAGACTGGGAGACGTGCCCTGCATTGCGTTTACTTGGTGGTTACGCCGTCGCCATCTGGCGATCGGTTCCCAGGCTGGCGATTAGGAGTGCGCCGGCCGCAAGGCCCAGATCCTTCAAAATTTGTCCCAGCCCGCTGGAGTTGCCATCAATAAGCCTTGGCAGGTGAATGGTCAGCGCAAAACTCAAAAGCAATACCGCCAGCAGGATGCCTGCCAGGCGGAGCTGCCGGTTGAGCAGGAACGCAAGGCCTGCTGCAACGAGGAGGGTGCCCGTTATGTAAACCCATACGCCGCCACCCGGTACAAACGCCGGTACAAAATTTCTCATATCCTGGGAACTGGCAAAATGCGTTACGCCGAATACAATAATGACCACTGCGTAGGCAATGGTTGCGATTCTTGACATGGTAGCATTGTTCATATGGCAAAATTTAAGTGTTGACAAAAATTAAATCCGCCCCGGAATCTATGCCTGAAATAAAACGCAGCCTGGAGTGATAACTGCTGTTGGAAATGACTAAGGTGCAGCCGTGGAAAGGCTCTATTTTATTTGCATCCTAAAGGTATACCAAAGGTTTGAAATATGATCAAATAACCAGGGCATCAGCTGCTTCGGAATCTTTGTGCTGATGAACGCCATCGGTATTGAAAGCCTGCCCGGTTTTCCGTCCCCGGGCGGCCATGGGATATCCGGGTTAAATGAATTACTTTTGCAGCGTTTTAAAAAAGGAAAAACAATTCCCTTCCGGGATGCCCGATTATGAAGAACATAAGGAACTTTTGTATAATAGCGCATATTGACCATGGCAAAAGCACGCTGGCAGACCGGCTGCTGCAATCGACCGGAACCATCAGCGACCGGGACATGATGGACCAGGTGCTGGACGATATGGATCTTGAGCGCGAAAAGGGCATCACCATTAAGAGCCATGCCATCCAGATCAGCTATAAACATACTGACGGGCAGACCTATATTCTGAACCTGATTGACACGCCGGGTCATGTGGATTTCAGTTACGAAGTGAGCCGGGCTCTTGCCGCCTGTGAAGGGGCTTTATTGCTTGTTGACGCCACGCAGGGCATACAGGCCCAGACCATCTCCAACCTCTACCTCGCTATCGATAATAACCTCGAGATTATACCGGTGATCAACAAGATCGATATGGACGGCGCCATGATCGAAGAAGTAGAGGACCAGATCGTGGAGCTCATTGGCTGTAAACGGGAAGACATCCTGCACGCCAGTGGCCGAACTGGGATGGGGGTAGACAAGGTACTGGATGCCATCGTTAAACGTATCCCTGCTCCTTCAGGCGATCCCATGGCACCCCTCCAGGCACTTGTCTTTGACAGTGTCTTCAACTCTTTTCGTGGAATTATCGTGTACTACCGGATCCTGCAGGGCAGCATCCGCAAAGGAGATAAAATTAAATTTGTATCCACCGATCAGGAATATGAAGCCGATGAAGTGGGTATCCTGAAACTGAAAATGACCGAACGGCCGGAGGTAACCTGTGGCGATGTGGGTTATATCATCACAGGCATTAAAAATGCGAAAGAAGTAAAGGTCGGCGATACCATCACCAAAATTTCTAATCCCTGCACGGAAGGTATCAGGGGTTTCCAGGAAGTGAAACCGATGGTCTTCGCCGGAATATTTCCGGTGAACACCGATGAATTCGAGGAGTTGCGCGATTGCATGGATAAACTCCAGCTGAATGATGCGTCCCTCACTTTCGAACTGGAAACCAGCCAGGCACTGGGTTTTGGATTCCGCTGCGGTTTCCTCGGCATGCTTCATATGGAAATCATCCAGGAAAGACTGGAACGGGAGTTTAACCAGACGGTGATCACCACGGTACCCAACGTAAGTTTTATCGCCTATACCACAAACGGTGAGAAAATTACCGTTAATAATCCTACCGAGATGCCGGACCCGGTGCGCATCGAAAGGATTGAAGAGCCGTTTATCAGCGCCCAGATTATTACCAAACCGGATTATATCGGCAATATCATCACTCTTTGTCTCGGTAAACGGGGTATACTCCTTAACCAGAGTTACCTTACCCCAACCCGCGTGGAGCTGAGTTTCGAAATGCCGCTGACGGAAATCGTCTTCGATTTCTACGATAAATTAAAAAGCCAGACGCGCGGTTACGCGTCGTTCGACTACCATCCAATCGGTAACCGTGACAGTGACATCGTAAAAATGGATATCCTGCTCAACGGGGATAAGGTTGATGCGCTGAGTGCCCTGATACATCGCGCACGTTCCTCGGAATTCGGCCGCAAGCTCTGCGAAAAGCTAAAAGAACTGGTGCCACGGCAACAGTTTCAGATCGCCATACAGGCCGGCATCGGCGCAAAAATTGTGGCGCGCGAAACGATAAGCGCAATGCGCAAAGATGTGACCGCAAAATGCTACGGCGGAGACATCAGCCGCAAACGCAAGCTCCTCGAGAAACAAAAGGAAGGGAAAAAGCGCATGAGGCAGATAGGTAATGTGGAAGTGCCACAGGAAGCTTTCCTGGCCGTACTGAAACTGGACGAGTAGTTTTCCAACAGGAATTTTTTGATGACTTCAGCGAATCACAGCTTCTCCGCCGGGCTTAACACCGACCTGATTATTTTCTCTGCATGAACGCGTGAATTTTCTATAAACAGGCGATGCGTGTTCATGCCCCCGCATATCACGCCGGCCAGGTAAATTCCCGGGATATTTGTCTCCTGCGTTTCTTCGTTAACGACAGGGCAGCATACCTCGTCTTCAGACAGGCTTATACCGATTTTCCGAAGGAAAGCAAGATCAGGCTGATAACCGGTAGTGGCAATCACCCAGTCATTAGGCAAGGTAACCACTCCCTCCGGGGTGTCGATGTCCACCTCCAGCGGGCGGATGGCCTTGACGGTTGAATTAAAGTAGGCTTTAATGGAACCCTCCTGGATCCGGTTCAGGATGTCGGGCCGCACCCAGTACTTCACCCGCGCCCCGATTTCTTCCTTCCTGATGACCATTGTAACGGTTGCGCCTTTGCGCCAGGTTTCAAGTGCGGCATCTACGGAAGAATTCTGCGCACCCACAACCAGCACCCGCTGGAAGGCGTAAGGATGGGGTTCGTTATAATAGTGGGAAACCTTCGGCAGATCTTCACCCGGCACATTGAGGGGATAAGGAATGTCGTAGAACCCTGTAGCGATTACGATATGGTCAGTTGTATAGGCGTCTTTTGTAGTAGTGACGCTGAACCGTTTTCCAGGTCCACCGGTCTGTGAAACTACCCCTGTTACCTGCTCATACAACTGGATATTGAGCTGGTAGGAAACCGCCACCCGGCGGTAATACTCAAGCGCCTCTGCTCTGGTGGGTTTGGGGTTGTTGGAGACGAACGGAACACCACCAATTTCAAGTCTTTCCGACGTAGAGAAAAAGGTCATATTTGCCGGGTAGTGAAAGAGCGAATTTACCAGCGCGCCCTTTTCCAGCACCAGGTAGGAAAGGTTATTTTTTTTTGCTTCCAGCGCGCAGGCCAGCCCAATCGGGCCGCCTCCGATAATAATCATGTTGAATCCGGTAGAATTTGTTGTCAAGCCCGTTTTTCCGGTAAAGGTAACCGTAAAACGCCCCGGGCCTGTCAGCTGTTTAAAAATGTGCGGCTGAAATTGTCCCGCTTTTATACGTTTACAAGTATCTTGCGACCGACTGACGTCTTAATACTGAAGGGTTACCCATGATCAGCATCATCCCGTTTGAGCCAATTTTTACATCCGTCTTCCGCCGGCTGAATATGGACTGGCTGGAGGCCTATGCGCTAACGGAAGCTCATGACCTGGTCCTGCTCGACAACCCGGTTAATGAAATTATTGATCCGGGCGGCTGTATTTTCCTCGCGGCCGAAGGAGGGGAGATCATCGGTTGTGCCGGCCTGATGAAAACCGGTGAGCGGGACTATGAACTGGTGAAAATGACCGTCGTAAAAGCCGCAAGGGGGCGGGGCATCAGCAAACTGCTGCTGCAGCGTTGTATAGACCAGGCCCGCGAAAACGGGGGATACCGCCTCACGTTGTTGTCTAATCACCAGCTCACCGAAGCTATCAGCCTGTACACCCGCTTTGGATTTACACACATTCCCATGGAACCTTCCCCGTTTGCACTTGCCGATGTGCACATGCAGCTGCTGATTTCCGCCGCCCCGGAACATACTGAATCTTCTTCACCCGCCGCTGTACCGGGCGAGGGGCAAACCAATTAAATGATACCATGAGTATATTGAAGGCCTTTAAAAAAATCACCTGTTTTGCACTTGACGTGGATGGGGTGCTCACCGATGGTTCGCTAGTACTCCTCGACGATGGAGAGATGGCACGCAGCATGCATACCCGGGATGGCTACGCGCTGCAGCTGGCAGTGAAGAAAGGATACCGCATCATCGTCATTTCCGGTGGTGGCAACGAAGGAGCGCGGAAACGGCTGAACAAACTGGGCATAACAGACATTCATTTTGACGCGGCAGATAAACTGCAGTTGCTGCAGGCCTACATGGAAACCCAAGGCCTGCTTCCAGAACAAGTGCTGTACATGGGGGATGATATACCTGATTACACTGCTATGAAATACGTTGGACTGCCCTGCTGTCCCGCCGACGCCGCCCCGGAAATCAGGATGGCTGCGGCCTATATCGCTTCGGCAAGCGGGGGCCGCGGCTGCGTAAGGGAAGTGATAGAAAAAGTATTGAAACTGAACGGCCAATGGCAACTGGATACACGGGTAACCAGTACCTGACCTTATTTTTTCCGCGTCTCCCTTAAAAATATTCGGGCCGCAATTTGTGTAAAATGAAATTGATCGCAGCTTTTTTGAAACTGGTCCGCTGGCCCAACCTGGCGTTCATCGTGCTTACGCAGGCGCTGTTTTACCAGTGTATTATGGTTACCACAGGTAGCCGCGCCGGCCACGACGGGGCCTGGTACCTCACGCCATTGCTTTTTGCCTGGTTGTCGGCAGCCTCCGTGCTGATTGCGGCCGCAGGCTATATCATTAATGATTATTTTGATTTGAACATTGACCAGGTTAATAAGCCGGATGCGATCATTATACAGAAATATATCCGGAGGCGCTGGGCTATCGGGTGGCACCTTGGTTTGTCAGCCGCCGGTATGGTGATTACTGCTGTAGTGAGTTATAAAATACGCAACTGGGTAATTGGACCCCTAAACCTCGCCGCTGTCTTTCTCCTCGTTTTTTACTCTACCACCTTCAAAAAAAAGTTCCTCATTGGGAACATTATTATTTCCCTGCTCACGGCATGGGTTGTATTCGTACTGTACCTGAGTGAATTGGACGTTCAGCGTTTTACTCAGGATGCGGCTTATCATGTGGCTATGACGAAGGTATTCCAGCTGGCCGTGCTGTACGGCGGGTTTGCCTTCATTATTTCGCTGGTGCGGGAAGTGATTAAAGATATGGAAGACATCAGGGGTGATGAAAAATATGGATGCAGAACGGTGCCCATCGTATGGGGCATCCCGGCTACTAAGGTGTTTGCCGGCGTATGGCTGATTGTCTCCATCCTCGCAGTAGGGGTATTAACTGTGTATGCGGTACTTACGGGATGGTTCATCGCTGCAGCATTTGCGCTGGCTGCAGTTGGCTTGCCACTGGTAAAGATATTCCGTCGGCTTTACCGTGCAGTAGCCGCTCCCGATTTTCATGCCATCAGCTCCCTCATTAAATTCGTGATGCTGACCGGCATTCTCACCATATTATTTTTTAAATGGCATTTGTAAACGAAAAAATAATCCTTGCTTCGCAGTCGCCGCGCCGCAAACAACTGCTGCAATGGGCAGAACTGGACTTCGACGTGGTGGTTCCCGGCACGGACGAAGATTATCCTCCCGACCTCGCTATCGAGGAAATTCCCGTTTACATAGCCGCTGCGAAGGCCGGGGCGGTCAAAAGTAAACTGGACAGTCCGGCCATTATCCTTGCAGCCGACACCGTGGTGGTGCTGGATCAACAGATTATTGGTAAACCGTCAGACAGGGAAGATGCGATCCGGATTTTATCCGCCTTGTCAGGCAGGCACCACCGCGTTATAACCGGGGTAGTTATAGACACGCCATCCACCAGCAGGCAGTTCCACGACATCACTTTTGTAACTTTTCATACCCTTACCCGCCGTCAAATTGAATATTATGTAGACCGCTATAATCCCTTCGATAAAGCCGGGGCCTATGCCATCCAGGAGTGGATCGGCGTGGTCGGCATTAAGTCGGTAGAAGGAGATTTTTACAATGTCATGGGCCTTCCCGTCAGCCGGGTATTGCAAGCCCTCGGGGAACTTACCGAAAAATAATAGCCCGCCCCTCGTTTTTTCTTCGTGGATCCCCCTTGTTTTCAGCATCCACCTGCGCGGTAAACCACAAGGCCGCCCGGTCAACCTATCCTAGTTTGCCATGCATTCCTGCAAGCGGCAAAACATTCAGTCATGACAGAACAGCTACTCCACTTTATCTGGCAGTTCCAATATTTCAATCAACGGCACCTGGAGACCCATTCCGGCGTCGCATTACGCATCATCAGACCCGGTGTTCACAACAGCAACCAGGGACCAGATTTTCTTGATGCTGCAATAAGCCTGGACCGGGTAAGCCTGGTGGGCAGCATTGAATTGCATTGTGACAGTGCGGACTGGCACCGGCACCGGCACAGTGACGATCGTAACTATAACAATGTGATCCTGCACGTGGTCTGGAAACAGGGAATGGAAAATGAGTTGCCCTTTGTGCCGGTTTTGGTTTTACAGGACCGGGTGGCGGGCATGCTGCTGGAGCAGTATGAAAAATGGATGGGCACACCGGTGTTTATTGCCTGTGCACCGGCTGCATCGTCCGTACCGGCGCTAACCTGGCTCGCCTGGAAGGACCGGATGCTGGCCGAACGGCTGCACCGTAAAAGCGCTTACGTATTACAGTTACTCAGGGATAATAAAGGCCATTGGGAAACCACCTGCTGGCAAATGGTGGCCCGTGGCTTTGGCATGGCCATTAACGGGGAGTTGATTGAGCAGGTAGCCCGGTCGCTGCCGCTGACCATCCTTGCTCGGCACCGCCGCCAGGTAATCCTGCTGGAGGCGCTGCTGCTTGGACAGGCCGGTATGCTGGAAACCGATTTCGAGGATCCCTATCCGCGGCTCCTCCAGCGGGAATACCGCTTCCTTCGTCACAAGTATACCCTTGTTCCGGCACCCGGAAAACTACATTTCCTGCGTATGCGACCAGCGGGCTTTCCCACTATCCGGCTGGTCCAGCTGGCAATGCTGGTGCACCAGTCGACCCATCTCTTTTCTTGCCTTAAAGCTTGTGTGAGGATGGACGATTTGGTGCAGTTGTTCAAAATCGTACCCAACGATTACTGGCATTATCATTATCGTCCTGGCGACGCCCCGTTATATTCCATAAAGCAGGTGGGGCAGGCGATGATCGATCACCTCATAGTCAATGCCGTCGTGCCGCTGCTGTTTGCCTGCGGCGATTGCCAGCAGGATCGCATATTACAGGAACGTGCATTGCAGTGGTTAGCACAATGCAGGGCAGAAAAAAATGCGGTCGCCAGGGCCTGGCAGCAAATCGGTATACGGCTTGTCTCTGCGCAAGACAGCCAGGCACTGTTGGAGCTGAAGCAGCATTATTGTGATCAAAAGCGCTGCCTGCAATTTGCCATCGGCAATTTCCTGCTCAAGGACGCCGGCACGCCCGGTTAGCGGGCAACGAGGTTCTTGTGCATAACGATGAATTCAATGGGCTGACGGGGAATACCAAAGGCCGGATCGGTAGGGAAGGGCTTCCGTACACCAGTATCCTGGTATCCTCTTCGGGCATACCAGGCAATCAATTCGGTTCGAGCTGAAATGACGGTCATCACTATACGCGATCCTCCCTGTTCTGTAACAAATGCCTCGGCAGCCAGCATCAGTTTTTTGCCAATGCCGCCGCCCTGCAGCGCGGGCCGCACAGTAAGCATTCCCAGGTAGTAGGCATCGGTCTCCCGCTGCAGCAGTACCGAACCCAGTAATTCGTCTCCCTCTTTTGCCAGCAGTAAACAGGTGCCGGGCATTGCTATCAACGCTTGTAACTGGTCAGCGTCAGTCCGCTGGCCATCAAGCAGGGTGGCTTCTGAAGTCCAGCCTTTCAACGATTCCGGGCCGCGATACGCACTGTTAACCAGTTGTACAAGGCTGGTGAGGTCTACTGCTGATGCCTGGGAAATACGCATTGTCAAAAACTGATTGAGGGACGGTTGCAGTCACTGTCAACCGTGATTGATAAAAAATCGGTAAATTTACAAGTCATTAAATATTGCTGCCATGAATATTTTTGAGTTGATAGGAAAAGAAGTGACCGGGTTCTTTGGGATCAACCACTGGCTGAAAATGTACCGTGCACACGATTACAGCAGCCTGTTCACATTCGACGGGGTACTCGCGGCGATCGGCCCGCTGATTCCCCTTATTTTACTGATAGAACTCGGTCGTGCCCTCCTGTACAAGCGGTTCAAAATCGAAGAATACCGCATTCCTTTTTTCATTTTTGTGTTCAATCGTTTTGTATCCCGCTTTCTTTCGGTTGCAGCGGTCAGCTTTTGTATTGCGTTTTTCAGCCGCTACGCGCTGCTCAATACCACCTTCTCCTGGTATTGGCTTATTTATGGCTATATTATTTGGGAATTTGCGCATTTTATCTATCACTTCCTGGGTCACAAAGTACGGCTGTTTTGGTGCCTTCACTCCACCCACCATGCCCCGGAGCACATGAATCTTTCCGTAACCTTTGCCCATTTTTTCCTGGAAGCACCGTATGCCGATGTCATCCGGACGACGATCTGTATTCTGCTGGGTGTGAATGCACCCCTGCTATTTTTTATCATGTTTATAGACGGAACCTGGGGTGCCTTTATTCACGTGGGGGAGAATATAGTGAAGGACGGACGGCTTGGCTTCCTCAACCGGTTGATACTAACGCCTTCCCACCACCGGGTACACCATGCCAAAAACCCCTTGTACATGGATACCAACTTTTGCAACTTGTTGAACATCTGGGACAGGGTTTTCAAAACGTTCCAGTACGAAGACATGGCGGAAAAACCGGTCTATGGTATTACCCGTAAAATGAATCCCCGTAATTTCTTCGATGTGTATTTTGGTGAAGCGGCTTCGCTTGCAAGGGATGTGTGGCATGCTCCCGGCATTAAAAATAAAATCAGTTATATCTTCATGCCCCCGGGCTGGAGTCATACCGGTGAACATCAAACCGCACGCCAGGTGAGGCAGACCTACCTGCGGGAACTCTACGAGCAGCATACCGCCGAAGAAAAAGGACCGGCAAAACAAACAGTATCCCGGCCGGCCTTCGAATAATCATTCAGGGATTGGCGCCTGATGTCCTCCTGGTCAGGCCTTACCACTTGTAATTGATGATTCGTTCCACATCCGTGTGAAGGCTCTTCTGCACCGGGCAGTTGTCACCCACTCTTTCCAGTATTATCCTGGTCTTTTCATCAAGCCGGAGCGCCTGCGGGAACCCAATGGTTACTTCAATCTTTCCGACCCGCCGCGGATCCGAAAGCATATGTTTTTGAATCTCCAGGGTAGTGCCATTCAAATCAACCTCCATATCTGCCGCCTTTATGCCCATGGTGGTGATGATACAGGTACCCAACGACACGCAAAGCAAATCCGTAGGTGAAAACCGTTCCCCTTTACCACGATTATCTGTGGGCGCGTCAGTTTCTATCACTGATCCGCTCTGGTTGTGGGTTGCACTGCAGCGTAACTGCCCGGTATAAATAATAGTTGCGGTCATCTGAAAAATGTTAAAAGAACAGTAAGTGGAGTAATTTTGTCTAAATTTACGTCAATAGATTAAAGAATAAAATTGTGAAGAAATTATTAATTGTTGCTTCCCTCTTAATTTTCGCATTCAAGTTACAGGCCCAGGTCAATCCTTCTTCCGTCCCCCGGGATAAACAGGATCGCAAAGCCGAGAAAAGACAACGGATCAATGCGATGCTGAAACATGAAGAAGAGGGAGATCCGGCTTTTAGAAAACAGAACGTGTTTGGAATAAAACTCGCTACTGACGGCTACGGGCTTTCATTTGAAAAAGGCAAGTACCTAACGACAAAGCGCACCCGACTGGTTCAGTTTGAACTGAATGAAAAAAAGAACCCCCGGGAAGAAAAGCTGCCCTACACGCAAAACGTAAATACCGGTCAGATCAATTCCCTTATTTATGGAAAGGTGAATAATTTTTACCAGTTTAAGATAGGCGTCGGCCAGCAGTACCTAATCGGCGGAAAGGCGAATAAAAGCGGGGTGGCTGTGTCAGCGATCTATGCGGGCGGGGTTTCGATCGGCCTGGAAAAGCCTTACCTGGTCGATTATGCCAACCGGTCCAATTCTTCTGATGTGATCCGAAAAAAACTTACCGATTCGGTTGACCTCAACAGCTACCAGCTGATCGGGGCTTCCGGCTTCACCCACGGCTGGAACAGGCTTACCGTAGACCCCGGTCTTCATGCCAAAATAGCGATGCGCTTCGATTATGGCCGCTTCAATGAAACGGTTTCCGCGATTGAAGCTGGCTTAAACACTGAATTTTACTTCAAAAGTGTTCAGCAACTGCTGTACAACAAGCCAAAAAACTTCTTCTTCAACGCCTACATCACGATTCTTTTCGGAAGGCGGAAATAGACCACCCTAACCTTTCATTGGAATTACCTGCCGCTGAACTATTTTTGCGCAGGATTTGTTCTTGGTAC
>JBBROE010000025.1:0-40885 GCA_038229695.1 Chitinophagales bacterium | reverse complement strand
TGGTAGCGCTCGATGTCCTGACCGCACGAAGAAAGGAAGAAGCGGACCTATACTTTGCAGTTTAGTTTTGGTTGTTTCTCCTGGGTATTTCTATGCCTGTGAGTTTTTATGGCCACCCAAAAAAGACTCCTGTTCTGGCGAGCTTATGTTGCTATCCATCAAATGTTCAATAAAAATCTTTCTTTCAGATTTGAAGATGATAAGCATACCAATAATTGGTGAAAAGAAAAAGCAATACATTAGGCTGGCTTGGTAACCTATTTCTCGGCCAGTGCCATTAGGTGCACATACAAAGCAGGACAGCAAATAAAAAATACTTAATTCGAATCTTATAATGTACAAATTTTCCATGATTTCAAGTTTTCAGTGGGATTAAGACTTGTGCTTTACTGTTATCTCTATCCCACAATACTAACCCCTTAAAAGCTGTAAACAAAGAAATTTAAATGAAAGAAATTTTTGTAAGCAGTAACCCTTACCATCATGCAGTTTTCATTAAAATCTTATTAAACCACGACACAAGATATGATTACATCTTTGGAGCTGTGGCCCCACTTTTATCTTGGTAATCAACTTCTATGCCCTCCCATGGTATTAAAAATCCCGGCGCCATTAAGCAATCGGGATTATAAGAGACCAGTCAAAGAAAAACGTCGTAGCTAATTGTAAACGGCAGCATAGAACTCCGCTAAAATACGTTCCAGTACACGCCTATCTTTTTCATGTATTGGCTTTTCCTGGTCGATGCGCACCTTGCCATGCTTTGAACGTGGACTTATGACCAAATGTTGATACTCCCAGTAGAGTTCCGGGCTGTTACTATACAAGAATTGGATGAACCGGTCGAATTGACCATCCATTAAGCTGTAAGTCATGTTGGAAACGGATTAAGCACTGCTAAAAAACGAAATAAAGTTGACAGATCAAAGCGACAGGGGAAAATTCTCCTCATACAAATTAAAATAACATTAAGGCAAACCATCCATTCTCGTACTTGATTTAGTCGAAAGAACAATTCTTTTTCTACGCTTACACTTGAAAATAGTGATAAAAATAACTTGGTATAAAAGATTCCATGGAGCTGGTGAGGTTGTGGATTAACATCTCCAAACAAATTCTGAATTCATTTGGTGTAGTGGCTCAAAATATCAATTTCTAATATCTTATCCGAATTAGAAATTTTTCCCCAAAGCCTTTTGTACCTTTTTGTGGGCTTTCCGGCATAGGTCTTTTTAAAGTGCTTACTGTAGAGCTCGTCATAAAGTTTATCTGTTCCAAATAGCTTTTCGAGTGATTGATACATTGTCCTTTTTGATGAAGAATAAGTCTGTTTTTCATAAAAGCATCCTTGAAATGCGGACCTGTGAAAAAAGTAGCCGCCTAGAAAGTAAAGCTTCCGGCAGCGCTTGCCGCTATGCGGGCATATGAAAAACCAGTAAACTCCTTTACCAATATTTGAGGCAATGGTAACCAACTTGACCCGGTATTTTATCGGCTTATCATTGAATTTATAATCTACTTCCAGGAAAGGAAATTCAGTACGAGTGTTTATTATCACAAATATTTCGCTGTTTGTTTCATCGCCGCGCCTCCATGTAATAATTCCGCTTTTGCATGCATTTTGCCTTAGATACCCCCACTTCAATAAATCGAAAATGTTTATGGTTTTGCAATCCTCAAAAAAAGTTGGGTAATTTGAAATTCTTGGCATAGGTTGTTTGTATTTTAAACCTAAATTATTTGGGAACTTTGCCTATTTAGCCAATGGAATAATTGCGTTCTTCCTGTTAATTGGTGTTATTTACTTATCGGTATTGAATTCTGATTGATTAATAAATTGTTTTATGGGTTATTCATTAGTGTTATTATTTCTCTTGTAAAAGCAAATCTATCAGCATTACTTTTATTTAACTCTTTCCGATTTAGGAATTCTTGAATTGTGTGCAATATTCTTTTGTAATTTATGAATGTTATTTCGGACAACGTAAATAGGAATGTCAATCCTAAAATCGTATTAGTATTCTGTTGAAGTGGCTGGCGGATTAAAAATTTCATGATTTAGGAAAAAGTAACTTTACCTTTTTAGAGGTTACAAAACGTTACAGCATTTCAGATTCTATTGTAACCGTATAAGCAATTGAAAATTAATATTATAGATTCCGGTTACAGTAGTTACAGTATTATAATAGTGGATTACCTTTTATATTTAATTTCTTATAAGCCTAATATAATTGTTTTTTACTGTAACCGCTGTAACTTACATTTGGAGTTGTTGACTTACAAACTTTTATGCTATTACTATATTTCCGCCTGTTACTGTGAAATTAATTATCGCTTGATGCAGGGACGCTGCTGATTAGCCAATATCCCCTGTGAACCACTCCATTAACCTTGTTAACAATCGATTCAATACCCAATACCTTTTTTACGGCCCGGCCAATATAGGCGGGGTAAATATTTATTTTCTTATATACTCGGCTCAGTTCATGAACAATTTGGGTTGAAGTAAAAAACTGTCCTTTGTTATCCTTGCTGGGTAAACTAAAATGCAAGGCAATCAATTCTTCTTCAGCTTTTACATGGCGGTATCCTTCATTAGATTTTGCCTGGAGAAGAGTTTCTTCCGCTGTGAGGGCGTACTCGAATCCACTTTTATATAAATAATACGCTTGTGCCCAAACCTTTTTAATGTCAATATGTTTTTTATAGTCCCAGTTGATAACAGTAATCTCAAAAATTAACCAACGGGTGTTTTCTGTATCATGAAGTATAGATTTATCGTTGGTGCTTGCCCAAAAGTTACACCTTCGCCTCCGGGTTTCTTCATATGTTGCATAGGACCGACGTTCTTTAATAGTTGCCTGTGAAATCATAGCTTTAAAAGCTGAAACCTCTTGCTTATGTAACCCTTCCAGCTCTTCCAAATTGTATATAAAATTTTCAGATAACCTGATAGCCACGTCTTTTGGGGTTCCACTTATCGGTGATTCGGTATAATATTGCTTCCCATCCCAAGGACAACGAGAGCGTATAAATGTAGTTTTGCCGGTTGCCTGCTTTGCGCCATATAACACCATCAAAATCCTGTTTACATCTTCGCCCAATGCACAAGCAATAGACCTCACCAAAGCTTTTTTGAATTGCGTTTGCCAGAATTCTTGGTTTTCGCGAACGGTGATGTGGGCGGCTAATTTAGTAATCCAGTCTTCAGTTTCGTCGTGTGTTATTGAATTGAAATAGTCAACGAAAGGATTAAATTGTTCAATATGGTCACTGTCAAGTATGGCTTTTAGTTCTTCTTTCTTTATTTTTTGCCATTTTTCGCCTACCAGGTAGCAAAAAAAAGTATTGATGTTTACTTGCTCCCATCGACTGCTTCCGATAAGGCGCATTTCAAGGCGTTCAGAAATAATATTTTTTCGTATTATCCATTTCCGCGCCAATAACACTATAGCTTTTTTAAATGTATGAAAATTATCAAAACCAAATTCTGTCGCGAGTTCTTGAAAAGCAGCTTTTGAAATCCATTCTACAATGGGTAAATTAATATCATGTTCAGCTGCAAGGACTTCAAGTTGTGCTGAAGTTGGATGAGCGCCCGCGTGAAGGAAAGACTGAATTAGTGCCCAGCGAAGTTTTATTTCCCTACGTTGCTTCTTTATACTTACTTCATAAGTGCCATGTTGAGATTTATAGGCTTTATAAATGTCTTTTATTGGTTTTTGAAGTGCATCATTTTTGATATCTGTTTTGTCTGCAAAATGAGTGAACACAAGCTGTTCGCAAACGTGTTCGCTCATGCCGAAAATATTACAGTGTGCTGCAACTCCACGAAGAAAAAAATATTTAGACCCCTCTTCAAAAACGAAAGCTGATCTTGAATTTTCAACATATCTCACCGCATTCAAGAAATTTATTTCTGCATCCGGCTCGCCAACTATGGTAAATACCGGAGGTGCGTCTTCAGAGCTTTTTCTTGTCAGCCATTGTTCGGTTGGTTCTACAATCGGAATAGTTTCAAAATAATCGTTGATGAATATATCAGGGTCGTAGCTAGTATAACGCTGGCGGGTAACATCATTGCATCCGCGGTCGATGCGAATGTCCCAAATTTGTTCAAAGTAATCCGCCATGTAATAAAACGTTTCTTTATGCCTATTCGGTTTTATTCTAATTACAAGGGTGACACCTCGACTTGAGACGGAGAGCCAACAGGCTACAACAAATTGAATTTTGGAAATGTCATCACGTAAGGCTGACCAATCTTGTATGTGTAGATTTGTGTCGGAGTCAATGTCAATATTTAAGAGCCCGCTGTGCTGTACGAGGTTTTCGGTACTACGCCATTTTCTGAATCTACCAGAAATCGACAAAGAAGGGAGTTTACTTTGTTTAAAGGCACTCCGATCGCCCTTATTTTTTATGGCACGCGTTTCTTCAACAATGCCCCTGTACTTACCTGATTTAATATCGTACATCTCAGTGTAAAAATCGCTGTCAACCGGAACACAACCGGCATTAGTTTCGCCCTTTTTATTTGTATAAGGTAATAAGCGGGAAATAACTATTTTTTCAGTAAATTGCATTTGTTGGAATTTATTTTCTTGGCCACCTAACAGGGTGGCTTTTTTATTTATGATTTGTAGTATATACAGCTGCTTGTATCTCTTTCTCGTTTGCAGACGAACTTGAATTGCTTAGCATCCACGCCTCAAGCTTTTCCCTGTCAAAGAATATACTTTTACCGTTGGGCTTGCTGTAGGGCAAAATACCTGCACTAGTTAATTTGTAAACATAGCTTTTCGCATAGCCTAGATACTGGCATCCCTGTTCGAAGGTCAGTACCTTGTTTAATAATTGTTCCATTTAAAAAAAATTACAAATTTGAGAATTGACAACCGGTTTGCCGTTAACGAGGGTAAAAATAGAATGAAGAGTAAAGCAAAGGAATGCCAATGGCATATGGTGTAGTTGCCGTGTAGTTGGTGTAGTGGAAATGCTTAGTAGCAGTGTGTTTTAGGGTGTTTAATAGTTTAAGATTGATAAATACACAGCTATTTACGTGTATTGGATACCGGTGCCTGGAGATGTTTCACGGCTTTTAATAATAATGTCAAACGCTCCCTGTCTTTAATTTCCCTATTGTTGTTTTTAAGTTTTTCAGAATCTATTGTTTTGCCTTTATAGGAAAACAGATTACTTGCAGTTTTATAAATTCCTTGACTTTTGATGCATGATGCTTTGTTGCCTGTACTTTCATGGTCATTATGTAATAAAAAAGTAAATCTTGCAAGTTCTGCCAATGTGCCTACCCACTCTACTTTTTCACTTTTTTCTTTTTCGTCAAAAAGCGATTTAAAAGATTTCTTTGTAGTGGATGTGTCAATAAAATTCGTCAGAAGCAAATGGTAGCAGCTTTCGCTGTCAATTTCAACTTTTAGCTTAAAACCTTTATTAGTACTATTACTGGTATTATCTTTTTTCGGTGGAGGTAATTCACGGAGCTCCGGATAGGCGGCCGTAATCAAGTTAAGAATTAGAGCGGATTTATTTGCAAAGTGTTGACTTTTAAAAATTTCAAAACCACCCTTCTCAATAAATATTTTTTTTGAATATTGGCTATCTGTGGAGTCCGATATGTTTGATCCCTGAATTTCAATACATTCAAAAGGCGTTGGTGTACCAAAAGAGTTAGGATCCTCATTTTCTATTTGTTCTAATTTCACAAAATCGTTATTATATATTTCAACTACTTTGATTGCTTTTGTTACGATATCTCTTAAAAGAAAGGTATTCATTATTGATACTTCTGATAAATATTCTGCCAATTTAGCTGAATCAAAAAGCTTTCTGTCGCTTCTTATTAATAAATCCTTTAATTTTTGATCGTCAACTTGGTTCTGCAATTTGTTTAATGCAAAAGAAACATCAAACTGAATGAATGAAATAATGTCTGAATTCATTTAACAAGTTTTTTATATAATCAATTCCTCCGTTACAATTCAAAATTCAACTTATCAGTTGCTACCTGCTTCATTTCTTCTGCTGCTTTCACATATCGCTCAGTCATTTTGGTAGTAGTATGTCCCAAGAGCTTTGATGCCGTTAGCATCGCGACGTCGTGAAATATTAAGTTGGTCCCAAATGAATGCCGGGCATTGTGCCAGGTAATAGTCTTATTAATTTTTGCACGCTTAACCCAAGCTTTTACCGTCTTGTTTGCACCGTTAGCGGTTGGTAAATTGAATACTGTTTCCACGGGGCTTCCTGGTGCTCCTAAAAGCTTAATTGAAACCTCATTTAATGGTACAGTTAAAAATTCGCCGGTCTTCGTTTGCTTTACGGTCATTAGCTTGTTTTGCAAATCGATTGACTTCCAGTTTAGGGGCTTTATGTCGCACCATCTCAGACCGGTGACACAGCTGAAAAGAAATGCTTTCCTTACTTCACGGCTTTCGGTTGGGGTGGCACTAAGGGTCCTTATCTCCTCCATCGTTAAAGTGTCTTTCTTTTTTGCCTTGCCCTTCACTTTGCGTTCTACCAGGTCCAGCACATTGTCTTTTAGCATTTTCTTTCTGAAGGCATGTTTAATCATTTTCCGAAATCTGTTATAATAGGAAGCGGCTCCTTCGCCAGTGCTGGTTTGCTCTAAATAATCGATGAAATCTTCAATCAATAATTCGTTAAGACTGCCAAAGGTCAAGTCAGTCTTTTTGAGTTCCTTGAGGTAGGTTGAAAAGCGGTTTAAGACGCCCTGCATATTCCTTTTGTCCTTTTTGGTGTAATCGTCTATATAGGCCTGCATCCAGGCAGTAATAACCGTTTTTTTGCCGGCATCGGTTACCATGTTGTAGTTATTTGCCTCTAGTTCAGCCGCTCTCATTACTTTGATGGCTTCAGCCTGCTGTAAAATTTTCTTGTTTTCTTCACGGTCTGTGAGGTTAGAAGTTTTGGAAAGCTTCAGATGTTTCAGGGTTTCAATAGTTCTTTGACCGTTGCGATAAATGTCTAATCGTAGGGAGGTTGTACCATCCGCATTTTTACGCTTTCTGAGAATTACACTCATTTGACTTTGGTTTGATTATGGTTTCTGTAAGGTATGAAAAATACTCCGACCGTGTACCCTGAGGTACAGCGGGGGTACAAAGAATGAGAAAATAAGGGCAAATTAAAGGAAGCCAAAAGAAAGGTATTTCGCTGGAAGCCTTGACTGGATGGTGTTTCAGGCCATAAAAAAACCCCTCAGAAAGAGGGGTGTAGTGCCCAGGAATGGATTCGAACCATCACATCCTTGCGAACGCTGCGACCTGAACACAGTGCGTCTACCAATTTCGCCACCTGGGCAGTTGTATTATACAGGTACCGGGGTGAACGGTAACCCGAATCAGGGCTGCAAATATAGGCGGTAATTGAATAAAATTCACGGAAAGTATTAGTTTTTTTCCGGCCGGGTGGCCCTGCATCTCCACCCCGTCAGCAGCACCCCGGCCACCACCAGCGCAGTACCTGCCAACTGTTCCGCAAAGATTTTTTCTCCCAGGATAAAATGAGCCTGCAGGATCGTCGATACCGGCCCAATGCCCGAAATAATGGCCACATTGTTCGACCCGATCTGCTTCATGCCAAAAGAAATCAGGAATGAAGGAATCACCGTAGCCAGCAACGCCAGCAGTATACCATAACCCCAGTATGCCGTTCCAGAATGCAGCAACTGGAAGTTTCCTGCCCATATATAATGCAGGAGAATCCCCGCGGTGGCCGACAACATCGCATAGGCGGTGAATTTGGTTGCCCCCACTCTCGGAATAATTTTACCGCTCCCCGCAATATATACCGCATAGGTAACCGCACAAATAAGGATCAAAATGCTGCCATAGAAAAAAGACGGACCTGCGGCCTCGACCCTCAGCTCACCGGCATAAGCAATGGCGATACCCGTATATGTGAGCAACAGGGCCAGCACCTGCATCCTGCTGATCTTCTCCCTGAATACAAATGCACTGATCAGCATCACGAACGTGGGATATAGGAAAAGTATCAGCCGTTCCAGGCCCGCAGAAACAAATTGTAGACCAGTGAAGTCGAGATAACTGCTGATATAATACCCAAACAAACCGAGGATGATTACCCAGGCCCCTTGTTTTACTGTAATGGGTACATTGTCTTTTTGCTTACCGGTAACAATCGCAGTCCCGATATAAAACGGCAGGGAAAACAACATGCGTACCGTGAGGAGGGAAAGGGGATCCACCGGCGTACGGGCAAATGCCTGCTTTACGATGATCGCCTTCGTGGAGAACAAGATCGCCCCTAAAAACGTAAGAATAAATCCGGTTACGGTAACGGACTGCCGCGTTGCTGTCATATCCTTTCGCGGCGGAGCGCACCACCGTCCGCCACCGGTCTTATTTTTCTTAAACGGCTACATTGAAATCCCTCAATGCGTCATTGAGGCTGGTCTTTAAATCCGTACTGGTTTTGCGCTGACCGATTATCAGCGCACAACCTACACCATATTCGCCGGCTGCAAATTTCTTGTTGTACGTGCCGGGAATCACCACGCTTCTTGCCGGGACTCTTCCTTTATATTCAACCGGCTCCGGCCCGCTTACATCAATGATCTTCGTTGATTGCGTCAGCACCACATTGGCCCCGAGCACAGCCTCTTTTTCCACGCGCACCCCTTCCACCACAATACAGCGGCTGCCGATAAAACAACCGTCTTCAACAATGACCGGGCTGGCCTGTAACGGTTCCAACACCCCGCCAATACCTACGCCACCACTCAGGTGCACGCCTTTTCCGATCTGCGCACAACTGCCCACGGTTGCCCAGGTGTCCACCATACTGCCTTCATCTACATAGGCCCCGATATTTACATAGCTGGGCATCAGCACCACGTTACGCGCGATGTACGCCCCGTAGCGCGCCACGGCATGCGGCACAGCGCGCACGCCCAGCGCGGCATAGTCTTTCTTCAGTAACATCTTGTCATAAAATTCAAACGGCTCCATTGTCCAGGTCTGCATCGGCTGTATGCTGAAATAAAGCAGTATGGCCTGCTTCACCCATTCATTTACTATCCATCCGCCCTCCGCCGGAGCCGCGGTTCGCAGCCTTCCCTTGTCCACTTCCTCGATTACTGCCCTCACGGCGTCACTATAGGCTGTGTCCTTGAGTAGTTCCCGGTTCGCCCATGCTGCCGCGATGCTTTCTTTCCTGTCCATTGCTGTCTTTTTTGCAAACATACCATATGCCGACCAGTCAGCAAAAAGCCCCCTGGAGGAGGGGGCATTTATTATTACCTGCCGATTTTTTATATAATCCGTAAACCCACACTCACCTGGAAACCCTGGTTCTTCCATTTGTTACTGTTGCCGGCATCATTAATATTGGTGAGCCCCACCACGTAACGGCCACTCAGCCTGAAACCGGCCAGGTTCAGCTGTACGCCGGCGAGCATCGATAAGTCACCGCCGGAAAATGCATCCTTTCCATTTTCAAAAAGATTCTTGTGTTTGTCGAGCAGCACCCCGAATTGCGGGCCGACCTGGAAGGAAATAAACTTTGCCGGCGTCAGGTTTAGTAGCAAAGGAACGGTCAGGTAGTTGAGTTGTACGTCTTTCAGATTTTTTACATTCAGCACGTTGTTATACGCCGTATCCACCCGCGTATTGTACTGGTTGAACATCACCTCGGGCTGGATCTGGATATGGTTGGTGATCTTCACCGTTGCAAAAGCTCCGGCCTGGTAACCATACTTGAATTCATTGGAAAAAGACTGGCCGTCGATCTTGGTAAAGTTGACACCGCCTTTAACGCCGAGCTGGAAAAAAGGTACACGACCCTGGGAAAAACCCATTGCTGAAACCAGCATCAGCAAAGTGAGGGGGAGCAGAATTTTCTTCTTCATGGTAGCATTTTTATTTGTAAGATAATCCTCAAGTTATATGCCACAGGAATGGATCAGAAGTTAAATAAGGTTAAGACAACACAAAAATATCTTAATTCTAGAACACTACATAGGCTATTGACAGGCTGAACAACGAGCTCAATTTTCGCTCGCTGTCCTGCAAATAATAGTCTGCAAAAAGAGAGGGCATCACCGATACTCGCCCGCAGGAATAAAAGAGCGAACCCGACAGCGCTGCGGACTGTAGCTGGTATCCGTTGCCATCTGCGCCCCGGTAACTTCTTGTAAACCTTGACAATACTATTTTTTTGGTACTGTATTTCACCACCGTAGCGGTATTCAGCTGCGAAGCACCCGTGACCAGGGAAGCCCCCACACTCAGCGTCAGGCCATCCTTTGCGGCGAAGACGCCGTACCAGCTGAATTCCCGCCGGACTATCACTGATACAGAAATATCTCTTAAGGTGTTACTGGTCCGGATCGTTTTCGTATAATGGACCCATTCGTATTGCTGCTGCTGGCTGTTGTACCGCCGGAGGGAATCGGAGTAAGTGAGCCGGTCGTTGAAACTTCCCGAGGCATATCCAACTGTCATGCCTAACCGCCAGTGCCCGCGCTGCAGTAATGCATAACCGTAATAGTCATTGTTATAGGGGCTGGCGTCCAGGGAAACCGTATCCTTGCCAAAATACCTGCTCCAGGAAACACCGGCCGCAAAATGCTTACCGCTGTAATCATAGGAAGGGGTAATGGCGTACTGGTAGAACTGGAGCCTGTTGCATAGCTGTGTCAGGAAGCCGGTTGCGGAAATGCCCAAACCGCTTTTGTGATAGTAGGTCAGCGCTGGTAAAACAGATAACTGCCGGGTATCCGAGGCAGCTGCATTGAATGCATTGTTCTTCAGGCTGAAATGCTGGTTGCCGAAACCTGCGGTTGCCGTAAGGTTGCTCTTCGGGGCCAGCAGGGAATCGAGGTAAGTATCAAAACCCACCAGCAGCGAATCCATCACGGCGGTGGTATCCCTCCCCGCAAAAAGCTTCTCCAGCCTGCCCACCTGTGCACAGCAATGCTCCGGACCCGGCAGCAAGGCCAGCAGGATTAAAAGGACGCGTATGTTATGCATAGAGGGGTAGTGGCCGCATGATTACTGATAAACGGCGGTATGACGCGGAAAATTGCCGGTAGTTTAACCCGGCGCATTTTTTTCCCTGGACGGGAAAACGCTACTGTTATGGAGATCATACAGCGGCAGCGAAATTACTTGCAGGCTGTCAGGCCAGTTCGATAACGGTTATTTCTGGAAGGATGCCCACGCGGCCGGGATAACCGATAAAGCCATACCCGCGGTTAACATACAATTTCTGCCTTTCGGTTTCATACAAGCCCGCCCACTCTTTGTATACATATTGCACCGGGCTCCATTTAAAGCCGGGTAGCTCCACGCCGAACTGCATGCCATGGGTATGGCCGGCCAGCGTAAGGTCAACATCTCCGTACCGGGGCTGTACTTCTGAATCCCAGTGACTGGGATCGTGGCTCATCAGTATCCGGAACGGGTACTTGTCAGTGCCGGCATGCGCCTGCTGCATGTTTCCGTAAGAATGGAATCTCGCCATGCCACTGATATTCTGAACGCCAATGAGGGCAATCTGCTGCCCGTTTCTTTCCAGCGCCACATGTTCATCCAGCAGCAGGCGCCAGCCGAGTTCACCATGAATTGCTTTGAGTCGCGCCAGGTTGGCCGCTTTTTCTTCCGCGAGTGCGCCGGTAGGGTTGTGACCGTAATAATAATCACCATAGTCGTGGTTGCCGAGGGTTGAGTATACGCCCAATGGTGCTTTCAGCCGGCTGAACACATCCATGTACTGCTCCATTTCAACGGCGCGGTCATTCACCAGGTCACCGGTAAATAAAATAAGATCTGGTTTTTCTTTGAGTACCTTATCGATACCCTTGTTCACGGCCGCCTTATCGGTGAAGCTGCCGCTGTGGATATCGCTGATCTGTACAATTTTCAATCCCCGGAATCCTTCGGGCAGGTTGGCATAAGTCAACTTCAGCCGGCGGATATGGTAATTGTATTTATTGCTGAATCCGTAGAGCAGGGTGCCGAAAAGCGCGGTGCCTGCACCCAGCCCCAGCCAGCTCAAAAATATGGATCGGGAAATGCCAGTGCCCTGGCCGCTCGGCCCTTCACCTTCGGTATTGCGAAAAAATAGTTTCCCGGAAGCCCATTGCACCACGCGCCGGATATCATCCAGGAGGAAAAACACCACAGCAATGATCTTTGCAAAAAATAAGCCCAGTAGCGTTGCGAAAAGATAGGTTCTCACCGACCGCGGCCATTGTTCGTAATGAACGAACGACATGCCCAGCAACAGCAGTACCGTAATCACAGAAATGGTCCAGTATATCCCGTAGATAACCATTCTTGCCCTGGGAGAAGCGCCCTGGCTGACCATTTTTACCGCCTGGAAAACATAGAAATCCAGCAGTAGCATGATGACGAGAATCGTGAGGAGGAAACCGGGACTGCGCATAGGCAAAAAATTATATGATGGTCAAATTTCATTTCCTTTAGGGCTGTTATCGGTTCCCGATTATTTCCAGTCCAGGAATTCGGTCAGCTGTTCATCGATTGCCTGAAGCGTGGTCTTGTCGCTAATCGTGGACGTGCCGTTGAGCAGTTTATCCACCACCGAAATGGGCAGCTTGTTGTGATGCACGTGCATTTTTACATACTGGAGTATGCCGGTAAGATGCTCCATGCCACGGAGGTTGCCCGCGCGCCCGGTGGATACGCCGGTGAGGAGGGCCTTTTTTCCACCCCATATTTTTTTAACATCAGTATTGTCAATAAGCGATTTTAATACACCCGGAATGCTCCCGTTGTATTCCGGGGCGATAAAAATAAAGCGCTCGGTTTTCAACAACACATCTTTTTCGAGCTGTTCGATGGCGGGCGTGCGGGCGCTGACGTCAAGTCCTTCCAGCGAAAGCAGGCTGACGGCTATGCCTTTGTCTCCGAGCAGCCGGCGGTAGAGTTCCGCGACCTTACTGGTATTGCTGTCCTTCCTGTTCGTGCCGCTGATAATCGTAATCATAATAGTGATGGCTGCCGGTTCATTTTTTTTCCGGGGTTAAAAATAGCTTACCAGCTGAATAACAGTTTATTGGCCATTTGGTTGTCCACCAGCTTCCGCAGGGGCCCCTGGCGTTAAAAATGCACTGCGGATGGATGCCGAAACATTATTTTTGCCGCAGGCAAGCGGCGGTTTCCCATTCCAGCTTTGCAACCGGGCAAAATTAACTGGTCGGCAGCAGATTACTGCAGTTGCGGTTAACTAAAGCAGTCTCCGGCCGGTGGGCAAAACTAAATTTTGCGGTATTGGGTATTGCGTACAACTTTACCGCAATGGCAATGGCCAGGGGCCGATGCTCCGGCGCCCGGACACCGGGGAGTACCGGCTAATGCTGCGCTGCGGTACAAGGGAGTGACACAACGATGCCGGGCTTTAGAGGCAGCCGGAAAATAAATCAGCCGGTGATCGATCTGAATCAACACCTGGCAGGAGAACAACAGTTATGGCAAGAATTATTGGTATTGCGAATCAAAAGGGGGGGGTGGGCAAAACCACCACCGCCATTAACCTGGCGGCAAGTTTTGCGGTACTGGAATACCGGACGTTGCTGGTGGATGCAGATCCCCAGGCCAACAGTACCACCGGTACCGGCTTCGATTTACACAACGTGACGAAGAGTTTGTACGACTGCATGGTCAACGAAACGCCGGTACGGGAAGTGATCCTGAAATCTGATATTCCCTACCTCGATGTGGTGCCCAGCCATATTGACCTGGTAGGGGCAGAGATTGAAATGATTAATTATCCCAACCGCGAGGGGGTGCTGAAAGCGCTGCTGACGCCGATCCGGGACAATTATGATTTTATCGTGATCGATTGCTCTCCGTCGCTCGGGTTGATTACGGTAAACGCGCTCACGGCAGCCGACTCGGTAATAGTGCCGGTGCAAACCGAATTCTTTGCGCTGGAAGGCCTCGGCAAACTGCTCAACACCATTAAAATAGTACAGAACCGGCTCAACCAGGAGCTTGCCATCGAGGGCATCCTGATGACGATGTATGACGGCCGCCTGCGGCTCTGCAACCAGGTGGTGAGCGAGGTGAGAAAACATTTCGACGATATGGTGTTCAGCACCATCATTCACCGGAACTCTAAAATCAGCGAGGCGCCCAGTGCCGGCAAGCCGGTGATCCTCTATGACGCGGTGAGCAAAGGCGCGATGAATTACCTGAACCTTGCCAAGGAGGTGCTCCAGAAAAACAACATGACCAAAATAAAGCAGGAAGAGCGCATCCTGGAATAATACCAGGCCGCTATAGTAAGCCGGGCCACAATACCGGTGGTGCTGCTTTCACTGCCTACAACACATGAACATGAATAGCCCCAAACAAAATAAAGATGCGCTGGGCAAAGGCATTCGTTCCTTACTGCAAAGTATAGACGCAGATTTGAAAACGACAGGAGGAACGCTGAAGAGCGCCGTAGTGGAACAGGCTACCGGCATCTTACGCATCCCGCTGGAGCAGATAGAAACCAATCCCAAGCAGCCCCGCCATCATTTTGATGACCAGGCGCTGCAGGAACTGGCCGCGTCGATAAAAATGCACGACATCATCCAGCCGATTACCGTGTCTTCGATGCCCGGGGGCCGCTACAGGCTGATATCCGGCGAGCGGCGTTTTAGGGCGGCCAAGATCGCCGGCCTCACCGATTTACCTGCCTATATCCGGCAGGCAAACGACAGCCAGCTGCTTGAACTGGCGCTCCTGGAAAACCTGCAGCGCGAAGATTTGAATGCCATCGAAATCGCTCTCAGCTATAAAAGGATGATGGATGAACTGGACCACACACAGGAGCAGGTAGCCGAACGGATGGGTAAGGAGCGGAGTACGGTGGCCAACTATATACGGCTGCTTCGGCTGCCGCCTGATATCCAGGTTGCCGTCCGCAGTGGCGTCGTTAGCATGGGTCATGCACGCGCTCTCGTAAACGTAGACACGGTGGATAAGCAACTGTATATTTTTCACGAGGTGGTTGACCGGCGTTTGTCGGTCCGCCAGACCGAGGAACTGGTCCGCAAACTGTATAAGACCGCCACGCCCGTTAAACAAACGGTAAATTCCGCCCTGCCGCATGCCTACAAAAAAATTGAAGATAATTTAGCTTCCTATTTCAGCACGCGGGTAAGGCTGACACACAGCAAAAAAGGTTCCGGCCAGATCAGCCTTGAATATGAATCACTGGATGCGCTTAACCGGATACTGGATCAGTTAGGCGTGCAGGCCAATTGACAACCTATGAAGCGAAGGATTTTTTTAATACCGGTGTTACTGGTTTTTATGCAGGCCGGGTTACTTGCCCAGAAAAAAGTGGATACGGCCCGCATGCGGTTGCTGGGTGTGGAAGCGGTGGAAGTGAAAAAAGTGCCGGTGGATTCCAACGGGCATAAAAAGCATGATCCCAAAAAAGCAACCATGCGGTCGCTCATCCTGCCCGGCTGGGGACAGGCCTACAACCGGAAATACTGGAAGATTCCCATCGTGTACGCCGCACTCGGCATCACCGGAGCCATATTCAATTACAACCACGTCAATTATAATAAGGTCAAATTTGCCTACTTCGCGGCCATCAACCGCAATACGGCAGACTCGGTGCTGTTCCCGCTGAGCAAGGTAGACCCCCAGCTGCAGAGCAGGGTATTGGCAGGCGATACGTATTCTCTTCAGTCTTACCGCAACTCTTACCGCAAAGACATTGACTACTCAGTGCTGTTCTTTCTTTTCTTCTGGGCGCTCAACGTGGTCGATGCTACCGTTGATGGTCACCTGAAGGATTTTGACATCAGCAATGATCTCAGCCTGAAAATAAAACCATCGTTCTATAACCTGCCGACCACGCCTGCCGGCGTCAGCTTTGTTTTGACGATTGGAAAAAATGGGTCAGCCCACCGGCCGGTACTCCTTCCCTGATCAGCGCATCGTTGCCTGCGACCTTGGACCAATCCCGGTCCTTATCCGTAAGTTTACAGGAACTAACTGGTGTTGCGGGGCACAGGCCGTCCTGCAAGAATGCGGTAAAAGAATTTCGATATGGATAAAAAATTGATACATACAGAAAGCGGGATGCCTGTCAAAACCTGTTACATGGCCGGCGATGTGCCGCCTGCGGCGGGAATGGAATTGCCTGGTCAGTTCCCGTTCACGCGGGGGGTGCAGGAGGACATGTACCGCGGCCGGATGTGGACGATGCGCCAGTACGCGGGTTTCAGCACAGCGGAAGAAAGCAATAAGCGCTATCATTACCTGCTGAGCCAGGGCGTGATGGGGCTCAGCGTGGCATTTGACCTGCCGACCCAACTGGGGTACGACAGCGATCACCCGCTGGCAGAAGGAGAGGTGGGCAAAGTAGGCGTATCCATCACCTGCCTGGATGATTTGCGGACCTTGTTTAAAGGTATCCCGCTGGAAAAGATCAGCAGCTCCATGACCATTAATGCCACCGGTTTTATTTTGCTTGCTTTTTATGTGGCGCTGGCAAAAGAGCAGGGGGCCGACCTGAAACAACTGCAGGGAACCATCCAGAATGATATCCTGAAAGAATATGCTGCGCGGGGAACCTATATCTATCCGCCGCGCCCGTCTATGCGCATCATCACGGATATTTTTGAGTGGTGTGCGGCGGAGCTGCCGAAATGGAATACGATTTCCATTTCCGGATATCATATCCGCGAAGCCGGCAGTACTGCTGTGCAGGAAGTGGCTTTTACCCTGAGTAATGGCAAAGCCTACGTGAAAGCGGCGATGGAAAAGGGAATGGACATCAATGTATTTGGCCGGCGGCTGTCGTTTTTTTTCAATGCCCATAATAACCTCTTCGAAGAAGTAGCCAAATTCCGCGCCGCCAGGAAAATGTGGGCAGCGATCATGCAGGAACTCGGCGCCACTGATCCCCGTGCTATGATGATGCGTTTTCACACCCAGACGGGCGGAAGCACCCTCACTGCTCAGCAGCCGCTCAACAATATTGCCCGGGTAACCGTGCAGGCCCTGTCGGCCGTGCTCGGCGGTACGCAGTCGCTCCATACTAACGGATATGATGAAGCGCTGAACCTGCCCACCGAAGAAGCCGCCACGATTGCGCTGCGCACCCAGCAGGTTATTGCTTTTGAGAGTGGCGTCGCCGATACCGTGGATCCGCTCGCCGGTTCTTATTACGTGGAAGCATTGACGGCGGCTTTGGAAGCGGAAGCGCTCGCGCTGATACAGCGAATCGATGCCATGGGCGGAAGTGTCGCTGCCATCGAGGAAGGCTTTATGCAGCAGGAAATAGCACGGAGCGCCTACCGCCAGCAGCAAGCCGTGGAAAGCAATGAAAAAATTATCGTGGGCGTCAATAAATTCATTGCTGCAGAAGAGCGGGTAAACCCTTCCTTCAAAATCGATGACAGCATCCGGGTGGAGCAGACGAAAAAACTGGAGCGGGTCCGAAAGCAACGCAACCATGCCCGTTGTGATGCCATCTTGCAGGAGCTCAATGACCTCGCCAGCAATGGCGGCAACATCATGCCGGCTGTGATCGCCGCCGTAGAAAATAATTGTACCCTGGGCGAGATTGCCGATACGCTCCGGGAAGTGTTCGGCGAATATAAATAATCCTGCCAGCCTTCGTCGGGCAGGTATTCAGATACATTATGTACGCAGTCACCGCCAGCACCGATCGGGAACTGGAACAAATACTGGCTTTACAGCAGCTCAACCTGCGCGGTATGCAGCCGGCAGCCGTCGAAAAAGAACAGGGCTTCGTAACCATTGCCCATACAGGTATACAACTCAGGCAGCTGAACGACTGTGCCCCGGCAATCCTGGTAAAAGACGGTGATCACCTCGCGGGGTATGCGCTGGTGATGACCCCGGAATCAGCCGGTACCGTGCCGGAGCTGGCGGAGTTGTTCAACGGGCTTTCCCGCGTGATGTACCGCGGCGAACCGCTTAAGCACCGCCGCTGGTACGTGATGGGCCAGGTCTGCGTTGCCGAGCGTTTCCGCGGCCGCCATGTCTTTTCGCTGTTGTATGCGATGCACCTCCACTGTTACAGTCCGCGGTACGACCTCCTGATTACTGAAATCTCCGAACGCAATACGAGGTCACTCCGCGCGCATGAAAAAATCGGCTTTCGGCCGATTGATACACATTGTATTGCCGGGGAGAACTGGGTGGTTGTGGCGTGGGACTGGTCTCAATAGCTGGCTTCCGCCGACCCTGTCTTACAATATGGTCTGTCGCAAATTCAACCTGTATTTAGGCTTCGTTTACCTAAATTGTACCCAACTAATTAACTGATGTATGAGAAAACTGCCTTTCCTTACCACTTTTGTATGCCTTCTTTCCCTGGAGTCGGGCGCCCAGACGATCCAGCAGCAAATCGATAAACGATCGACAGCCGAGTTACAGAAAGTGATCCAGTGGAGAAGGGCTATCCACCAGCACCCGGAGCTCGGTAACCGCGAATTTAAAACCGCTGAACTGATCGCCAGGCACCTGAAAAGCCTGGGTATTGCCGTGCAGACAGGCATAGCGAAAACCGGCGTGGTAGGTATTTTGAAAGGGGGTAAACCCGGGCCCGTGATTGCGCTTCGGGCCGATATGGATGCCCTGCCGGTTTTTGAACGCGTGACGCTTCCCTTTGCATCGCACGACTCGGCGGATTACAACGGGCAGCGGGTGCCCGTGATGCATGCCTGCGGGCACGACAGCCACGTGGCCATACTGATGGGAACTGCCGAGGTGCTGGCATCGATGAAGAACGACATAGCCGGTACCGTGAAATTTATTTTCCAGCCGGCCGAGGAAGGTCCTCCGGGCGATGAAGAGGGCGGTGCACCCGTCATGGTAAAAGAAGGGGTGATGGACAACCCGCATGTGGATGCGGTTTTTGGCCTGCATATCGCTTCCGGTGTCGAGTCGGGTTCCATCCGCTATAAAGCCGGTCCATTCATGGCCAGCAGCGATTGGTTTACCATCAAAGTGAAAGGCAAACAGGCGCATGGTGCGGCCCCCTGGGGCAGCGTGGATCCCATCGTGACCGCTACCCAAATCATCAACGGGCTGCAGACGATCGTAAGCCGGCAGGAAAATATCGTGAAGGCGCCTGTCGTGATCTCCGTCGGTAAATTTCACAGCGGTATCCGCAGTAATATCATACCGGAAGAAGCCATGCTGGAAGGAACGATCCGTACACTGGACTCTGGCATGCAGCAGGAAGTACACCAGCGGGTGCGCCGCATGGCCGAAGATATCGCAGCGGCTAACGGCGCAACCGTGGAAGTGAACATCGACACTAAAACGCTGGTTACCTTCAATGATTCTGACCTCGTAGCCATGATGGTGCCCTCATTGCGCAAAGCCGCAGGAGCCGGAAACCTGGCCACGGAGCAGTGGACCACGGGTGCAGAGGATTTTTCCTTCTTCGGTACCAAAGCACCGGCTTTCTTTTTTAACCTCGGGGGAATGACCAAAGGACTGGATCCTGCCAAAGCGCCCGGTCACCATACGCCCGATTTTTATATTGACGACAGCCAGCTGGACGTCGGCGTGAAGGCGTTTTGTAATATCGTATTTGACTATCCTTCAGCAAAAATAAATGCCGCGAAAAATACCGAAAGGAAAGGATTCTGAAGCCGATCACAGTAGGTCAGTGCAGAGCCACAGTTAACATAACAAAGAGCCGCGATCAACGGCTCTTTATTTTTACCCAGAGAAATAAGTTGAGGACTGGTCAATAAATTTCTGAGTACGATCTGGTTTTTTTGGACAGGATAATGGATGGACAAAAAATGGTTTAGGGTTCAGGAATCGGACGGTTTGGTCTTTCTCAGGATTTGGGTGGTTAAAAGGGGTACGCTGGTCTTTTCAGGGATCTGGATAAATTATTATGGCCGGAACAAATGGTTGCTTTTTGCGGAAATGGTCGTTCACTGGATAAGGTTCCGGGTAAAGCTGCCTTTTTTATCAGGCCTGGTTTTTCAGGGTTGGATGGTCTTTCAACGGATCATATGGACAGATCAGGATTTCGGTTTTTCAGGGATAATCAGATCAGGTTAGTTTCGCTCAGGATTGGATAGTTTTGCGCAGGGCTGGATGGTTTTTCAAAGGGTTGGTTGCTTTTCTCAGGATTGGATATTGTTTCTTAGGATTGGATATTTCGTTCTTGCTGATACAAAGATGCCACACGAAATCTGCTGCCACGTATTTTTTAGGTTTATCGGCCGCATTCTTCGCCGAATGACAAAAAAAGGCCGATAAGGTAATTGGAAGCAGCCTGGCAAACCCGCTTTTCTTCACAATAATGCGCCGGTAAAACCTAAAAACGGGGAATATAATGCACAGGGATACGCCACATCTCCCCCATAGCAGTACATCTGCTGTGGTATGGATTTGGTAATGTAAACAGTTCACCTTAAAAAGAACGTTTATGAAAATCCTTGCCGGAATTCTCATCGTAATCGGTATCGCCATGATCATCATCAGGGGTTTCAACGTGCAGACAGAGAAAAAGGTAGTGGATCTAGGGCCTCTCCAGGTTAACAAAAAACAAAACAACTGGGTGGGATGGCCTACCTATGCCGGTGCCGTGGCTATTGGTGCAGGCGTTGTGTTGCTGCTGGTGGCCAGGAAAGACAATGCCTGAGGCAGGTAAGCGTACGCGGCTACAATTTTTTGCTGCCTGGCTTCCCTGGCCGAAAACTATTTTAATACAGCGCTGTGCCGGTGGAAAACACTGGTCAGCGCTTACTCATGGGCGTAAGCGACTGAACATATAAGCGGCGGGTTCACCCTTTCTTTTGCTCTTTCGCCCAGGCATCTTTGAGGGTTACCGTTCGGTTAAAGATGATTTTTTCTTCGCTACTGTCTTTGTCCAGGCAAAAATATCCTTTCCGCAAAAACTGGTAGCGATCACCGAAACCGGCTGTGCGCAGCCCGGGCTCTGCATAAGCATAAGGAATGACCTGCAGTGAATCAGGATTGATATATTGTTTGAAATCACCCTCTTCATTGGCAGGATCTTCGACCCGGAAGAGCCTGTCGTAAAGCCGCAATTCGCAACCTATGGCATGCGGTACACTCACCCAGTGCAGGGTGCCCTGCACTTTGAGGCCCGAGGTATCGGCGCCGCTTTTACTTTCAGGCAGGTAACTGCAGATCAGCCCGGTTACTTGCCCATGCTCATCTTTGATTACCTCGTCGCACTGGATGATATAGGCGCTTTTCAGTCTTACTTTTTTGCCAGGTGCCAGCCGGAAGAATTTTTTTGGCGGGTCTTCCATAAAGTCTTCCCGCTCAATGTAGAGTTCGCGGCTGAAGGGCACTTCGCGGTGCGGGGTATGGGGATCCTCAGGATTATCCTCACTGGAAAACATTTCCGTCTGGCCTTCCGGGTAATTCCTCAATGTAATTTTAAGCGGATCAAAAACAACCATTTTGCGCGACGCGGTTTTATTCAAATCCTCGCGTACGCAGAACTCAAGCAGGCCCAGCTCAATCAGGTTTTCCCGTTTGGCCACTCCGATGCGGTCACAGAAATTACGGATGCTTTCCGGTGTGTAGCCCCGGCGGCGCAGCCCGCTGATGGTCTGAATACGCGGGTCATCCCAGCCGGTTACATACTTTTCGTTTACGAGTTGTAACAATTTGCGCTTACTCATCACCGTGTAGTTCAGGTTCAGCCGCGCAAACTCGTACTGCCGCGATGGAAAAAGCCCGAGATTTTCTATGCACCAGTCGTACAGCGGCCGGTGGGGCACAAACTCAAGGGTACATATAGAATGGGTGACCTGCTCCAGCGCGTCACTCTGTCCGTGGGCAAAGTCGTACATCGGGTAAATGCACCAGGTATCGCCGGTGCGGTGATGATGGGCGTGCCTGATCCGGTACAGCAGCGGGTCGCGCAGGTGCATGTTCGGAGAAGCCATATCGATTTTCGCCCGCAATACTTTCTCTCCGTCCCGGAATTTTCCCGCGCGCATGTCGGCAAATAATGCCAGGTTCTCATTGATGCTGCGATCTGCATACTGGTTTCTTTCGCCGGGAACCGTTGGGGTACCTTTTTCGGCGGCGATGGTTTCGCTGCTGCTGTCATCTACATAGGCAAGGCCTTTTTTTATCAGTTCCACGGCCAGTCCATACAGTTGTTCAAAGTAATCCGACGCATAGAATTCGTTGGCCCAGTGAAAGCCGAGCCATTGCACATCTTCCTTGATACTTTCTACATATTCGGTCTCCTCCGTTACAGGGTTGGTATCGTCAAACCGGAGATTTGTTTTTCCGCCAAATTTCTGGGCCAGCCCAAAATTGAGGCAGATGCTCTTTGCGTGACCAATGTGAAGATAGCCGTTCGGCTCAGGCGGGAAACGCGTGAGCACCGAGCTGTATTTCCCCGACTGTAAATCTGCTGCTACGATTTCTTCTATAAAATTGAGCGGTTTTTCTTCTTCCTTTTTCAGGTCATTCGTCATAATAATACGCAGCAGCTGGTGCAACCTGCCGCGGTAAAATTAACTGAATCGGTTCAGCCTGCCAAAGCGGTGGGGAGCAGGCAGGGTATCGCTGCCCGGCATCGTTGTGTCACTCCCTTGTACCGCATAGCAATGAGCAACGGATCGATTGTTGTCACCAATTGCATGCATGGGTGAATAAACAATTAATCAGCCTCTCCTGTTACTTTTTTATACGGTCATTAATAAAACTATATCTCATGGACAAGAAACGACAACTGGGAACAACAGATCTGCAGGTGGCACCGCTGGTCCTCGGTGGTACTGTCTTTGGGTGGACCATCAGCGAGCCCGATTCTTTTAAAGTGCTTGATGCCTTCACCGGTTCGGGGTTTAATTTCATCGATACCGCGGATGTTTATTCCCGCTGGAAAACCGGGAACAGCGGCGGCGAGTCGGAAACCATCCTCGGCAACTGGGTAAAGAAGCGTAGTAACCGCAGTGAAGTCCTTATTGGTACCAAGGTGGGCAGTGATATGGGTGATGGTAAAAATGGATTGACCAAAAAATATATCTTGCAGGCGGCAGAGGATTCGCTTCGCCGGCTGCAGACCGATTATATCGATCTGTACCAGACGCATTTTGATGACTTATCTACCCCGGTAGAGGCCACCCTCGAAGCGTATGATGCGCTGATCAAAGCCGGGAAAGTGCGCTGGATCGGAACGTCGAACATGTCGAAAGACAGGATCCGCGAATCAGTAACCACCGCGAAACAGCGCGATCTGCCGCTTTATAGAAGCCTGCAGCCGGAATACAATCTCTACGCCCGGAAACAATACGAGGTAGAATATGAACGCCTTTGCGTGGAAGAGTCCCTGGGCGTCATTCCCTATTTTTCGCTGGCCAGCGGGTTTCTCACCGGCAAATACCGCACTGAAGCCGATTTCAGCAAGAGCGCGCGGGGTGGCGGCATGAAAAAATATATGGATGACCGGGGAATGGCCATATTGGCTACAATGGATTCGGTAGCTGCCCGGCATCAGACCGATCTCGCCGCTGTTGCCATCGCCTGGCTGCTCGCCAGGCCGTCGCTTACGGCACCCATTGCCAGCGCCACCAGCGTGGAACAACTTGCAGCGCTGATGAAAGCCACCCGACTGGAGCTGTCAAAAGATGATGTGGCAGAACTCGACCGGGCAAGCGACTGGAAGCAGGCGCCTGTGGCCGGGTAAAAAGGGTCACACCCGCATGTGATCCGGCTGCCAATGTGTGATGGAACGCTTAATGCTGTCTGCTTGCAGATTCTCTGCTATTGCCCGTTCCATCAGCGGCAGTAGTTCTTCATCACCCGCAAAACGCAGGGCGGCCAGCTGGCTGAAGCTGAGCCTGGTTTCCAGCTCCGACAGCCGTTTTCCGGTCAGCTCAAAATAACGTACCCGCATTTCCAGGCGTACGATCCTGTTTTGGAGCGTCAGGTCGTAATGCTGGCGCATCATAAAGGAAAGGGCCGCAACGAGGAACACCAGCGCGCCCAGCATCATCCAAATCTTTTCGTCGGTCCCATGGTGATTGTACTGGCTGACGCAATAGATCAGCAGCGCGGTAGTGACGGGGTAAAAAATGAAGTGATGAGGAATATAATAGCGAACGTGGTTATTGTAATTTTGTGCGGCCATGTTGATGATTTAAGGTGATGTTGACTGGTGAATTTGTTCAAAAATAGGCTGCCTCGGCAGTTTTGCCGCCATTTGTTTACGGCTCCGGGTCTGTCGTCACCATTCTGGCAGCTGGTTTACCGCAATTCGAACCCGTTTTCTGCCATTCCCCGTAACTTGGAGGTACAACAAATCAGCCGGGTATGATTAACGCTTTTCGTCAGTGTGTCACTATTTCGCTGGCCGCATGCATCGTGCTTGCTAACGGCGACGGACACTGGCACACTGCCATAACAAAAAATGCAGGACCCGGCCGCAGCGAATGCGGGGTCGCGGCCTGCGATGGTAAAATATATGTTATCGGTGGAGGTAAACTCGCTACCGAAGCCTACGATCCTGCCAGCGCTTCCTGGCAACAGAAGGCGGTGCCGCCACTCAATATCAACCACTTCCAGCCGGTTACTTACAATCATAACATTTATGTGCTGGAAGCATTTACCGAGGGAGAATACCCCAAACAGCCGAATCTTGCTCAGGTGTATATTTACCACCCGGCCTCCGATAGCTGGTCGGCAGGCACAGGGCTTCCCGGCGATCGCCAGCGCGCAGCGGCAGGCGCGGCACTCCATGGGGGAAAACTATACCTGGTTGCCGGCATCAAAGACGGGCATACCATCGGCACCTCCGCGCTTTTCGATGAATATGATCCGGCTACCGGCACATGGACTGCCCTTCCTGATGCCCCGCATGTTCGGGATCATTGTGCAGCCGCGGTCATCAGAGACAAATTGTACGTGGCCGGCGGACGCAATACCAGCTACCACGAGCCCGATAACTTCATGGCTTTTTTTGGCAAGACAGTGCTGGAAGTCGACTGCTACGATTTCAGCAGCGGTCAATGGTCTACGTTAGCAGCAAAACTTCCCCTCGGCAGCGGGGGTGGTTCGATGGTCAACTTCCGGGATAGGCTTTATTACATGGGCGGAGAGCGGGCTACTGCAACCGAACCCAACCAGCCGAGAAAAAATGTGTTCTGGCTTGATCCGGTCAGCGGGTCGGGCTGGGTGGCCACCGATTCCCTGGCATTTGCCCGAAACGGCATGGGGGCTGCGGTGGACGGCGATCACATCTACGTCTGCGGCGGCGCTTCAGCCGGGGGGTCACGGGGCCCAGGCGGTCCACCACCAGGTACTGGCAAGCCGGATAGCACACACCGTCCGCCACCACCGCCGGCCGGGAATGAACCGCCATCACCCCTGGAGGTTTTTTCTTTGCGCTAGCGCGCTGCTGCGCCCTATATTTGCGGCGTTATGCTCACCAAAGACGAAATCAAAAAACTGGCTGCCGTGCAGGCTCTTGGGTATGTTAAGCCCGGGATGACCATAGGCATCGGTACGGGTTCAACGGTGTACTGGTTTATTGTGGCCCTGGCAGCCAGGGTGAAGGAAGGACTGGCTTGCACCTGCGTGCCCACCTCCGCCGCAACCGCGGCGCTTGCAGCACAGCTGGCTATACCGCTGGAAGTCCTGAATGCTGTTGAAAAAATAGAGGTGACGATTGACGGTGCAGATGAGATCGACCCGCAACTCAACCTCATCAAGGGTGGGGGCGCCGCCCTGCTCCAGGAGAAAATGGTCGCGGCTGTTTCTGAGCGCCTCGTGATTGTGGCCGACAGCACCAAACTGGTAGAACGCCTCGGTGCTTTCCCGTTGCCGGTGGAAGTGATACCTTATGGATGGAAACCCGTACAGCGGAAAATAGAAAATGAATACCAGGTTCGTACTGCCCTCCGGGAGAAGGATGGCGTGGCGTTAGTGACCGATCATGGTCACTATATACTGGATTGTCATTTTGGATCAATTGTGAACCCGGTGGCACTGGCTGCCTCCCTGCACGATATTCCCGGTGTGGTAGATTGCGGACTGTTCAATAACCTGGCCACCGAAGCAATCATTGCTTATCCCGATGGCAGGATTGAAACGATGCTTAAATAAAAGTGGTCGCGGTCTTGCACGAAACCGGTGCGCCGCGTTTAGGCAGCATAATTTGCTGCTGGAACCAGGCGGGATGCATCATCCCTTATTTCTTTCTCCGAACAGCAGGCTTCCAATGCGGACCATATTGCTGCCTGAGGCTACCGCCAATGGGTAATCGCTGCTCATCCCCATCGACAGCGTGTTGAAATCAGTTCGTGGAAGGGATTTTTCCTTATAGACCAGGTACAACTGTTGCAATCGGTTGAATTCACCGGTGACCACGCCGGCATCGGCGGTAAAGGAGGCCATCCCCATCAATCCTTTGATGAGCACGTTTTTCAGCGGCAACAGTTGATCGGGCTGTAAAATAAAGGCCAACTCCGCCTCATCGAGGCCGAACTTGGTTTCCTCTCTCGCAATATGCACCTGCAACAACACATTCACCTGCTTCCCGATTTTTTCCGCCTGCTTGTTGATTTCCTTTAACAGCTTGAAACTTTCCACCCCCTGGATCAATGCGGCAACAGGCACCACCTGCTTCGCCTTATTCGATTGCAGGTGACCGATAAAATGCCAGGAAATATCAGCAGGCAGCTCGGCATATTTGTCGGCCAGTTCCTGCACATAGTTCTCCCCGAAGTGCCGGTGGCCCAATGCATATAACGCCAGGATGTCGGTAATGGGTTTTGTTTTGGATACCGCCACAAGGGTAACCCCAGGGCCCAGTTCCTGTACTATCTCGCGGTACTTTTCTTCGTTTACGGCCATGGAAAGATGGTAGTTTAAAGTGTGCGTGCTGAAGAAAATGCAGGCCCGGCGGTCATTTCAACACGGCGCGGCTGATGACGATGAGTTGCACTTCGCTGGTGCCTTCGTATATCTGGGTAATTTTAGCGTCGCGCATGAGGCGCTCCACATGGTATTCTTTTACATAGCCATATCCGCCGTGTACCTGCACGGCCTCGACCGTTACCCACATGGCAGCTTCCGAGGCAAACACTTTAGCCATGGAAGAGCTCAGGCTGTAGTCCAGGTCCATGTCTTTTTCACTGGCGGCTTTATATACCAGCAGGCGGGCAGCTTCAATTTTAGTAGACATATCGGCCAGCTTAAATTGAATGGCCTGGTGCTGCATCAGTTCCTTACCAAAGGCCTTTCTCTCCCTGACGTATTTCAGGCAAAGTTCATAGGCACCGGCTGCTATTCCCAACGCCTGGGCTGCAATGCCGATACGGCCACCGCTCAGCGTTTTCATGGCAAAAGAAAATCCAAACCCGTCGGCCCCAATCCGGTTCTCTTTCGGTACTGATACATCGTTGAATGAAATGCTGTGGGTATCGCTTCCACGGATGCCCAGTTTATTTTCTTTGGACCCCACGGTAACCCCCGGCCAGTTTTTCTCCACGATAAATGCATTAATGCCATGGCTGCCTTTCGACGCGTCGGTTTGTGCCATCACCAGATATAGGGATGCTGAATTTCCGTTCGTGATCCAGTTCTTGGTACCGTTGAGCAGGTAATGATCGCCCTTGTCCTCGGCAATGGTTCTTTGTGATGTGGCATCACTGCCCGCCTCCGGCTCGCTAAGCAGGAATGCGCCAATATACAATTCACCCTCTTTCTTCCCCTGTGCCAGCGGAAACAGGTATTTCTCTTTTTGTTCCGGGGTTCCGAAATATTCCAGCCCCCAGCAGACGAGGCTGTTGTTCACACTCACGCAAACACTCACACTGGAATCAATTTTACTGATTTCTTCCATCGCCAGCACATACGAAATGGTGTCCAGTCCGCTGCCGCCCCATTCGGGCTTTACCATCATGCCCATAAAACCCAAATCTGCCAGCTTCAGAATTTGTTCCCGCGGAAATTTCTGCAGTTCATCCCGCTCTATCACGCCGGGCAGGCAATCCTGGATGGCGAAATCTCTTGCCGCCTGCTTAATCATGCGTTGTTCCTCGGTCAGTTGAAAATTCATCAATGCGTAGGGTTATTTGGCCAAAAATAAGGAAGTTGACGCAAACACTAACAGTTGGTAGTTAAGACATCCCTTTTAACACCCTGGTATATTAAACAGATGTGATGCGCGTTGAGAAAACAGGCCAGCGTATCTGCTGCTTCCAGTCCATTTTTCCGGCAGGTTACCGGCCATCCCCATTGCCATTTGCGGGGCAACAATAGCATTTCCAGGCCTGCTTAAAGTATCTACCCACTTCGTTGTATTCCGTTCAACCGACGGATTTTGTTACTTCGCTTTTTAACGTAGATGTACCCTTCCTGCTCCCTCCCCATGGATTCCATTGCTTCGACCGGCCTTTGCCATCGTTCCCATATCCTGATTATACTGTCCTTTTACCAGTGATACCTTTTAACCGCTAAACCGTTGATCGATGTTCAAACCCCTGCTTGTAACAGCAGCCCTCCTTTCGGGTTGCCTCTACGCCTACGCCCAAAACGTGTTCAATCCTGCGGATCCCATCGTTATTTATAATAGTGGGGCGGCCCCGGGTTCAACCACCAACCCGCAACAGCCGGCCACTAACGTAATGAGTCGGTGGATCAAAACCACCCGCCAGTCCTGGAACACCAATAACTTCAAATGCTATATCTGGAACGGCATGGCCTTCCGGCTACGCTTCCCCAATAATTATAACCCGTTGAATGCAACCAAATACCCGGTTATTGTTTTTTTGCACGGGGGAGGAGAGATTGGCCCGGTGAGCGACAATGATTTTCATCTGTACTGGGGCGCCCAGCTGTTTGAACAGCGCATCAACAACGGGGAATGGAATGGCTTCCTGCTTTTTCCCCAGGAGACCACGGTAGGCTGGGACGATAATTATTTCACCCGAATCAATGGCGTGTTGGACACCCTGGCGAAATATAATGATGCTGACCCTGACAGAACTGTTGCCATGGGGTTGTCTTCCGGCGGGTACGGCGTGGTAGCCTACGCGGCTTACTACCCCCAACGGATAGCCGCAGCACTGCCTTCCTCACCGGCAGACGTTCGCACACTGAACGGTTCTATCCCCGCTTACGTCCACATCCCGTTATGGATCGCCAATGGCGGACTCGACATCAATCCCAATCCATACGTGGCGCAGGGCTTCTACCAGGATTTCCGCAATGCCGGTGGCAACATATACCAGTCTTATTATGTGAACGACCAGCACAATACCTGGACGGATATGTGGAACCAGCAGGACGCCGGAGGAAAATACATCACCTCCCTGTACTGGAATGCTGCCCACAAAGCGCAGCCACTGCTGTATTTCCAGAACCAGTTGTTCTGCGGCAGTTCGGTCAGTGCAAAAATGGGTATCACCGCAGGATATGCCGGCTATGAATGGCAACTGAACAGTTTAACCATCCCGGGTGCAACGGGAAACGAATACACCGCCACGCAACCCGGGCAATACCGCGTGCGCTTCAGGCGCACGGCAACCGGAAGCTGGTCCGACTGGTCGCCCAGCCCTGTCGTCATCAGTACCAAAACCTGCGCCACTGACACGTTATTTGCCGAGCATTTCAATACAGACCGTTATTTCGTGGCCGAACCCGAATACAGTTACGGCAACTTTGGCTGCCAGAACGGGATCATTACCTCCGGCACAGACCAGATCACGCAGGATGCAACAGGCGTTCGTGGCGGAAGGTTCGTAGTCGGGTTCACCAATAAAGGCAGCGACTGCACATATACGACCGGCGACCGCATCTGGAAGACCTACACCGCGGTGCCGGTGCAGCCCAACAGTGTTTATCAATATAGCTTTTACGTCGCCAGCCAGGATACGGTCAGTCCGGCCCGGCTGGCGCCCACCATCAATGGCGTTGCCCTGATTCCCGACTATGTGAAAGCCACCGGCTCGGGCAACAGCAGCTGGAAGCAATACAGCTTCTCCTGGAACTCGGGATACAACACATCAGCGGACCTTGGTATTGTCAACCGTAATACGGATACTATCGGTAACGACTATGCGATAGATGAAATTAGCCTTACCGGTCCGCCCGTTCTGGTGCCCGGCTGCACCGGTATTATTGCCCCATCCGACGGTTCTGTTACCGCGTCGGCCACCACGGTTGCCCTCACGTGGACGGCCGCGCCAAACGCATCGGCTTACGACGTTTATCTCTACAGCGGTTCCATTATTCCTTCAGCACCGTCCGCTAGTGTGCCGGGGACAAGCTTTACCGCTTCGGGATTAACCGGCTCGACACGCTACCATTGGTTCGTGGTGCCGAAGAATGCCAATGGCACAGCAGCCACAGGTTGCGGCAACAATCCCGCTTCATTCACTACCGCCCTTGCCATACCTGCCTGTGCCACCCACCTTTTGCCCGTCAGCGGTTCCGTACTCTCCACCCAGACAACTGCCGCGCTCACCTGGGATTCGACGGCCGGTGCCACCCAATACGATGTTTATTTATGGAGCGGGAACAATGACCCCGTCAGCCCTTCTGCCAGTGTGGCGACCAACAGTGTGAACTTTGCCGGGCTGGCACCTAATATCACCTATTACTGGTTCGTAACCCCAAAAAACGCGGCAGGTCCCGCAACCGGCTGCAGCACCGGGCAGGTCAATTTTACGACTGCGGCAGTGGCATCCCTGCCCGGAAATGGTACCGGTTTGCAGGGCGACTATTACAACAATACCGGTCTTTCGGCTCCTGCAGCACTGACACGGACGGACTCGGTCATCAATTTCGGCTGGGGATACGGCAGCCCCGATAAATTAGTAAACGCCGATATGTTTTCAGTTCGGTGGACCGGTTTTGTACAACCCCGGTACAGTGAACGGTATACATTTTACACGAACAGCGACGACGGCGTAAGACTGTGGATCAATGGCGTGTTGCTGATTGATAACTGGACGCTCCATGGCGCAACCGAAAACAACGGGTCAATTAATTTAACCGCCGGTGTTAAATACAGCGTAAGGCTGGAATATTTTGAAAATACCGGTAACACGGCCATACAGTTCTCCTGGTCTGGTTCCTCTACCCCGAAATCCATCATCCCGCGCCAGCAGCTTTACCTGCCCGGCAATGGCAACCGGGTGATCAATGCAGTGAGTCTGGACCAAATACAACGGCAGGCGTCTAACCAGCCACTCGCAGCATTCCCCTCAGCAGTGGCCATTTTCCCCAACCCGGTGCGTGCAGGAACATCCGCCTCCATCCAGGTCTGGAGCCCCCGCGCCGGCACGGCTGTCGTGCGAATCATGGGCATCGCGGGCAATTTGCTGGGTGCTGAAACCCTTCAGCTGTTGCCCGGCGACAACCTGCACCAGCTCCGGACTGGCGGGCTGTCCGCCGGTTTGTATTTCATAGCGATAAGCGGTCGTGAGCTGGACAAAGACGCTGTGCTGAAGCTGGTCGTTCAATAATTTTTTTTCAGGGATAAAATGCGAAACGGGTCAAAAGGCGACCCGTTTTTTTTGTGAATAATGAGATAAGTTTGAAAAAAATTTCAGCAGCTATGCCGGCAAAAAAGCAGGCTCCCGGGGTGAATTTTACCGCGGTGATCAATCAGTTCCAAAAGCAGGGCGAGAAGACCGGGTGGTCTTATATCGCTGTGCCTGCCGCCTGTGCAGAACAGCTGAAACCCGGGCAAAAGAAATCTTTCCGGGTAAGAGGTGAACTCGATCTTTTCTCTGTTAAGGGCGTGGCCCTTATCCCAATGGGTGACGGCCGGTTTATATTACCCGTAAACGCGTCCATGCGGCGCGGTACCGGAAAACGGAAGGGCGACCGGTTAGCGGTACATCTCCTCGCCGACGATGAGCCGGTTGCCCTCAGTAAAGAGTTGCTGGAATGTCTCGCTGATGAGCCGGGAGCACTGCTGTACTTCAATAGCCTGAACCGTTCCTACCGGCTTTATTTTAGCAATTGGATCGAGAGCGCCAAAACAACCGCTACAAAAACGGCCAGGCTGGCGAGGGCGGTCAATGCCCTTTCCCGCAAAATGACGTTTCAAGGCATGATGCGGGAACACGGGGAAGAGAAATAACTAACACGTTAATTTGCTGTTATTAAAAAGGGGAAAGAAGCGATGGGCCCAACTGTACGGCGGCCTGGGCAGTAAATAGTCTGGAGGGATGCAGCGAACGGGTTCTTGGACGCGTCCTGCAGGGGAGCATTATTCATTAAAAAGCGTATTTTCAAAAAATTGATTACGTGCGAATGCCGATGGAAAGCGTTTTTAAAGTAACAGCCGCGATAGTTGTGTGGATGAGTTTTTCTTTAGTGGCTCAGGCGCAAAAAGATACGACAGCTCCAAAAGAGACACTTGAACACCGACTGAAAAGACAGAAAGGATTTATTGGTAAACTGGCGGGCACACTGGTTGGCGATACGGTTCACTCCGATCTCCAGATTGCCCCGCCATTGAGGAATGACCTTTCCTTCAGGCGCTTCGAAAACCTTGCTATCCGAAACATCGATATCGAAAGGCTGGATTTTGGAACCCTGATCACCGACACCGCCCGGAATTTCAAAAATAAATTTACCCGGCTCGCCAACACGTTCCACCATAAGTCAAGGGAATATGTCATTCGCAATAACCTGTTTTTCAAAAAAGGGGACCGGGTAATCTCGTTCCTGCTGGCAGATAACGAACGGTATCTGCGTGATCAGCCCTATATCCAGGATGCTAAGATTATACTTTACCAGGTAGAGGAAAGCCCGGATTCGGTTGATATGATCATCAGGGTGAAAGATGTACTGTCTATCGGCGGCAGCATCGAGATCAGCAACCCTAAAAGCGCTGAGTTTAGTGTGACCGAAGATAACCTGGACGGATGGGGCAACACCCTATCCATCGGAAGCCTGTATAACCAAAACCGGCGCATCCATTCGGGTATTTCCGGCTTGTACGTAAACCGCAATATAGCCGGATCTTTCATTGATGCTTACGTTAATTACTCCACTTTCGCCAGTGAATTCAATACAGGGCAGCATGAGGAAGAGCAATTGTCCGTCCAACTCATCAAACCATTGGTCAACGAATACACCAAGTGGATATATAGCTTCCAGGGAGGAGACCACATCTCACAAAATATGTTCTACCCGGATTCGGTGTATCATTCCGACATCAAATACCATTACTTCAATTATGACGGTTGGGTAGGCTGGAACACCGGGGCGTATAAACTGGCCCGGGGAAATGAAGACAACCGGCTGCGAACCCTGGTAAGCCTGCGGTACTTCAAACAACTGTTTCTGCAGATTCCAGACAAATATATCAACAACTATTATTACCAGTATGCAGACATCACCGGTATATTGGGCTCCGTAACCCTCTTCAAACAAAATTTTTATAAGACACAGTATTTTTATGGTTTTGGCCGGAATGAAGATGTGCCGGAGGGTGTCGACCTGTCGCTTACGGCCGGGTGGATCCAGAAGCAACAGAAAAACAGGCCTTACGCGGGCATCAACCTGCAGCGATTTTTTTTCCCGGCCAACCATGGTTACTATCACCTCACCCTGATGGCCGGCGGCTTTTGGGGCGATCATAAACCGGAGGATTTCAACCTGCTGGCGGGTATGGACCACTATAGCCGGTTATACGATCTGGGCTCGGGTTGGAAAGAACGCAGCCTGATTACTGCGAGTATAACGGGTCAGCTCAGCCGCGTATTAAATCCACCCCTTTACCTGCAGAGCCAATATGGACTCGACGAATGGAAAAACAGCGTTATCGCTGCGGCCGATTTCAGGGCAACGCTTCGGGGGGAGGCGGTCTTTTTCAGTCCTGTTACCTTTGTCAACTTTCATTTTGCGCCTTTCGTGTTTGGCAACGTAAGCATGGTCACCCCGGTACATCAAAACCTGGAGAAAAGTGAATTGTACAGCAGTATCGGGGGCGGCATCAGGACCAGGAATGAAAGCCTGACCTTTGGTACTTTTGAATTGAAATTTTTTTACTTCCCGCGCAAGACCTTCACCGGGGATACCTGGAGAATTGAAACCAACACCGGGATCCGGTTCAAATACAACAGCCAGTTCCTGCGGAAGCCAGACCTAATTAACGTGAATTAGGCCGGTGATTGTTGTTACTCTTGTTGTTATTGTTGTTGTTACTTCTCGAGGGACCCGACGATTTTTTTGCCGGCTGGAACCTGGGCTGCGGGCCGCGTTCGCCTCCACCCCGTCCACCTTCGCCGCGTCCGCCACCACGGGTTCTGGGCTGGTAAGCGGGTACCGGCCCCAGCTGTTCGGGCACCTTGGCCTTGTGAACGGATTTGCCGAGTAAAGCTTCGATGGCAGCAAATTTATTCTGTTCACGTTCTGTTACAAAAGTATAGGCCGTACCGTCTGTCTCCGCACGCGCTGTTCGGCCGATGCGGTGTACATAATCCTCCCCGTCGTTCGGTACGTCGTAATTAATGACCAGGTCAATGTGATCAATATCAATACCCCGGGAGAGGATATCGGTGGCGACCAGCGCCGGCAGTCTTTTGCTGGTGAAGCTTCGCAATACCTCTTCGCGCTGAGACTGCTCCAGGTCTGAGTGAATGGCTTCTACCTTCAGCCCGGAACGCTGCAGCTCCACCGTAAGCTGCTTCACATTTTGTTTGCGTGAACAGAAGATGAGAATGGAATTGAATGTTTTGCTCTTCAGGAGCATTTTTACCAGCGGAATCTTCTGTGGCTCGTATACGATAAATGCCTCCTGTACAATTTTCTCGGGCGGCTTGGAGATGGCGATATTGATTTCCTCGGGGTGCTGCAGAATTTTTTGCGCCAGCGATCTGATTTTCGGAGGCATGGTCGCTGAAAAAAGGAGGGTCTGGCGCTGCACCGGTACCATGGAGATGATCTTCATGATGTCTTCGTTAAAGCCCATATCCAGCATACGATCCGCTTCATCCAGCACCAGGTAGCGGAGACCTTTCAGCTTCACATATCCCATGTTCATGTGCGCAATCATCTTACCGGGCGTGCACACTACTACATCAACCCCGCGGCTAAGCGCCTGTTTCTCCTGCACAAATGAACCCCCGTCTCCACCGCCATATACGGCGATAGAACTCACGGACGTGAAATAGGACAGGCCTTCCAGGTGCTCAGCAATCTGGATAGCCAGTTCACGGGTGGGCACAACGATCAACGCGTTGATATGGTGATCGTCATGAGGCTCGGTAATGAGTTTGTTGAGCAGCGGCAGCAGGAAAGCGGCGGTTTTCCCCGTGCCCGTCTGGGCCGAGGCAATAATGTCTTTACCGGCTAAAATGAGCGGGATAACCTGGGCCTGGACGGGTGTTGGCTCTTCGTATCCGCTGGCAGCAATTCCTTCTGATAAATTCTCGTGGAAATTAAAATCTGTAAACTTCAAGTTATGGGGACTAAATGATCAAATAATGTTATACGGTAAAGATACGAAATCAACGCCGATTCACCGGATTAACTGTCTGTCCCGGTCTGCCGGGTACTATCCGTTAGCAGGCTGGCGTCAGCTGGCAGCCCTTCTTTTTCGCGGAGTAAGGGTACTGTCGGTGGCGGCGCCGCCGGCTGCGGCATGCATTAATTGCTTTTATTTGTAGAAAATCACCGGTATGATAACAGGATTAGCGGATTTCAGGGAGGTCTTTTTTATCGGCGTGGCGGGAACCGGGATGAGCGCACTTGCCCAATACCTGGCCGGCAGCGGAAAGTCTGTCAGCGGATCGGATCGCTATTTTCTGCCGGACGTGTTCAGCGAAACCCGGGATAAGCTGGAGACTGCCGGCGTTCGCTGCTTCCTGCAGAACGGCGAGGGTATCACCCGCGAGACCGGGTTGGTCGTGGTATCAGCGGCTATTGAGGAAACGGTAGAAGAGGTGCAGAAAGCCCGGAAACTGGGTATTCCTATTTTGAAAAGGTCGGAGTTGCTGGCCCTCATCACCAGCAGCAAACGTACGATAGCTGTAGGCGGCACCAGTGGCAAAAGCACCACGAGCGCCATGCTGTTTGATATCCTTACCTATGCCGGCTTACAGCCCGGCATCATCAGCGGTGCAGGGTTGGTGCGGCTGATACGTGAAAATACCATTGGCAATGCGGCAGTCGGGGGAGGAGAGTGGCTGATCATTGAGGCCGATGAGAGCGACGGTTCCATCGTACAGTACCATCCGGAAATCGGGTTGCTGCTGAACATCGACAAAGACCATAAGGAAATGGAAGCGCTGATGGAGATCTTCAGCCGGTTCCGCGAAAACAGCACCCGCCTTTTTATCGTCAACCAGTCGCAGGCCGCAGCGCGCTCCCTGTCGGTGGATCTCCACGCCGATTTTTCGGTGGACCCTTCATCCGGCGCCGGCTTGATTGCCACCAGTTTCCGGCAGGACGGATTACAAATATCTTTTATGGTAAACGGGCAGGTATTTGAGATGGAATCGGTTGGCCGGCACAATATGGAAAACGCCCTGGCAGCTGCCGCCGTAGCGGTGCAACTCGGCATCACCCTGCCGCAATGTGCTGCTGCGCTCGGCTCCTACCAGGGTATCTACCGGCGTCACCAGGTGCTCGGCAAAAAAAACGGCGTGCTGCTCATCGACGACTACGCTCATAATCCCGTCAAATGCGCGGTCTCCATTGCCGCCTGCCAGGAACTGGCGCCACGCGTCATTGCCTGGTTCCAGCCCCATGGCTATGCACCTACCAAATTTCTACGGTATGATTTTGTTCGGGAAATAGCCGCCGTGCTGCGGCCGCAGGATGAAATATGGATGAGCGAGATCTTCTATGCCGGCGGCACCACGCAAAAGGATATTTCGGCCGGCGACCTCATCGGCGATCTTATCGCTGCAGGTAATGCCGCTTTTTTTATCGCCAACCGCAATGAATTCCTGGAAGCCGCACGAAGCCATTTTTCTGCGGATTGTGTGCTGCTGCTGATGGGTGCCAGGGATCCATCACTGGAACATTTCGCAACGCAGGTTTGGGAAAACCTTTGACATGGGCGGTCAACTACAAGTGCACTTTATTTGCTGTATAACTAATTTTATACTAAAGCCGAAGACCCTTCGTTTTAGTGTAGTTTTGAAAAAATAATATACCCGATGCATCCAAGGCTCTCCTCTGTTTTTCATTTTATTTCTCCCGGCGCAACCATGAACCGGCTGCTCTTTACTGCGGCTGCTTTTATTACCTGTACCTCCTGCGGCCAGGCGCTTTCCGAAAAAAAGGAAGCCGCACCCGTTAAATCAGCAGTGGCAAAAGCAGACACCATTGACCACAACAACAATATGCCTGCGCAGCCTACGGATACCGCTACCTATTTCCGCCTGCTTGCCGATATGGTGAACCACGACAGTTCTGGCAAATGGCCGGTAAAAACGGGTGTCCCGCTTCCCGGATCACTGTTGCCTTATAACCGTATCGTCGCTTTTTATGGTAATCTCTATTCCAAAAGAATGGGGGTGCTGGGCGAATATCCCCGGAAGGAGATGCTGGCCAAACTGAAAGAAGAAATTGCCCGGTGGCAGGCCGCTGATACGGCTGTAAAAGTGATCCCGGCCCTTCATTATATCGCGGTCACCGCGCAGGGCAGCCCGGGTACGGGAAACATGTACCGCTTTCGCATGCCGTTCAAGCAAATCGACTCGGTGTTGTCCATGGCCCGGGAAATAAATGCCCTTGTTTTTCTTGATGTACAGGTGGGCCACAGCACCATACAGGCTGAGCTGCCGCTTTTTGAGCCTTACCTGAAAATGCCCAACGTCCATTTTGGAATGGACCCGGAATTTTCCATGAAAGGCGGGCAGAAACCCGGTGCCGCCATCGGCACCTTTGATGCGGCCGATATCAATTTCGTCTCAGCCTACCTGGGCAAAATTGCAAAGGATAACAACCTCCCTCCCAAAATACTGGTGGTTCACCGGTTTACCCGCGCCATGGTGACCAACTATAAAAATATCAAACTCCGGCCTGAAGTACAAGTGGTCATGGATATGGACGGCTGGGGCGCCCAGGCGCGTAAAATTAGTACCTACAAGCTATTTGTATACGGCGAGCCGGTAGAGTACACCGGTTTCAAACTGTTCTACAAAAACGATTTCCGTGAAGCCAACAGCCGCATCATGACACCCGCCGAAGTACTCAAACTGAAACCCAGGCCGATGTACATTCAATACCAGTAAGCAATAAATAACTGTAATAAAATCATTACATGAAGCCCTCATACCCAGGAGGGCTTTATTTTTGCAGCCCTAAAAAAAATCAGTGGCCATGGAAAGAGAAAATGCATTTATGCGCGAAGCCATATCGCTTGGCCGGAAAGGAATGCTCGCCGGCGAAGGCGGTCCCTTCGGTTGCGTAATAGTGAAAGATAATGTAATAGTGGGCCGAGGCTGGAACCAGGTCACGACGCTGCATGACCCGACGGCGCACGCGGAAGTAATGGCTATACGGGATGCCTGTCAGGCGCTCCTGGCATTCCAGCTCTCAGGCTGTGAAGTGTACACTTCCTGCGAGCCCTGCCCCATGTGTATGGGTGCGCTCTACTGGGCCCGGCCGGCCGTGGTTTATTACGGGGCACGCCATGCCGACGCCGCGGCCGCAGGTTTCGATGATTCGTATATTTATGCTGAAGTGGCGCTGCCCATAGATAAACGGCACCTGCCCATGCACAACCTCATTCCGGAAACAGCAGCTTCCCTGTTTCGCGAATGGGAGGCCAAGGAAAATAAAATAACCTACTGAACTTTTTATGGCGTTTCCTGCGTACAAACACGTAGATCCGCCGTAAATGCTGACAAATAATTTCCGGGCATAAATACTAATCGATGGAGGTGGCCGTTTACCAACGGTAATCACCGCTATGAAAAACCGGATTAAGCACTTACCCCTACTGGCGCTCTGCATTTGTGCTATAAGCCATGTCACTGCGCAAAGCCGTGATGACATCCGTGTCAGACAGGCCGAACAATTGCAACAGATCCGCCAGGGTATTTCGCAGAAAATAGAATACGCTAATACCCAGCTGACCATGGTGAGTGACAGCCTGGAGGAAGTGGGCAGGGCGGCCGATAAACTACGCCGGGAAAATGCCTACCAGGAAAAGCCGGATGCGCCCGCCGGGCAAATACAACAGAGAACTTCCCTTGAAATGGATGCTTACCTGGATAAGATCGTCCTGCTCCAGAAGCGCCGCAGCCAGCTGCTACAGGCGCTCGATAAAAATCTTACCCTGCTCAAAGGACTTGATGAAAAGATAAATATCCTGGTACGTGACAATTACCGTTGACCTCCCTGTTTTCCTTTTCTTGCCGCCCCATACCAGTCGGCTTACAATTACCGTAAAATTATACAGCTGCGGGTGGCAGAAACATTTTCCCTCTGGCACGCCGATTGTACCCTGCTTGTAATAACTATTTTTTTATTTTGACGTAACGTTGCCCATGAAAAAGTTCCTAATCGCCGACGACCATGCGATCATCCGCTACGCCCTGAAAAATATCCTGGTAGAATCCTACCCGGGAGCCGTCGTGGAAGAGGTGGACAATGCAGAAACGCTTCTCGTAAAGGTGATGCAGGAACCGTGGGACGTTGTGATTACCGATATTTCCATGCCGGGTAAGAGCGGGCTTGAAATTCTCCAGGACATCCGGAGGCTGCATCCCCGCATGCCCGTGCTCGTGCTCAGCATGCACCCCGAACAGCTTTACGCCGTCCGCGTGATGAAGGCCGGTGGCTCCGGCTACCTGCGGAAAGATATGGCGATGCAGGAACTCGTTACTGCCGTGGAGCGCGTCCTCAGCGGCAAAAAATACATTACCGAATCCGTGGCCGAAAAACTTGCTTTTTCTGTCTGCGACGATACCAATGCCAACCCCCATGAAGCACTGTCTGATCGCGAATTCGAAATTGCCAAACTGCTGGCATCAGGGATGTCCCTTACTGAGATTGCCGACAAGCTTTCGCTCAGCATTACCACCATCAGCACCTATCGCTCCCGGGTCATGAAAAAAATGAACCTCAGTTCCAACGCGGAACTTACCCAGTACGCCATTTCACACAACTTGCTGTAAGGACAAATTGAACAGGATGTTTGACTTACTTTAGGAAAAAAGGTATGGCAGTTCTTTTCCGTTTGGTCATCGCCTGGGCCCTCTTCGGCTGCGGCCGGCTTATGGCTGGGCCGTCAATCAACCGCTACGGTATCTCCATAACGCGGTTCGGTGCCCTGCCGAACAGCAACGAAGATGCCACACCGGCGGTGCGGCAGGCACTCGCCTTTATCCGGAAACACCCCGTTAAGCGCCTCAGTTTTCCCGCCGGGCGGTATGATTTCTATCCCGCTTACGCCAGCGAAAAATATGTCTTCAGCAGCAACAACGACGAAGGGTTGAAACGCATCGTCTTCCTTCAAAGGTTTTGATCCGAGAATCCTGCACCTGTATGCCGTGCAGGGGCTCGTCTTTGAACACAACGTGGTAACCCCTACCGGCACTTACCCCGGCCAAAATATGGCTGCCAGGGCTTTCGTGGTCAGCGATTGTTCCGGTGTAGTCATCCGGGAGTAACCAGGATTAATTGTTCTTATTGCCCGGTATCCGGAAGCGGAGCCTGGCGGATTATCTTTGTGCAGCATCGTTGCGTCGCACACTTTTGCGGCAACGCGCTGAGCGGCAGACCCAGCTTACGGCACCAGCACTGCTCAGCCCAGTTGCTTTGAATGGAGTAAGCTGCCCCTGCGCCCGCGCTCACGGGCAGCTTTTGCACAGACGAGGGCGCGATGCCGGGGAGAGGCGCGGGCGGGACTCCGGCGGGCGCGGGAC
>JBBROE010000024.1:0-41010 GCA_038229695.1 Chitinophagales bacterium | reverse complement strand
TCCCTGAAAAAGTTTGCCTGTAGGTTGTTTACCCTGCCACTATCTTTTGCCGGTGATTTTTTCCCGTCAACCGCCGGAGTTGTTTTTTTGACCAGTGGTTTCCTGTTAATGCTTTTTCCCATATGGTGATGGTATGATGATTTTAATGGTTACGGTTGCCGTGGTTTATGCTTTGAAGTTATCAAGCCATAGCGGGTCGCTGAGTTGTTTCTGGATACGTACGATATCGCCCGACGTGGTAACCAGGAGGTCATTACAGCGATCGTCAATCAGGTCTTTCCTGAAGTTGTTGCCGGTTCCTGTGATATAGGCGGCCATTTGCTGGCCGATGACCCGCATCAGGTCGAACCGCGTAACGTCTGCCATATCGATGTTCCCGAGCGTCCGCTCGTCCAGGTCGTGCAGCCATTTGCTATGGTAGATCTTTTCATCCAGTGCGTCCGTATTCGGGATCTTGCTGATGGCGCCCGGGTCGATGGAAATCTGGTACCGCCTGAAATCAATCGTACGGCTGATCATGGGAGAGCGGAAGGCGTTGACCTGCATGGCACTGGCGTCCTGCCCGGTCTGGGTCATCAGCCAGTTGAGCCAGAACGTAATGTCTATTCCTTTTGGATTGATCGTCTCGTCTGGTTTAATAAACATCCTGGAGATGCCGGTTCCAAAACTGAATAGGGCGATACCTGAAATCTGGTAGACGGATTTGTCCACATCTTTATCTGACCGGCTGTAGGATACGGCTTCCATGAATGCAGCAAGGGCGGGGTTGTTGTAGGTCGTCGTGCCCCCGTCAAGAAAACGTTCCAGCGGAAAGAAGTAAGTGGGAGCGCTCATGGTAGCTTCCATCACCGAACGCAGCAATACGTGCTGGTAGGTACCGTAATAGGAACCGTCATCTTGTTTGAAGCAGGAAAAAAAAGTTTCTTCGGCGGCCGAGATGTCCTGTGCCGTGATCATCAGGTCGAGATCATTGAGCCTGCAGGCGTCGGCGAGGGTAATGTCTCCGGTTATTTTTTTCAATTCTGCACGGTAAACAGATTTTGAAAAGGCCGGTGGATTGATGAACCGGTTATGCAGCACCCTTCTGTCAAAAACTTTGGTGACCAGTTCAACGTAGCGGGTTTCGATCTCCGCCGCAGTCAGTCCCATGGTGATGAGGCCTGCAATGATGCCGCCCGTTGAGGTGCCTGAAATCATATCGAACAGGGCGTAGCAGGGAAGGCCAGCCAGTTCTTCCAGTTTTTTAAGGAGCTGGATGGTGAGGATGCCGCGCATGCCTCCACCGTCCAGGCAGAGAATCAGCCGCCGGTGGGGTGCGATGTTGAGGGCGTCAAATGCTTTTTTTCTTTCGGGAAGCAGCTGGTCCCCGTTCGGTTTGGCCATAAAATTTCTTTTTGGTTGGATGAGGTTTGAGGAAGGATGAATGATGCATTAATCGCCGGGCTGTTTGTTGGCGGGCTGGGGCCTGGGACCGGTTCCCCGGACGTTGGCCACCTTGTTCAGGAGGTCGAACCAGAATGGGGCGCCGAGGGAGATGGCCAAAATGGTGAAAAGCCACCCGACCAGGTGTTGCTGGTAATCTGCTGCAAAAGTCGGCAGGAAATTCTTGTGGGACTGCTGCATCTCCACTTCCCAGCCCATGGGAAATGCCGGGGGAAGTGCGGCTTCAAATGCCTGTATGTCTTTATTCAGCTGGCTGGCTGCCACTGTCGCGTCGCGCGTCGCGCCGTGGCTGCTGTCTCCGTATGCCGGCCTCATGGCGTCTACGCGTGCCTTGTACTGGTTAATGGTGCCCAGTGCCTGGTCAGCAAAGGCTTTGCTTTCGGCCTTATTGTCGTACAGGAAACGGCAGATGGATACACTGTCAGCGTTTAACCCCACCGTTATGATGGCGCCCAGTATAAAAGTGGCTGGCATCGACTTGGTCCTTTTCATCGCGCCGGTGATGCGGTCTGCGGTGCGGGAATACCAGTGCTCCAGCTTGTCGCGGAATTGGTCCATATCGGTGAGCAGGTCGCCGGCATCACCAGAAAGGTTAACGCTCGCGGGGAGGCGTTTTCGTGCAGCGGCTGCATGCAATGCTTCATAGCCATAGCTGAGGATGGTCCGTTTAAGTTCACCGGACAGGGCCGGGGACTTTTCAATGGCCGTGAGGCAGGCGCTCAGTGTATTGGGCGGCAGCTGAAGTACGTTATCTGCGGCAGGGTGCAGCGTTACCTTGTCGATTAGTGCGGATACAAAATCTTCGGGGCTGATATAGGAGGTGGATTTTCCTTTTTCCGAGAGGGCCGTCACCATGCAGTGATCGGCAATGGCCATGCCGAGTGACAGGGGAATCCCGGAAGCGTTTGTCAACGGTTGCCCATTGCTGTCCAGAGCAGGCGAATCAAATATACGCAGCAGCCACTGGTGAAGCAGTTTTGCCCGTGTACCGCAGAAAGCAAACCATAGCTCAGTGGCCGAACTGCATACGATGCTCAGCAGGAAATAAATAAAGATGATGCCAGCCACCAGGTCGATTATTGGCCATCCGATCATACAGTTGGGTTTAACGGTGATGGTACGGGACAGCTGCCCGGAACGTATAATTCAAACGGGTGGGGTTTGGAACGCCTGCTGTTACAGGATATCCATCAGTTTTTTTCCGTCGGCCACCCCCAGGCCGGTACAGCCATCCCATCCTGTTGCCGCAGCGTATCCCTTACCGGTGGTGGTGGTGATGTTGTTGCCGGTGGTAATATCACGGAAGGCCGCGGTAGCCTTATAAATCTTTGGATGAATATAGCCAACAGATGTTTTTTTCAGCTGGTTGATGCGGGCAATGAGCCCTGCCACCAGCGGGGCGACGGCACTGGTACCACCGATGATCGCATCCTTGCCCTTAATATATACATTATAACCGGTCTGGGGATCGGCCACGGCGGAGAGATCCGGTACGCCTCTTCCCTTGTATTTGCTGTTGACGGAAACGGGGACGCCGATTCCTTTCTGGTAATCCGGCAGGGTGAAAAACTCGCTGACGCCGCCGCCGGTGGCGGAGTCACTGGCTTCATGCCAGACCACTTCGTCGGCCACCGTTTTATTGTTTACGGTTAGTTTGGTGCCGCCGCAGGCAATAACGTACGGACTGGAAGAGGGGAAGTCGACATGGGCTTTGCCATCACCGACGCCATCGTCGGACCCGGCATCCCCGGAGGCAATACAGATGCTTACCCCAAGCAGGGCAGCCGCCTTGCAAACTTCATTGAAGTTGGTTTTTGCCTGGTCGGTCCAGATAGATTCCGGTCCTCCCCAACTGATAGAAATAACAGTCGGTTTATTAACGTCGTCATGTACGGCCTGCGTAATGGCATCGATAAAACCTTTGGTGGAATTGGGAGCATAGTACATGACGATGGTCGCCTTTGGGGCCACTGCCCCGGCCACTTCAATATCCAGCATCACTTCGTCGTCGTCGCTGCCACCGGGACTGTTGTGGCCCGAACCCACGGATACTGATTTCACGACCGGTACCGGCAGTTTCAGCGCAGTGAAATAATGCTGGAGGTCTTTGAGGGTATGGCCCCCGCCGAATTCCAGGATGGCGATGGTCTGCCCGCTGCCATCGGCTTTTGGGAAATTATAGATATTGGCCAGCTCATTGGGATAGAACGAGGCTGGCGATGCTTTTTTTCCGCGTTTTTTGGTGTGATACCGGAGTTTCGGCGTAGCCTGCGGACGGGTGTCGAGGCCGAACACACCGGTGACAATTCCCTGCAGCGATGCCGGTATTTTTATGAGGCCTGCCCGGGCATGAAAGGTGCATCCCTCCTCGGTGTAATAATTCAGGGTGACGCCAAAAGCTTTCGAGATATTTTCAGCGGTGCCCTTGACCATCATGCTCCGGCGGGAATAGCTGACCTGGTTCACCGACAGGCCGGCGGCAGCGGCAAACTCCTTTACTTTTTCCACGTCTTTGTCCTGCAGGCCGAAGGTCTGCTGGTATTCCTGGCGCGTGTACGTTTTGCCGGTTTTTTCCAATTCCTTTAAAGCGGCATCCACCGACTTTTTCCTGCGAATCCGCAGGGTGACCTCGATCGTGTCGTCGGGTTTAACCTGTTTGCCCTTCCTGGTGGCAGGGGCCTTGCGGGCACTGCTTTTAAGGGAGACTACTTTCCGGCGGGGGTGGCTGGCTGTTGCCATATGACAAGATTTAATGCCTACTCTGGTACCCGTTTTCGGCTTCGCGGTTCCTGGTATTACAGGAGATGGTAGAATATTAAACGGACGGAAGGGACGGAAAAAGAAATGGTAACAGGTACGGCTATGCGCAGTTTAACCGGTGAACGGAAACGGGCACAAAGGACCGCGGCGGACGCTTTTACAGGGTTATCCGGATGAGCCGGTAATCAAGCGGCTTTTTATGAAATGGAAGCGCCGCGGCAGCCATGGCCGGCTGCACCTGGATTCTCTTGTACAGTATTTTTTTACTCACGTTTTCCTGGTAAGGCAAATGTACATGGTTCAGCATAAAACGCAACCGGGTTATTTGTTGTATCAGTTCCACCCGCACCTGGTATACCGCGTCGTATTTATAATTCATAAAGAGGTCGTCCGTTTCTGCAGCGGCAACAGACGGGGACAGTAGCGGTGTCTTGAAGACAACCGTACCGTCCTGCTGCAGCAGGCGGGTCTGGCTCATCATAAATCCGACGGCGTTCAGGCCGCGTGCCCCGGGATAATAAATCACTTTCCAGAAACTGCAGGGAATGCGAAGCGGCTGCCCGTTTATCTTTTTGATGTAACGGGGGTCTCGTGCCAGCAGCACCGGTCCGGTGAAAACCGAAACCCGGAGGTTGTGCCGGATGGTCTGCGTTTTCAGGATGTATTGTTCCAGGCTTCGCCAGAGGCCGGCATTGAGCCGGGCATGCTGCGGCACGCAATTGCTGAAGTAGAAGGTATCGTCTGCGGCGGCCTTTCTTTCGGTGGCGGTGGCGCCCCACAACACTTCCTGGAAAGACGTGAGGTGGCCCTCTTCAAAATCATTTGGACGAAGCCCGGAAGATTTGATGGCGCTGTAGAGTTCGTCGCCGAACTGGTACTCCGCTTTCAACTGCCGGGTATCCTTCCTGAAAACACCTTTGCGGGGAATATTTTGCCAGGTCTTGCCGTCAATATTGCTGGCGGAAACAAAAGCAAATTTTCGTTTGCGGTTGATGAGCAGGCTATGGTGGGCATAGTCGATTGCCAGGACGGTCCCGTTATTGTTACGGGCGGCCTGGCTTTGCAGGGCGGGGGGCAGCGTGGGAAGGGGCACCTCGTAACCGGCGAGGAAGCCAGGCTGGTAGGGCATAACGGCATTTTAATGAACTATCGGGAATGGCTGTCCGAATATAGTTTTTTTTCCGGCGGGCGCGATGGAAATTCTCGCCCGGTTGCTGTGAGTTGTCGTAAAACGCATTCTTTGCCGGTTAAGAGACATCGATAAGTTTTCCCCCAGTGTTCACGCGGTTTTCAACGGAGCGGACTGCTGAAACCTTTGCCCGGCGCCGAACGGTGCGACGCAACGATGCTGAATACAGTGCTGAAGGCCGTTCCACGCAAAAAAAAATCATAAAAATGCGTAGAATCCCGCTGCTGCTGCATCTTGGCCCGATCGAATTTCTTCCAAATAATCAGGGCATTATTGTTTTGCACCGCGGATGTGTATTTTGCGGCGGTTTCGGTGCTGAAATATTTTAAATTGTGAATAACCAGTTCAGCGGATGTGAATAAGGGATATAATTTTGTGGACAGCGGGTGAATTAGCAGGGAATAAATATTAAAAACGATTTTCTTCCGTTGCGGTTTGGAAGGGGTTTATATTCGCCATCCCGATAACGGGTAACAATTCCTTAACATGGCAGCGGGTGCTGCCGGAAGGGAAAAAATCACCTGCCGGGAACTGCTTTATCATGGAGAATTGACTGGCTCCGCTGAGGCGGCTCATCCAGGAAAAAACTGCAACCTTATTAACCTTTTTTTGGACTAACCTTTTCTGCCTGGAAAAACATGGATTTAACTAACCTCAACAAAGACCGCGCGAAAAGCCGCCGGAAGAGTTCGATTGATTTGAGCACGATGGTCTACGGGAAAGTGCCCCCGCAGGCCAAGGACCTCGAGGAAGCTGTGCTGGGAGCCATCATGCTGGAGAAATCTGCCTTCGATACCGTGGCCGAAATACTGAAACCCGAATGCTTTTATATCGATGCGCACCAGCGGGTGTTCAAAGTAATGCAGGGGCTGCAGCAGAAGAACCAGCCGATCGATATCCTGACCGTGGTGGAAGCCCTGAAGTCCGCAGAAGAACTGGAGATGGTAGGCGGGCCGTATTTTGTGACCCGGCTTACGAACACCGTAGTATCCAGTGCTAATATCGAGGCCCATGCCCGTATCATTCTCCAGAAATTCATCCAGCGCGAGCTGATCCGTATCAGCGGCGAGATCATCAACGACTCCTACGAAGACAGCACCGATGTATTTGATCTGCTGGACGATGCCGAAAGCAAGCTGTTTGAAATTACGAATAATCACCTGCGCAAAAATTTCGATAAGATTGATGACATCCTGGTAAAAACCGTAGCACGCATCGAGGACCTGCGGCATAAAAACGAAGACATCACCGGGGTACCGACCGGCTTCCCAACACTTGACCGGGTGACCTATGGCTGGCAGAGCACCGACCTTATCATCCTGGCGGCCCGGCCTTCCGTGGGTAAAACGGCGTTTGCGCTTAACCTGGCGCGTAATGCGGCCCTGCATCCCTCCAAACCGACCGGCGTAGCATTCTTCAGCCTTGAAATGAGCGCCGGCCAGCTGGTGCAGCGTATCCTGTCGGCAGAAAGCGAGATCATGCTGGAAAAAATTGCCCGCGGGCGCCTGGAAGAGCACGAGATGAAACAGCTGTATGCCAAGGGTATCCAGCGCCTGTCCGACGCCCCCATCTATATCGATGACACGGCCGCCCTCAATATTTTCGAACTGCGGGCGAAATGCCGAAGGCTCAAGAACAAACACAATGTTGGCCTGATTATCATCGACTACCTCCAGCTGATGAGCGGCACCAACAACAACAACGGGTCCAACCGCGAGCAGGAGATCAGCAATATCTCCCGCAACCTCAAGGGGCTGGCCAAGGAACTACAGGTACCAATCATTGCACTCAGCCAGCTGAGCCGTGCCGTGGAGTCCCGCAAGGAGGGAAACAAGATACCACAGCTGAGTGACCTGCGTGAATCTGGTGCCATTGAGCAGGACGCAGATATGGTGATGTTCTTATACCGCCCCGAATATTATGACATCAACCAGAACGAGATGGGGGAGAGCAACAAGGGCGAAACACATGTCCGCATTGCCAAACACAGGAACGGCAGCCTGGAAAATGTAAAGCTGCGCGCGCTGTTGCATATCCAGAAGTTTATCGAAGACGAGGACGGCGGCAACCCGCCGGGGTTTAACGGCGGTGGATGGAAAAAAATTCCTCCCGGCGGTGAGCAGGGCGGCGGCGCTAAACTGTATGTACAGGCCGGCAGCCGCATGAATGATATGCCTGCTGACGACGACGACACCCCTTTCTGATCCTGTACCTTTTTGTCCCTGCAGCCGGCTGCAGGGATTTTTTTTACAGACCGGAGCGGGTGGTGCCTCCGGCCAATTACTTCAGCTATGCAACTTCCATTTTTTTTCAGTGAACTGCCCGGCGAAGGTGTTACCGAGCTGGTGCTGGATGACACCGCATCGCGGCACGCCATTTCAGTACTGCGGCTGGGAAAGGGAGACGGGCTGATGCTCACTGACGGGCGGGGCAGGCTGGCAACAGCCCTTGTTTCCGCGGATAACAAAAAGAAATGCATAGTGACCCTCACCGGGATCGAGACCCTGGCGGCACCCCCCCGCCGCAAGGCCATCGGCGTTTCCCTCCTCAAAAATACCGTACGGCTGGAATGGTTCCTGGAGAAAGCCACAGAATTGGGCATCACCGAGATATTCCCGCTGATCTGCGAACGGACAAGCCGCGATAAGTTTCGCATGGACCGCATGCAGCATATCGTGGTGAGCGCACTGCTGCAGAGCCGACAAGCGCGGATGCCGGTGCTCCATGCGCCGGCCCTCTTTCCGGACCTGGTTAACGGGCATGCCTACCCGCAGTTGTTTATTGCCCATTGCATGGAGGGTGAAAAGCCCGCGTTACAACAGGCGTTGCAGTCCCACCCAGGTCACCCGCTTGTACTCATTGGGCCGGAGGGAGATTTTACCGCGGCCGAAACCCGGCTTGCCGCAGGAAAAGGGTTCCTGCCCGTTTCGCTGGGCAACACGCGACTGCGGACGGAAACAGCTGCGATGGCAACGGCGGTGCTGCTAACGCTAGGCAGCTAAGCCGATCGTTTTCTGAAAACATTACCGCCTTTATTTATGGAGAAAACCGGGTGCCGGCATCCCTGCTAACGGGTCAGAGACAGCCGCGCAGTGGCGGTGCACCAGCGCCGGGGACTGCCATTGGATCAGGAGCAACAGATTGCCGCGGCAGGGCGGCTCAATTTACTTAACTTGCCATCACCCAAAGGGCCGCTATGCAAACAGACCGGACAGATAAAAAAGCTCACAATTATGCACTCAGGCGATCCATCCTGGACTATGGCATGGGCGTACTGATAATCGGTATCGGTATATTTTTTGCCTTCTCAGAGTCCTTTGGCGTTTCCTTTACCACGTCACCGGGTTTCCGGTATGCTTTTGCGTCACTTTGTTTGGTTTACGGGGGCTTCCGGGTATACCGCGGTTATAAAAAAAATTATTTTTCCGAATGAGTGCTGTCCCAGCTCACCTTATGTCATTGCGCCTGACGGCCCTGCTGGCGGTCTGTGTTTGGCTGCTCTCCTGTGGCGGAGGCAACAAACCCCCCACGGAGACCGTCACCATGGGTGCTATCCGGGTGAGCGCCGATGAATCGTTCAAGCCGGTCATCGACCAGGAAGTCAGGGTGTTTGAGTCGTCCTGGCCCCAGGCGCATATCAACGTGCGCTACAAACCCGAGGCCGACTGCCTGAAAGATCTCAATAATGACAGTGTGAGGATGCTGATCGTGACAAGGCCACTTACGCGGGACGAGGAAGAAATTATGAAAAAGCGGCTTGGCTATACCCCGGTTTACGGTAAACTGGCCTTTGACGCGGTTGCCGTGATCGTCAATAAAACCTGCAAAGATTCGCTGTTTGATATGAATGACATGCGGTCAATGGTCACCGGCACCAGCGGTTACCCGTATAAAGTGGTGCTGGATGGATTATCTGCCACCAGTACAGTCCGCTTTGTAACCGACAGCCTTGCCCGGGGAAAGCCACTCGGCAAAAATGTGATGGCGGCGACTAGCAGCCAGGGGGTGATCGATTATGTAAGCAATAACACCGATGCCGTGGGGCTGGTCGGCGTCAACTGGATCGGCAATAGCGAGGACAGCTCGCAAATGAGTTTTTTGAAAAAGGTAAAAATTGCCGGCATCGAGTGCGCCAGCTGCAACCCCGTAGTCTACACGCAGCCTTACCAATATAATATTGCAACCAGGCGATACCCGATGGTACGGGCTTTGTATTATATCATGAAAGAAAACTTTGACGGGTTAGGGAGCGGGTTTTCAAATTTTTTAATATATGAGCGGGGACAGCTGATTTTCAAGCGTGCTTACCTTTTTCCTGCGCGAATGTCGTTCGAAGTACGGTCTACCAGTATCAATTAGAAGATATTCGCTTTTTTTTAATATAGCGGATTGGATATTTTAATACATTTACAGCAACACTATTTTAAACAAAAGAATCAGCAATGAAGAAGATTACTCTCAGCCTGGTAGCCATAGCAGTAAGCGTGGGTGCAGTAATGGCCCAAAGTGTTGACCAGGGTAGAAAATTTTTGTATTATCACCGGTACAAGAGTGCTGAGGATGAGTTCAAAAAAGTGATAGCATCAAAGCCGGATGACATGGCTGCGGTGTACTGGCTTGGTCAGACCTACCTGGACAATAAAGCGGATTCAGGTGGACTCGCTAATGCAAAGGCACTTTACCAGAAAGCGCTGGCCACGAATGGCAGCAACCCGTTACTGCTCGCCGGGGTAGGACATACGGAACTGCTTGCAGGAAATGCCAACGATGCCAAACAACGGTTTGAAACGGCCATCAGCCTGAGCAAGGGAAAAGATGTGGACGTCTTGAATGCCATAGGACTGGCCAATGCAGACCCGGACGCGAAAAACGGCGATGCCAACTATGCCATCGAAAAATTGAACCTGGCTACCCAGGTTAAAAAATTCAATGATCCCAATACCTACTCCATCATGGGCGATGCCTACCGCAAAATGGTGGATGGCGGGGGAGCCGTTACTTCTTACAACAAGGCACTTAGCCTCGATCCAAAGTTCGCGGAAGCAGAATATAAAATTGGCCGCATCTACCTCACCCAGAACAATAAGGAATCTTTTCTGCCGGCTTTTGAAAAAGCCATCGAGCTGGATCCGAATTATGCGCCCGCTTATTATGAACTGTACTATTACTGGTACTTCCACAGTGACGTAAATAAAGCCATTACCTATTTCGACAAATACCTCACCGTTACTGATCCCAAGCCAAGCGACGAATACGACAAAATTGGGAACGACTATGCCGCGAAAAAATACGCGGAAACCATTACGAAATCCCAGGCTAAACTATCCGGCGAGGGCGCTAATGCCGACCCCCGGTATTACAAGCTGATTGCCTATGCCTACAACGACCAGGGCGATAGTGTGAACGCCAATAAATACATGAACGACTATTTTTCTCACCAGAAGAAAGAAGGATTTGTGCCGATGGACTATTCCTTTCACGCTGAGCTGCTGGCGAAATTCCCCGGCAATGAACAGCAGGCCATGGACGCCTATAATATGGCGGTGACTGCCGATACTTCTTATGCCGGAAAAATGGGACTGCTCGCGAAAGGCGCTGCGCTCGCCAAAAAGATCAACAACCGCGCTGCGGAAGCGGAATTTCTTACCCAGTCGTACAAGATGGATAAGAACCCTTCCAATGCCGACCTGTATAACCTCGGCCAGGCGTATTACCAGGCGCAGAATTACAAAGTAGCCGACAGCATCTACTGCGGCGTGTACGAATCTAAATATCCTGATGAAATATTCGGCTATCTCTGGTGTGCCCGCAGCAAACAGGCACAGGATGATTCTACAAACACCAACGGGCTGGCCGTTGAATCTTACAAGACCCTGGCACAAAAAGCCATTTCCCTGGATTCAGTGAAATACCGCCCGCAGATTTTGCAATCGTATTATTACCTGATCCAGTACTATAACGACATCAAGAAAGAAAAGGATACGGCACTGCATTATATTGACATGGGCTTACAAACTGACCCCACCAATGCTGACCTGGCGCGCTTCAAAGAAATCCTGAACCGTCCGCCTGCAAAGGCTTCTCCCGCACGTTCTTCCGCAACGAGGAGAGAAGGGGCAAGGCCCCATACCAGGGGGAAAAATTAAGGCTCGGCAACAGCTGGTTTACCATAGAAACGCATCAAATCCCCCGCCCTTTCGCGGGGGATTTTTAATTTGGATAATTCTAAAACGGACAGCGGGAAATTGGCGGGGCTGTATTACTTTTGCCCATACCAATTTTCTGAAAATGACAGCAGGATACTTACTCCAGGCCAATATCCGTTTAACCAATGTGGACAATGCCGCCAGTTACCTGCCAATCGCCATCCAGCTTGCCTTTGCCATAGTTTTTATCGGGGCCATGATGGTCCTTACCCACTGGCTGGGCCCCACCCGTAAAACGGCTGATAAACTCGAGAATTTTGCCAGCGGTATCGAAAGCCACGGGGATGCCCGGCAGCCGATGGCCATCAAATATTTCCTGGTTGCCATTTTATTTGTGCTCTTTGATGTGGAAGTGATATTTTTTTATCCCTATGCCATCAATTTCCGGACGTTGGGCTGGGAAGGGTTCGGGGCAGTGCTGATGTTCGTGGCGTTTTTCCTGGCGGGCTTTTTTTATATCGTTAAGAAAGGTGCCTTAAACTGGGAAGATTAACCCGCCCGGCAGCCGGGAATTTTAACCCAACATTAAAAAGGGTTTGCTGTTAGTAAAGCGTAAGCAAACTCAAAATTGAATACATTATGGCACGTCCGGTTCAATACAACGTTAAAAATGAAGGCGGCAAGCCGATCCAGGTCGTGGATTCGCCGGCAGGATATGGCGGGGAAGGCTTTTTCACCGCCAAACTCAGCGATGTGGTCGGCCTGGCCCGCAAGAACTCGTTGTGGCCGCTGCCCTTTGCCACCTCCTGCTGCGGTATCGAATTTATGGCCACCATGGGTTCCCATTACGACCTTGCCCGTTTCGGGGCAGAACGCGTGGGATTTTCCCCCCGGCAGTGCGACCTGCTGATGGTTATGGGTACCATCGCCAAAAAGATGGGGCCGGTGTTGCGCCAGGTCTATCTCCAGATGGCGGAACCGCGCTGGGTGCTCAGTATGGGAGCCTGTGCTTCCTCCGGGGGTATTTTTGATACCTACAGCGTGCTGCAGGGTATCGACCAGATTATACCGGTGGACGTGTACATTCCCGGTTGCCCGCCCAGGCCGGAGGCTGTGCTGGACGGGTTCATGAAAATCCAGGACCTGGTAGGCAAAGAAAGCATCCGCAGGCGAACCGGAGAAAAATATAAGGAGCTGATGGAAAGTTACGGCATCCAGTAAGCCTGTCGGCTTCAGTCAGCGGGAACAGCAGGTCCCGATTAGATTATATCAACCCGCTCCGGCTGCTGACGGAGAATAAAGCCGAATGCGCAGCATGGCGTTAACCAACGAGCGAATACAAGAAAGACTGGTAGAAAAATTCGGTGACCAGCTCACCGGTTTTGAAGAACCCTATGGCCTGCTCACCTTTATTGCCCCCAAGGCGCTGAACCTGAAAATACTGCAGTTTCTCTATGACGATGCAGAACTCGGCTTCCGGTTCCTCACCACGCTCTGTGCAGTGCACTATCCTGACATGCCGGGTAACCAGCTGGCCATCGTGTACCATCTCCACAACCTGAAAGACAATGTACGGATACGTTTTAAAGTGTTTACGCCGGTAAGCGAACCCGATATTTTTACCGCTACCAATCTGTACGCCACCGCCAACTGGATGGAACGCGAGACCTATGATTTTTTCGGTGTCAATTTCGTGGGCCACCCCAACCTGAAAAGGATCCTGAATGTGGACGAGATGGACTATTTCCCCATGCTTAAGCAATACCCGCTGGAAGACGGCACAAGAATCGATAAGGATGATGCCATGTTTGGCAGGTAAAAACCGTTCACCAAAGAAAAGCAAGTACAGCAAATGGCTGAATTATTACACCCGCACGTTAAATTACCGGAAGGTTCGATAGAAAAACAGACGACCACGCTGAACCTGGGACCGACGCATCCTGCCACGCATGGCGTGATGCAGAATATCCTGGAGCTGGACGGCGAACGCATCGTTTCGGCGGAGCAGACGATCGGGTATATCCACCGTGCGTTTGAAAAGCTGGCCGAGCACCGACCGCTCTACCAGATTACCACGCTCACCGACCGGATGAACTACTGTTCTTCGCCGATCAACAATATGGGCTGGCACCTCACGTGCGAAAAATTGCTGAAAGTAAAAACGCCCAAACGCGTCGATTACCTCCGCATCATCATCATGGAGCTCGCCCGCATTTCTGATCACCTGATCTGCAATTCCATCGTGGGGGTCGACAGCGGTGCCTATACCGGCTTCCTCTACGTGATGCAGTACCGCGAACTGATCTATGAAATCTACGAGGAGATCTGCGGGTCTCGCCTGACCACCAATATCGGCCGCATTGGCGGCTTCGAAAGAAATTTTACCGCCACGGCTTTCAATAAACTTGAAAAATTCCTGGATGAATACCCCCGGGTACTCACGGAATTTGAGCACCTGTTCACCCGCAACCGCATCTTCATGGAGCGCACCCAGGGTACCGGCGCCATCAGCGCGGAGCGGGCATTGAACTATGGATTTACCGGCCCGAACCTCCGTGCTGCAGGGGTGGATTACGATGTGCGCGTGCATACCCCGTACAGCAGCTACGAAGACCTGGCCTTTACGGTGCCGGTCGGCAGCACGGGCGACAACTATGACCGCTTCCTGGTACGCAACGAGGAAATGCGGCAGTCGCTCAGCCTCATTACGCAGGCCTACCGCAAAGTCCAGGAATTTAAAGGGGCAGAAGCCGACGTATATCATGCCGACGTGCCGGAATATTACCTGCCGTCTAAACAGGATGTATACACGAAAATGGAAGCGCTGATCTGGCACTTCAAGATCATCATGGGCGAAACAGAAATACCGGTGGGCGAAGTGTACCAGAGCGTAGAGGGCGGCAATGGCGAGCTCGGCTTCTACCTGATCAGCGATGGCGGCCGAAACCCGTACCGCCTGCATTTCAGGAGGCCCTGTTTTATTTATTACCAGGCCTACAGCGAACTGACCAAAGGCGCCATGCTCAGCGATGCGATCATGACGATGAGCAGCCTGAACCTGATTGCGGGAGAGCTGGATTCTTAGGGGCACCGGCAGCGGCCTCTTATGGCGGCACCGTTGTGTCACTCCCTTGTACGGCAGCACAACATGGAGCATTTTACAGAACTCATTTTTAATATGGTGAAATTTTCAGACGATACATTACAGCAGGTAGACAAGATCATGGCCCGCTACCCGGAAGGCAAGCAGAAGAGCGCTTTGCTGCCACTGCTGCACCTGGCCCAGGAAAACTTTGGCGGTTGGCTGAGCGTAGACGCGATGGATTACGTAGCCTCCCTGCTGCAGCTGGAGCCGATTGAAGTGTACGAGGTGGCCACCTTCTACAGCATGTACAACCTCAAACCGATGGGGAAATACCTGTTTGAAGTATGCCAGACCGGGCCCTGCATGATCAATGGCTGCGACGACATCATTCAGTATATCGGGGAAAAGTTGTCCATCCGCCCCGGTGAAACCACGGCCGACGGCCTGTTTTCGCTGAAGACCGTGGAATGCCTCGGTGCCTGCGGCTACGCGCCGATGATGCAGCTGGGTAAAACTTTCCGCGAGCACCTGACGAAAGAAAAGGTGGATCAGATCATTGAAGAATGCAGGAGCCATGCTGCATCGAATAACTGAGTAAAATAAAAATCATGAAACTGACGCCTTACATCCATTTTAACGGTGACGCCGAAGAGGCGCTGCACTTTTATAAGGAAGTGTTTCATGGCGAGATAATTTCCCTGAACCGTTATGGAGACAGTCCCATGACCTCCGGGGAAGCTCAAAAAAACAAAATCATTCATTCGCGGCTGCAGTTCGGGGACAACCTCATCATGATCTCTGATTCCATGGAGGGGCATATGATGGCTATCGGCGGGAATGTGCAACTGAGCGTGGAAGTGCATGATAAGGTTCAGATGGAAACCGTATTCAGCCAGCTTGCGGCCGGGGGAAAAATAACCATGCCGCTGCAGGACCAGTTCTGGGGCGCGACGTTTGGCATGCTGGTCGACAAATTCGGCGTTAGCTGGATGTTTAACCACGAGAATAAGATGCCGGGAACCGAACACGAGGGACCGGGCAGATAAATAACGGTGCCGCACAAGCGCTGCTGAGGACATTACCACAGCTGAAGGGTGCGACGCAACGATGCCGGGGAATGGCCAGCTGCCGGCCCCCAAAAACACAGCCGGGTAATACCGGTTGAAAAACGAAAAACGGGTATGGGAAGAAAAGTTCTGATCGACAAAGTGAATATAGAAGGCATCCGCTATTTTGAGGCCTACCGGAAGAACGGCGGCTATGCGGCGCTGGAAAAAGCGATTAAAATGTCGCCGGCCGATGTGGTGGATGAAGTGAAGAAAAGCGGGCTGCGCGGCCGTGGCGGGGCAGGTTTTCCCACGGGGATGAAATGGAGTTTTATTGCCAAACCGGAAGGCGTACCCCGCCACCTGGTCTGCAATGCCGACGAAAGCGAACCCGGCACCTTTAAAGACCGGTACCTGATGGAATTCATCCCGCACCTGCTGGTGGAAGGACTGCTCATCAGCTCCTGGGCGCTGGGCAGTAATCTAACGTACATCTATATCCGCGGAGAATATGCCTGGATCGTAGACATCCTGGAACAGGCCATTGAGGAAGCCCGGAACAATGGCTTCCTTGGAAAAAATATTTTAGGCAGCGGGTTCGACTGCGAAATCTATGTGCAGCGCGGCGCCGGTGCCTACATCTGCGGGGAAGAAACGGCCTTGCTGGAATCATTGGAAGGAAAAAGAGGCAACCCCCGTATCAAACCGCCGTTCCCCGCGGTGAAGGGGGTGTGGGATCGGCCGACGGTAGTCAACAACGTGGAAACGCTAGCCGCGGTAGTGCCCATTATCAATATCGGCGGCGAGGAGTACGCGAAGATTGGCGTCGGTAAATCCACCGGTACGAAGCTCATTTCTGCCTGCGGCAACATCAACAGGCCGGGGGTGTATGAAATTGATATGTCCATCAGCGTCGAAGAATTTGTATACAGCGACGAATACTGCGGGGGTATCCCCAACGGAAAAAAACTGAAAGCCTGCATACCCGGCGGATCCTCCGTTCCCATACTGCCGGCCAACCTGCTCTTTAAAACAGCCAAGGGCGAACCGCGCATGATGACCTATGAAAGCCTCAGTGATGGCGGCTTTGCGACCGGCTCCATGATGGGCAGCGGCGGATTCATTGTGCTGGATGAAGACCAGTGCGTGGTGAAACATACCTATACGCTGGCACGTTTCTACCGCCATGAAAGCTGCGGGCAGTGCTCACCGTGCCGGGAAGGCACCGGCTGGATGGAAAAAATCCTGAAGAATATTGAAACCGGGAAGGGCAAGCTCAGCGATATCGATTTGCTGTGGGACATCCAGCGGAAAATTGAAGGCAACACCATCTGTCCCCTCGGTGATGCGGCTGCGTGGCCGGTGGCAGCAGCGATACGGCATTTCCGGGATGAATTTGAATGGCATGTGCTGAACCCGGAAGAAAGCCAGCGGAGGAATTACGGGCTGGCGCATTATGCCGATGAAAGGGCGGTCGCCACACCCGCGTAACGCAGTGGCCGGTTAACAGGAAACTTAAAAATCGCGTGATACCCGCCTGGGGATTTGCGCAGGAAAATAAATTATGGCCGAAGAAGTAAAAAAAGAAGCGCCGAAAATGTTCACGGTCACCATCGACAACATTAAGATCGAGGTGGCGCCCGGACCATCCATTCTCAATGCAGCCCGCCAGATAGGCGGCGAAGTGGCCCCGCCCGCCATGTGTTACTACAGCAAGTTGCAGGGCAGCGGCGGTAAATGCCGCACCTGCCTGGTGGAAGTAGCGGCCGGTTCCACGGCCGATCCGCGGCCGATGCCCAAGCTGGTGGCCAGCTGCCGCACCAACGTGATGGATGGCATGGTGGTAAAAAACATTACGAGTGATAAAGTGATCGACGCGCGCAACGGCGTGGTGGAATTTTTGCTCATCAACCACCCGCTGGATTGCCCGATCTGCGACCAGGCCGGGGAATGCGACCTGCAGAACCTCAGTTACAACCATGGTAAAGAAGGCACCCGGTATGAATTCAGCCGCCGCACCTTCGAGAAACATGACCTGGGCCCCTACATTCAGCTGCATATGACACGTTGCATCATGTGTTTCCGCTGCGTGTACACCGCCGACCAACTCACGAATAAAAGAGTTCACGGCATCCTTGATCGCGGTGACCACGCCGAGATCGCCACGTATATAGAGAAGTCGCTCGACAATGATTTCATCGGCAACGTCATCGACGTCTGCCCGGTGGGGGCACTGACCGACCGTACATTCCGTTTCAAGAACCGGGTGTGGTTCACCAAGCCGGTAAATGCACACCGCGACTGCCCGAAGTGCAAAGGCCAGGTACAGCTTTGGATGCGTGGCGCGGAAGTGTTCCGCGTAACGGGCCGCAAAGATGAATGGGGCGAGGTGAAAGAATGGATTTGCAATGAATGCCGGTTCGAGAAGAAGGATACGGCCGACTGGGTAATTGAAGGCCCGGCGCAGGTCAACCGCCATTCTGTGATTTCGCAGAACCACTACGAGAATATGGAAAAGCCCAATGAAACCATTGTGCGGGTGCTGCACGGAAGAAGTCCGAAGCTACTGATGGACATCCATAGCGTAAGTGAGGTGAACCGGCCGAACGTAGACCTGAGCCAGATAGAAGGCCCGGCCCACAGCGATGATTTTATAAACCAGAAAGATATTTAACCCGATCACTTTACAACTGCTGAATCAATGACACTACTTGCGTTAGACTGGGTACTGCTTGCAGAAAAATTATTACTGGTGATCGTGATTGTTTCCGTGTCGCTGGTGATTGCGATGTATGAGACCTATGCAGAAAGAAAGATTGCAGCGGTGATACAGGACAGGATTGGGCCGGACCGTGCCGGCCCGTTTGGCATATTTCAGCCACTGGCGGATGGACTGAAGCTGTTTATGAAGGAGGAGATTATACCGAATACCTCGAATAAATTTTTATTCATACTGGGTCCGTGCCTGGCGATGACCACGGCCATGATGACCAGTGCGGTGATCCCCTGGGGAAGTGCCATTCACTTTACCGCGTTTGGTCTTGACCGCATCGTAAACCTGCAGGTGGCGGATATCAACATCGGGATACTGTATATTTTCGGCGTAGTGAGCCTGGGTGTGTACGGCATCATGATCGGCGGATGGTCGAGCAACAACAAATTCTCGCTGATTGCCGCACTCCGCGGCGCTTCGCAGATGATCAGCTATGAACTGGCGATGGGGCTGTCGCTGATTGCGCTGCTGATGCTCACCGGTTCCTTACGGCTGGGTGAGATTGTACAACAGCAGATGCAGCGCGGGGTCTGGAATGTGTTTTACCAGCCGCTGGGGTTCCTTATTTTTATTGTCTGCGCTTTTGCCGAGTGTAACCGTACGCCGTTTGATTTACCGGAAGCAGAAAATGAACTGAATTTTGGGTATCACCAGGAATATTCATCGATGAAGCTCGGTTTTTACCTGTTTGCAGAATACATCAATATGTTCATCAGCAGTGCCATCATGGCTACCCTGTTTTTCGGCGGGTACGACATCCCGTTTGTAAATGATGCGGCACTGGGGCAGCATATCGGGAACTGGTTGTCGATCCTCCAGTTCGCCTGTCTCTTTATCAAGATAGCCGCTTTTATATTCCTGTTCATGTGGGTGCGCTGGACGATACCGAGGTTCCGCTACGACCAGCTGATGAACCTTGGCTGGAGGAACCTGATACCGCTGGCGCTGGCGAATATGGTCATCACCGGGGCGCTGATCCTGGGCAAACAAAGCGGCTGGCATTTTTAAACCTCCGGCCAAAACTTTAATTGGCAGGTTGGGTTGATAAAAATATTTTTGCGAACCTTAATAAATGAGAAGGAGATAACATGGAGGCATTAACGAACAGGGTAAAACCGGTGGAGCGTAAACCCATGACCTGGGTGGAGCGGTTATACCTTTGGAACATTTTTAAGGGTATGCTCATTACATTTAAGCACATCTTTACCAAAAAAGCGACTATCCGTTATCCCGAGCAGAAACGCGCTTTCAGCCCGGTATTCCGCGGCTTGCACATCCTGAACCGGGATGAGCAGGGACGGGAGCGCTGCACCTCTTGCGGGCTTTGCGCAGTAGCCTGCCCGGCCGAAGCTATCACCATGGAGGCCGCCGAAAGGAAGCCGGAAGAAATCGATAAGTACCGGGAAGAAAAGTACGCGGCGAAATACGAGATTAACATGCTGCGCTGCATATTTTGCGGGCTTTGCGAAGAAGCTTGTCCGAAAGATGCCATCTACCTCACAGAAACATTTGCGCCGGCCAATTTCCAGCGCCAGACATTTATCTACGGGAAACAGGATTTGCTGATACCGAACCCGGTTACCGAGCCGGAACTCTACGCAAAAGCGGCAGGCGGCAGGGTGATAAAAAGCTAACGGTCTTAAACTGTGGGGTTGCCTGGTGGCAGCCGCCGGTGTAAAGAAACAACCATGGGAATAACACAGATTTTATTTTGGTTTTTAACGGCGGTGGCCCTGGGCAGCGCCCTGATGGTGGTACTGAGTAAAAATCCCGTGTATAGCGTTTTATTCCTGATTGTTGCCTTCTTTGCAATTTCAGGGCATTATATTTTGCTGAACGCCCAGTTCCTCGCGATTGTCAACATCATTGTGTATGCAGGCGCCATCATGGTGCTTTTTCTATTTGTAATCATGCTCATGAACCTGAGCCCCGAGAGCAATATCCATAAAAATAAATTGATTCGTTTTGCGGGCTTCATAGCCGGGCTCTGCCTTTTCCTGGTGATGGTGGCGGCGCTCAAGGATGCGTCCACGCAGAAGCAGCTGGTGGAAACCAGCGGCGGCAATATCGGGCTGATCCGCTACCTGGGGATGACGCTGTTCCGGCAGTACGTAATACCCTTCGAACTCAGCAGTGTTCTTTTCCTGAGCGCGATGGTGGGCGCCGTAGTGATAGGTAAAAAGGAATAAGCGGGTAACCAATCCTGCCAATAAAAATATTATGCCGGTAAACTATTACATTTTCGTTTCCATCGCCCTTTTTTGTATCGGGGTAGTTGGGGTGCTTACCCGCCGCAATGCAATCATTGTTTTTATGAGCATAGAACTGATGCTCAATTCGGTGAACCTGCTGCTGGTAGCCTTCTCGAAGATGCATTACGCCATCAGCGGGGGAGGGGAAAGCCTGAAGGGCATCGACGGCCAGCTCTTCGTCTTCTTTATCATGGTAGTTGCCGCAGCGGAGGTGAGTGTGGGACTGGCCATTATCGTGATGATGTACAGGAATACGCATTCTGCCGACATCAACTTTCTAAACCGGTTAAAGCACTAGTCATCCTGTACCGCGGCGGTACAGCAAGAAAATATTATGAATCAATTGGTGTTCTTAATTCCGTTGTTTCCCCTGCTGGGTTTCCTGATTTGCGGATTGTTGCGCAACCAACTGCCTAAATCAGTTACAGGCGTGCTGGCCAGTGTGGCTGTACTGGCATCTTTTGTTGCGAGCCTGGTTATTTTCCTGGCCATTAAAAGTTCCGGCAAACCGGTTACCGCCGAGTTGTTCGACTTCATCAGTTTTGGGCAGGTACACATCCCGTTTGCATTCCTGGTGGATCAGCTGACCAGCCTGTTTCTCCTTATCATCACCGGTGTCGGCTTTCTCATCCACGTCTACTCCGCTTCCTATATGCAGGAAGAAGAAGGACCCCATTTTGCGCGGTACTTTGCCTACCTCAACCTCTTTGTTTTTTCGATGCTCCTGCTGGTGCTGGGGGCAAACTTTGTAATACTCTTCATCGGCTGGGAAGGGGTGGGTCTTTGTTCCTACCTGCTGATCGGTTTCTGGTTTAAAAACAATGATTACAACAATGCCGCCACCAAGGCCTTTGTTATGAACCGTATTGGCGACCTGGGTTTCCTGCTGGCCATCTTTTACCTGCTGGCTACAACCGGTTCTGTGAATTATGCCGATGTGTTTGCGCCCGCTACCGTACAGAGACTTCAGCCGGCAACGATTACCATCATTACTTTATTGTTATTCGTAGGCGCAACCGGCAAGAGTGCGCAGATACCGCTGTATACCTGGCTGCCCGATGCGATGGCCGGTCCCACGCCGGTGTCGGCACTTATCCATGCCGCCACCATGGTGACCGCCGGTATTTACATGATAGCCCGCAGCAATATTTTATTTACGATGGCGCCGGTGACACAGGCGGTGGTGGCCATTACCGGGCTGGCGACGGCGGTGCTGGCGGCGACGGTGGCACTGAAGCAGAATGATATCAAAAAAGTGCTGGCATACTCCACGGTGAGCCAGCTGGGATATATGTTCCTGGGCCTCGGAGTGGGTGCGTACACGGGTGCGGTCTTTCATGTGATTACGCATGCGTTTTTCAAGGCGTTGCTGTTCCTTGGGGCCGGATCTGTTATCCATGCCATGCACCATGAACAGGATATCCGTAAGATGGGCGGGCTGCGCAAAGCCCTGCCCGTTACTCATATTACCTTCCTGGTCGGGTGTATCGCCATAGCCGGGATCCCGCCTTTCAGCGGATTCTTTTCCAAGGACGAAATCCTGGCGGCAGCCTTTGCCAGCAATAAAGTGTATTGGGTGATTGGCGCTGCTACGGCTGCCATCACAGCGTTTTATATGTTTCGTTTATATGCGACCACTTTCCTGGGTAAGTTCAGGGGTTCGAATGACCAGGAACATCACCTCCATGAGAGTCCGCCTGCGATGACGGTACCCCTGGTGATACTGGCGGTACTGGCAGCCGTGGGTGGTTTTATCGGGATACCAGAAGCGTTTGCCAGCAACAGCCACTGGCTGGAGAAATTCCTGGAACCGGTATTTGCCGGATCCTATGCGATTGCGGCCAAGCACGATACCGTTCACCCCGCGGCCTCCACCGAATTTGTGCTGGTGGGCGTGTCGGTTTTACTGGCAGTGGCAGCGATTGCCTTCGCGGTAACGCGGTTCAGCAGGCGGCCTGATCTCGGTGAGCCGGAAGGGGCCGCAAAGTTCCTGGCGAATAAATGGTATGCCGATGAATTTTATGACGGGCTGGTGGTGAAACCCGTGCAGGGTACGGGCAGTTTCCTGGACCGGGTAGTGGAAAAGTCGGGTATCGACTGGCTGGTAAACGGTGTGGGCAGGAGCGTGCAGTATAGCAGCCGGCAGCTGCGGCTGATCCAGAGTGGGCAGGTAGGCAGTTACGTGCTGCTAATGATTGGTGGCATACTGGTCTTATTCGTGATACAGTTTTTTCTGAAAAAATAAGCGCGCAGAACCGGTGCGTACCGGCAGGCGTATGATTGATAACGGACAAAATAAAATTTCTCCGGCAGGAGATACGATATGATAGCAGTTTTACTGATATTGATACCATTGCTGGGCGGGTTCCTTTTGTTTGCGGTAAAGGATGAGAAAACCGCGAAGGGGATGGCGCTGCTGGCAGCCACTGCCGTGGCGGCACTTTCAGTGGCCGGGCTAACAGTCATGAATAACCGGGCCAGCCTGAATATGGACCTGGAATGGCTCCCGATGCTAAACAGCCGTTTTCATATTGGGCTCGATGGTATGGGCCAGATGCTTTGCCTGCTCACTGCGGTGTCCTTCCCCCTGATTTTTGTAGCCACCTGGCATAATACCTACAAAGAGGCGCACCGGTTTTATGCGTTCATGCTGCTGAGCCAGGCCGGTCTGATGGGCGTGTTCCTGGCGATGGATGCATTGTTGTTTTATTTTTTCTGGGAGCTGGCGCTGATACCCGTGTATTTCCTGTCTTCGATATGGGGCGGCGAGAAGCGTGTGGCAGCCACCTTTAAATTTTTTATCTACACTTTCGTCGGATCGCTCCTGATGCTGGTGGGGATCATATTTATTTATTTTAAGGCACACCAGAGTTTTGACTTGCAGTCGTGGTACAACCTCAAACTTTACCCCGATACCCAGAACTGGTTGTTCTGGCTGATGTTTATAGCCTTTGCCATCAAGATGCCAGTTTGGCCGCTGCATACCTGGCAACCCGATGCGTATGAGCAGTCGCCCACCGCCGTTACCATTGTGATGAGTGGCGTGATGGTAAAGATGGGTGTGTTTGCGGTAATCCGCTGGCTGGCGCCTGTTGTTCCGGACGGGTTTTACCTCTGGGGAGATACCGTGTCACTGTTGTGTATTACGGGAATAATCTATGCGTCGTTGATAGCGATGCGGCAGGATGACCTGAAGCGGCTGATTGCCTATTCGTCGATTGCGCATATGGGACTGATGTGTATGGCGCTGTTTGCCTCTGATAAAAGCGGCATGCAGGGGGTGATGTTCCAGATGTTCTCCCATGGCATCAATATCATCGGGTTGTGGATGGTGGCGGATGCCATCGAGCAGAAATATGGCACCCGGAAGATGTCGGCCCTTGGTGGCCTGGCCACAAAAGACCCGGCACTGGCGATCCTGCTGGTGGTAGTAGCGCTGGCCAATGTGGCACTCCCGCTGACCAACGGTTTCGTTGGAGAGTTCATGATGTTTAATGGCATTTTCTCGAGTGCGGTTACTAAATACGGGGTGGTGGATATGGCGGCGGCCGGTGTGGGCATTATCCTGTCGGCGGTGTACACGCTTACCATGATCAAAAAGATTTTCTATGGGGAAGGAAGTAAGCTGACAGCATCCGGGAGGCCTGTGGCAGGAACGGTGTTGTTTTCGCTGGCGGTGATAGTGGCGATGATTTTTGTGTTCGGCATTTATCCAAAACCGATGTTACAGCTGACCAGTGATACCGTTGACAGCATCCTGAAGTATATGAAAACATCCATCTAAAGCAGATTACGGCAATTAATATGAATGCAATTATAATATCGGCAATCTGGGGCGTATTGATGATGTTCAGCGGGATATTTATTTCGCGGAAGTCGGTTATCCGTAACCTTGCCATCGCGGGGGTGTTGTTGTGCCTGGTTTTTAATATTGCCGAAGAGCACCAGTTTCACCTGGTCAGCATCAACACCAGGAATATGCTGGTGTTCGATAGTTTCGGCCTGCTGTTCAACTCTATCGCCTTTGGCGCCACCCTTATTTACCTGCTGCTGAGTGCACGTGACATGGAAAAAGTGGGCCCCAACCAGGCGGAATACCTCGCGCTGATCTTTTTTGTGCTTACCGGCATCAGCATCGCGTCTTCCTTCAATACCCTGCTCATGCTGTTCCTGAGTATTGAGATCATTTCGATACCGCTTTATATTCTAACGGGTAGCGACAAACGCAACCTCAAAGGCAATGAAGCGTCGCTCAAATATTTCCTGATGGGTTCCTTTTCTACCGGCATCATGCTGATGGGGATTGCGCTGATTTACGGTGCTACCGGGTCGTTCGCGGTCGAAAATATGGCCAGGCAGATTAATGGCTTTGGGCCAGTGATGATGGCCGGCCTGCTGTTGCTGCTGGTGGCCATGTCTTTCAAGGTGTCTGCCGCTCCCTTCCATTTCTGGACGCCGGATGTGTACGACGGCGCGCCGACTGTCTTCACCTCGTTTATGGCTACCGTTGTGAAAGCAGCGGTGTTCATTGCATTTATACGGTTATTCGATGCCGCCTATGCCACGGACCTCGCCAAATGGCGGCTCACCATTGCCGTTATTATTACGGCTACCCTGTTCATTGGTAATATTACGGCCGTATTCCAGCAAAGTGTGAAGCGGATGCTGGCGTATTCCAGTATCGCGCAGGCGGGATTCATGTTTTTCGCCCTGTTTGGGTATAACGATATTGCCCGGGAAGGCATCATCCTCTATGCCGCGGCCTATAGCCTCGCCACGATTGGGATTTTTGCCATCCTTATCAAAATGAAAGATTATACGTTTGATGGCTATAACGGGCTGGCGCAGCGGGAGCCCCTCCTGGCCGCCACCAATACCATTTTCCTGTTGTCCCTTGCGGGCATACCTGCCACGGCCGGCTTCTTTGCCAAATATTATGTGCTGACAGCCGCGGTTAAGAACGGCAGTTACCTCTGGCTGGTCATTTTCGCGGTGCTCTGCGCAGCGGTAAGCGTGTATTATTATTTCCGGGTGATACAGGCCATGTATTTCAAAGCCGGTGAGGGCAGTGTCACTGAAGCCTCGCCCGCCTTTAAAATGATGCTGGTGGTAACCGCCGGGCTGATTATTTTGCTGGGCCTGTTCCCGCAACTGCTTACTTACCACCTGTATTTCTAACTTGTTTTTGCGGACCGTCCGCGGTAACGGGAAATCACCGGTTCCGGGTTAAATAATGGCTGCAACGAGAACAGACACATCGAAAAAATTACTGGCTAAACCCTTTCTCAAATGGGCCGGCGGTAAGCGGCAGTTATTGAAACAGTTCGCCCGCTTTTATCCACCCGGGCTCGGTACGGGCGATTACAGTATTTATTACGAACCATTTTTAGGCAGCGGTGCTGTATTTGTAGAACTGGCACAGCATTTTCCGTTAAAACACTTTTACCTGTCAGACGTCAATCATGCGCTGGTCATCACCTACCGGGTACTCCAATCCCGCGTGGCCGATCTCACCGACGGGTTGCGCCGCATGGAAAAGCAATGGCTGGCGGCGGGTAAAGCAATGCGGTTGAAACGCTATTACGAAGTACGGGATTCCTTCAACCAATATGCCGGGATAAGCAGCGAAGTGGTCACTCCGCGACAGTCACTCGAAATGGCTTCGCAGCTGATATTCCTGAACCGTACCTGCTTTAACGGGCTGTACCGGGTAAACGCTGCCGGGCAGTTCAATACGCCGGCCGGTGACTATGAAAAGCCGGTGATTTGTGATGCCGGCAACCTGTCTCTGGTAGCTCAGCTGCTTGCTGCAGCCACTATTCGGCAGCAGTCTTTCGGGGAGGCCCTGCAGCGGGTAAAAGCAGGTTCGTTTGTATACCTGGATCCTCCTTACCGGCCGCTGGGAAAGACGGCCAGCTTTACCGCGTACAGCGCCGGCAGTTTCGGCGACAGAGAGCAGGAAAGACTCGCGAAGGTCTTTCGGCGGCTGTCAGGCAAGGGCGTGAAAGTGATGCTCAGCAACTCCGATACCGGCGATGGGTATTTCGACCAGCTGTACAGCGGTTTCCACATAAACCGGGTGTCTGCCCGGCGAGCCATCAACTCCGTAGCGAACCGGCGCGGCCCGGTGGATGAAATCATCGTGACCAATTACCCGGCGGTATAGCCGGCCTTTCCGCTTATATAAGTGTTGGCGGTCAGTTAGCGCCGGATATTGTACATTTAAACTATGAACCTCGCTGACACGCTCTCCCTTTCCTACCGCACCATCCGCAGCAACAAGCTTCGCACCGGAATCACCGTCGCGATAATAGCATTGGGCATTGCCTCGCTCGTCGGCATCCGGACCGCCATCGAAGCGATGACCCAGAAGTTTACCGAAAGTTTTTCTGCGATGGGCGCCAATGGTTTCAGCCTGCGTTATCGCCAGGCCTGGGGTATGCGGCGCGACCAGGGCGCTCAAAAAGAAAAAAAAGGACAAAAGAAAGAAAAGCAATCGAACCAAAATAAACGTATCACCAAGGACGAGGCGGACTTCTTTAAGCAACAGTACCGTTTCCAGGCCCAGGTCGGTTTGTCGCTGCAGGGAAATAACAACGCCACCGTAAATTTCGACAACAGAAAAACGAATCCCACGGTAAGGATCGCCGGGGGTGATGAGAACTATGTGGACCTAAACGGGTATAAAATCAATACGGGACGCAACCTAAACGATCTTGATGTTTCCTCCGGCAGGAATGTGTGCCTGCTGGGAAAGGATGTGGCCACGGCCCTTTTTGGCGACAATGCCGAAACCCCGCTGGATAAGATTGTGCGCGTTAATAATATCCCGTTCCGGGTCGTTGGCGTCTTGCAGGAAAAGGGGTCGACGCTGGGTTTCAGCTGGGACAATTCGGTGGTAACGTCTTATAACACGGTGCGTCGTTTTTTCAGCAACAATGCACAGAGTTCCTTTTCAATTGGTATCAAGGTTCCCGATGTAAAACTGCTGGATGCGGGCATCGGCGAAGCCGAAGGCACATTTCGCGCAGTCCGCAAGCTGACCACTACTGAAGGAAATAATTTCCTAATCGATAAAAGCGACAGCTTCGTGGATATGCTGCTAACCAACCTGCAGTGGCTCACGTTGTCGGCCATTGTAATAGGATTCATTACCCTGATGGGTGCGGCGATTGGCCTCATGAACATTATGCTGGTGGCGGTTACCGAGCGTACCAAGGAAGTGGGCCTTATCAAAGCCATTGGCGGTAAGCAGCGCAATGTGCGCAACCAGTTCCTGTATGAATCGATCATCATCAGCCTGCTGGGCGCAGGTTTTGGTATTTTGATCGGGATCCTGCTGGGCAATTCGGTGAGCCTGCTGATGAGTACCGGCTTTGTTGTGCCCTGGTCGTGGGTGCTGCTGGGGATTGGCATCTGCAGTATCGTGGGGTTGCTGGCAGGCATCTACCCGGCGTATAAAGCCTCCCGGCTGAACCCGATTGAAGCGCTGCGGTACGAATAATTCTTTTCCTCCCTGTTTCGTTTAGTCATCACCGGTAGCCAAAGCCGGGGTCCTCATTTTTTTACTTCCAGGCAGGCGGCGGGGGTTTTACAAGCCGGCACACAATCAGATCTGCCGTTTGGCGCGTATAAAAAAACCTCCCGGTAAGTCCGGGAGGCTAATAATTCAGGATAAGCAAAAACTTTATTTGGGATCGAGGATGCGGTCAATCCTGTCCTGCATATCCTGCAGGTGATACCGGGTCATTTTATCCGTTGTTCGCGGAATCGCTGCGGCTATGGAGGAACGCAGGGCCTTCATCGTTCCCTTCGCAACGGATATGATATCGGTTTTGCGGATATCGCCGCCGCTGAAGCTGATGACGAAATTGCCGAATGCGGCCGGCGCGGGGCTGGGCGGTGCCAGGATAGATCCGAATTTTTCTACATAGGCTTTCTGGAGGTTTCGGCGGTATACGTCGATCGGCTGATGGGTTTTCAGTTCTGTCCAGGTAAAGCCGGTGACATCATCCATCATATCGCTGAGCGTGTAGGCATTTTTGCCCAGGGTGGCTTCCGCGCTGATGAGTTTGTTCATACGGCTGTTGGTGAGCAGCGCCGTCAGCACCCCTTCCATACGGGTAGACATGATCGCCAGCGGGTCGCTACCGGTCTTGCCCGCGATGTCTTTATTGATGAGCCAGGTGGGGGTGGTGAAGATATTTTTATGGAGGAACTCCATCGCCTGCTGCTGGGTTTGTTTCGGCACATAGCTGTAAACGGGACCCGCCTGTTCTACCGTGTGTGGGGTGTCAAAAACGCCACCGACGTTCTTCAGCACATGAAAAAGATAGCGGTTGAACTGGATGATCACTTCATTGTAGAGTTCAGACAGGTTACTGTAATCCTCATCCGGCACTTTTGTCCATTCCATGAGATTGGGCACGATACGCTGCAGGTTTTTGATGCCGTAGCTGCCGGCGAGCATGGCGTTGTTGCCAAGGTCTTCGCTCTGGTCGCGGGGATCGTCCTGGTTGTTGGGCGAGCCGAAGAAAAGGCGGTTGTCTTTCTGGAGCCTTTCGGTGGTCCATTTGTTCAGTACCGGTACTTCTGCCTCCGGGGTGGGGGAATCGTAAAATTTCCGGTAACCCCATTCGATAGCCCATTTGTCGTAGTCCCCGATGCGGGGGTAGATGCCGGCCGGCCCGATGCTGTCTTCCGGCTGAGCGACGTAATTGAAACGGGCGTAGTCCATGATAGAGGGTGTATGACCGTGGGCTTCCACCCAGGCCTTATTGCGCAGTTTTTCCACATCTACCGTAGAGCTGGAGCCGAAGTTGTGCTGCAGGCCGAGGGTATGGCCTACTTCATGGGAGGAGACAAAGCGGATGAGCTGGCCCATCAGTTCGTCGTCAAATTTCACTTTCCGGGCACGGGGGTCGATGGCGGCAGCCTGGATGAAATACCAGTTACGCAGGAGGTTCATTACATTATGGTACCAGTTGATATGACTTTCCAGGATTTGGCCGCTGCGGGGGTCGTTTACGTTAGGTCCGCTTGCGTTGGCCACTTCAGAGGGTTTATATACGATGGCTGAGAAACGGGCGTCTTCGATGCTCCAGGTACTGTCTTCTTCGGGGGTGGGGGCACGTTTCGCCATGATGGCGTTCTTAAAGCCGGCTTTTTCAAAGGCCACCTGCCAGTCGTTCACCCCCTGGATGAGGTAGGGAACCCATTTTTTGGGTGTAGCCGGATCAATATAGTAAATAATGGGTTTTTTCGGTTCAACCAGTTCCCCGCGTTTATATTTTTCGATGTCTTCCTCGCGGGGTTCAAGCTTCCAGCGTACGGCAATGTTGACCGTTTTCACCCCTTGGGGATTGGCGTCGAAATCGGTATAGGTGCGAAAGAAGAAGCCCACACGGGGATCGAAGAAACGCTGCTCCATGGGCACGCTGGGCAGGAGCACGAGTGAACTGTTGATTTCCATGGTCATCAGCTGTCCGCCGCTGCTCGAGGCGAGGGGAAGCGGGGTGGAGGCACCAAATCCGCCACCGGCGCTCTTGGTATAGGTCTTTACCGTTTTTATCTCGATGTTCATGGGATAGGGCTTCACCGATTCGATGTACGATTTATCGGTCTGCTGGCTGCCTACCTGGAACAAGTTTTTGAAGGTGCCGGAAAAGTCGAGCACGTCGTTGTCGCCATTGAGGTAGCTGGTCATTTCTATCACTTCCCCGGTAGAATCCCGGTTTTCGGCGGCCACATCGAAGGCGGCGACGATGGGCTGGATATTCGAGTTCATCACGGAGGTGAACATGGGCTGCATGCTGTCTTTGGAGAATTCGTCGAATGAAATACGTTTAATGAAAATGCGGTGGGCGGGACCTTTTTCGAAACGAATGACATTGCTGCCAATCTGGTCACCGGCATAGCCGAAAAAAAAGTTCCGCATCCCGGCAGCCGCGCGGGAAAGACGGTTGACGACCAGGATATCCCTGCCCATCACGGAATCAGGTATTTCGAAATACCATTTCTCCTCCACGCGGTGAATGGTGAACAGGCCTTTCCGGGAAATGGCCTTGTCCGTAATCACTTCACGGTAAGGTTTGGGCCCGGCCCGGAAGGGAGAGGGCGGCGGGGTGGTTGCAGCGGGAACAGTTACCGCAGGAACGACCGGTCTGCGATCCTGCGCATTCATGGCAAGACAGGCCAGCAGCACCGGCAGAACGACTGCTTTACGGGCAGTCATGGTTAAGATTCTCATGTATTTAAAAAGTTTAGCGGTGAAATTAACTAAAAGATTATAGCAAGTATTTCTGCTGGAACAGAATTGGATAATTTTTTATTTTACACGAAAAGTTTCCTTATTTTTAATTCCCTTATTTGAGAATTATCCATCCAATACCTTGGTCCAGCCTATGTGGATAAACCGGGAGGGCAGAAAACATAAAATAGTTATCTTGTGAGCCCGGGTACACCATTAATCTTTTACCTAACCTGATTTTTTAATTTTTTTTTTCAGTAGAATTGTATTCTTAAAACTCTTCCGGATATTCAAAAATTACTTAAACCAATTAAAAACAAACGATCATGGCAGAAACAAGACCAACTGCAGCTAAAGCACCCACAACCACTTCGACGCTTCCTAAAAAATCCGGTAATTCAATTTCCTGGATGGCCCCACTTTTCTGTATTATTATTGGTTATGTACTCTGGCGTTTTGTAATCGGCAACCCGGATAATTTTACATCGGGAAAAAACAATGGGGGATTCTGGCCTGACCGTGACGGTGCTATCGGAACTTTTTCAAAAATGTATCTTGGGGGAATCATTGTACCGGTGCTTATCGGTTGTTTTTTAACAGTAATCACTTTTGTAATTGAACGTTTCCTCACTGTGTCCAAAGCGACAGGTACAGGGAATAACACGGAGTTCATCCGCAAGGTTCAGTTTCACCTCGCGAACCGCAATGTGGATGCAGCGCTGACTGAGTGTGACAAGCAGAAAGGTTCTGTAGGCAATGTCATGAAAGCCGGCCTGCGCAAGTACAAAGAACTGATCAGCGATACACAGCTCGATACCGAACAGAAGGTGCTTTCCATCCAGAAAGAAGTGGAAGAAGCCACTGCCCTGGAACTGCCCATGCTGGAAAAAAACCTGGTATTCCTGTCCACCATTGCGTCAGTAGCTACGCTGCTCGGACTGCTCGGTACGGTAATGGGTATGATCCGTTCATTCTCTGCGCTGGGTGCGGAAGGTGGGGGTGAAGCGGCTGCAAAACTGTCCCAGGGTATCTCTGAGGCCCTGTACAATACTGCCCTGGGTATCGGTACCTCTGCCGTAGCGATCATTTTCTACAATGTATTCACTACCCGGATTGATTCCATTACGTATGGCATTGATGAAAGCGGTTTTACCCTGACACAGAGTTTTGCTTCCCTGTACAAATAAGCGGGTCGAAAAAAAATGTGCCGGCCTGGTATGGAAATTCCCAGGATTTTACATCTCATCAGTGAATTAATTATTATAGTATGCCAAAAGTTAAAGTAGCCCGGAAAAGTACGTCGATCGACATGACGGCGATGTGTGATGTGGCCTTCCTGCTGCTCTCTTTCTTTATCCTGACCACCAAATTCAAACCTTCAGAAGTGCTGGCGGTGACCACCCCTAATTCGGTGTCTCATACCATTGCTCCTGAAAACGATGTGGTGCTGATTACGATGGATAAGGATGGGAAAGTGTTTTTTTCTGTGTCAGACAAGAATACCGCGGAGAAAAGTGAAATCATCAACACCATCAGTACTTCCAAGAATCTGAACCTCACGGATGCGCAGAAAAAGAATTTTGTAAGGGCTAATTCTTTTATCGGCGTACCTTTTTCCCAGTTGTCCGGTTTCCTGAGTACCTCTCCTGATGACATCAAGAAGCTGAAGATGTCAGGGATACCGGTAACCGATTCCAGCAATAACCAGCTGAATGACTGGATGCTGGCTGCAAAGGGTGCGTTTGAAGGAAAGAAAATGCAGTTGCTGGTAAAGGGGGACAACAACGCCAAGTACCCGTCCTTCCAGGGTATCCTGGATGCCTTCAAAAAGAATGATTTGCTGAAGTTTCAGATGGTGACCAATCCGGAGGGTGTACCCGCAGGATCAGAACTGTCCAAGCTTCCCAAAAAATAATTTAACCATTAAAATTTTTCAGTCATGGCAGAAATGGATACCTCCGGTGGCGGGGGACATAAGAAAGGGCCGGGTGTAAAAAAAGCCAAGAAACTGTCGACCCGGGTGGATCTCACCCCGATGGTGGACCTCGGCTTCCTGCTCATTACCTTTTTTATCTTCACCACTACCATGAGCCAGCCGACGGGTATGAAATTAAACCTGCCCAAGGATACCGACAAACCCGAAGAGCAGAATAAGGTAAAGGAGTCGGCAGTATTGACCGTGCTGCTGGCCAAGAACAACAAGGTGTTTTATTATGAGGGACAAGTGGCCGCGGACGGGTCAAACTTCAAGAGTTCCAATTTCAAGGAAATCAGGAGCGAGATCCTCAGCAAGAAACGATCTACCGATCCCAAGGATTTTGTAGTCGTTATCAAGCCCGACCAGGACTGTACCTATAAGAACGTAGTTGATATGCTGGACGAAATGCTTATCAATGATGTAAAAAGGTATGCTACCGTGGAAATCAGCCCGGTAGAATACCAGATGGTGCAGGCCACGGAAAAAGGTAGCGGTCAGTAAGTAATTGTGGAATTAACTTTGAAAAGCATCTTATTTTAAACAAAATACCATGTTAGAAGCAAACAAAATAATGGGCGCCGACATCCTGGACATCATCTTTGATGGCCGGAATAAGGAATACGGTGCTTATGAGCTGCGTAAGGCGTATAACAAGCGGCTCACGTATGCGCTTGCAGGTATGGCCGTATTGCTCCTCCTTGTTTTCATAGGCTACTTCGTTGTAAATACTATCAACGCAAGTGGTCCTAAAAAGGAAGTGGTGGTAAAGGATGTACAGCTGGAAGACATCAAACAGGAGCCGAAAAATGAACCCCCTCCTCCGCCCCCGCCACCTAAACCCGAACCACCAAAAGTAGAAATGGCGAAGTTCACGCCGCCTAAAATTGTAAAGGATGAGCAGGTGAAAGAAGAAGAAAAGCCGCCGGAACAGGATAAGCTTGAGGATACCAAGATCGGAACAATCAACCAGGAAGGTATCAAGGATGAAGGGATCACCCCCCCTGTAGACAACGGCAAAGGTGTGGTAGAAGCACCCAAGAAAGTGGAAGAAGACTGGGACAAGACTTTCACCAAGGTGGAAACAGAATCCCAGTACGGGGATAGCCCGAACGACTGGGGTAAGTTCCTCTATAAAACGCTGGTGTATCCGCAGGAAGCCCAGGACAATGAAATCCAGGGAACTGTAGTGGTTCAGTTTATCGTGGACAAGGAAGGTAACGTGAGTAATGTGGAAGCCATCAGCGGACCAAATGAGCTGCGGGCAGAAGCCATCCGCGTGATCAAAAAAAGCGGTAAATGGAAGCCAGCCATCCAGAATGGACGCCAGGTTAAATCGTACAAGAAACAGCCTATTACCTTTAAGTTGGAAACACAGTAATTTTTTGATTGAATACCAGGAAAGTCCCCTCTTTACGGAGGGGATTTTTTATTGCCCGTACGGCTGTAATTTTGCCGCTAACCTTTGAACAGCATGAAGCATACCGGGCGCGAATGGGACGATACGATAGTGGCGCTGGCAACACCGCCGGGTATAGGCGCGATTGGGGTAATAAGGCTGAGCGGGCCGCAGGCCATCACGATTGCCGCTACGCTGATGCCCTCCCGTGCGTTGCTGGAGAAAGCCAGTCATACCGCGCATGTGGGCTTGTTGCAAGCCGGCGGGGAAGTGCTCGACGAGGTCGTCGTGACCCTCTTTAAAGGCCCACGATCCTATACCGGCGAGAACGTGGCGGAAATCTCCGGCCATGGATCGCCGTTCATCCTCGAGCAGATCATCCAGGCGACGATTGCGCAGGGGGCAAGGCTGGCGAAGCCCGGCGAGTTTACGCAGCGCGCTTTTTTAAATGGCAAGATGGATTTAACGCAGGCCGAATCGGTGGCGGACATGATAGCCAGCAATACTGCGGCGAGCCGGCGGACGGCGCTGAACAGCATGCGGGGGGGAATCACGCATTCGCTGATGGAGTTGCGCGTGCAGCTGATCCGTTTTTCGGCGCTTATAGAGCTGGAGCTCGACTTTGCAGAGGAAGATGTGGCGTTCGCTGACCGGAAGCAATTCAATGACTTGCTGGCGCGGTTGCAGTTTGCCACCGGCGAGTTGCTGCAATCGTTTACGCTCGGGAATGCCGTGAAAAACGGCGTGCAGGTAGCGATTATCGGCAGGCCGAATGCCGGGAAATCAACCCTGCTCAATACGCTGTTGAACGAGAACCGCGCCATTGTGAGCGAGGTGGCAGGAACAACACGGGATACCATAGAAGAGATCATTAATATTGACGGCATATTGTTCCGGTTGATCGATACCGCCGGCATCCGCACCCAGGGAAATGATGCGGTGGAGCAGATTGGTATTGAGCGGGCGATGGAGAAGCGGCGCGGGGCCGATGTGGTATTGTACCTGTTTGATGCGACGGGTTTCATGCCGGTGGAACTGGCGGAGGTAGCAGCCGAATTTAAAGCCGAAAAATTGCAATGGATACCGGTCGGGAACAAGGCCGAATTGGTGTCGCCTGAGACCCTTGCTTCTTTTAGTGCAGTACCCGGTATTCACTGGATATCGGCCCGGGAGCAGACCGGTATCAACGAGTTGAAACATGCGTTGTTTGCGAAGGTGATCAGTGGCAGTGTGCAGGCCGAGTCAACCCTGGTGACCAACACCAGGCATTACGCGGCGTTGCAGCAGTTGTCTCATTCACTAACAGATCTACAGGCCGGCCTGGACCATCAGCTAACGGGCGATCTCCTCGCCGCGGATATCCGGAATTGCCTCCATTACCTCGGGGAAATAACCGGCGAAATTACCAATGAAGACATGCTGGATTATATATTCAGTAAGTTCTGTATCGGCAAATAAATTCTCCACTCAACTTTACTTCTCCTTCCTTCACCTTACAAGCTGGAATCACTGCCCACAAAGGATTACAGTAAATGTACTGCTTTTTACCCCATTTATACGGTTTGATTTTAACGTATTCGATTTATTCATTAATTTCAAGAAAAGAAGGTTTACAATTTCAAAAAAAGGGAAATTATGGCAGTTTAAGTCAGTTGGGGGCGACCAAATGGTATATTTTAGTCATTAAAGCCGGTTTTATGAGCAGCAATATGAGATTAAAAAAGGTTTGCGCCTTTTGTAAAAAAGTTTTCATTGCAAAGACTACTGTTACGCAATGCTGTTCAGACGCGTGTGCCAAGAAAAATTATAAGAGAAAACAACGCGATGAAAAGTTATCGAATGCTCAAGGTGATACCAAAGAGCAAATGCAATCGATGCTAAGCCCGCTGCCAACAGCTGACCCTGTGACCGACAATATTGAGAAGGAATTGATCAATGTCATTGAATTATCTGTTGTTACAGGATTGAGTGAGCGGACATTATTTCGTTTAATAAAAGATCCATTATTTCCAAAATTCAGAATCGGCAAACGGCTGCTTTTTAAAAAGGAGAAAGTGATGATTTATCTAAATCATAAATACAGCAATCTATGAGAGGTAAGTTACGTGCAAAGAAACTGGTATCGGGTAAGTTAAGCTTGTACATTGACTATTATCCGCCTGTATGGAATCCACAGAAGAAGGTATTGACCAACCGTGAACACTTGAAACTCTATTTGTATCCTGAGCCCCGAACCGATTTGGAGAAAAAAGAAAATGCACTTAGCCGGGAGATTGCTGAAAAAATATTTCTGAAGCGTATGAAGTCGCTCATGCTGGATGAAAATAATTTGTACAACAAAGATGTGTTGGAAGGTGATTTCCTGGTATTTGCCAGGACTTATGTACATGGTAAAGCCCGCTCAGGAAAGGACACGGAGCATTACAAGTCTGCTTTGCTGTATGTTCAGAAGTTTGCTTGTGAGAAAATCAAGTTCAGGAATATTGATGAACATTTTTTGGAACGGTTTAAAATATTTCTATTAGACACTAGTTCGCTGCGTTCCAAAAGAAAGCGGTTGGTGAGAAATACAGCGGCGTCTTACTATGACAAGTTCTGTAACATTGTTGAAAGAGCCTTTATTGATAATTACCTTCCTGCTAATCCAACCTTAAAAGTGGAAAGGATAAGTAATATTGAAGTGATGCGGAATTACCTTACCGCTGAAGAGATCGATATGCTTAAGGCCTGCCCGGTGCAAGATGATATCGTTTACAAAGCGTCCATGTTTGCCATCCTAACCGGTCTCCGGTTCGGTGCCATTCAATCATTGAAATGGAGCGCATTGGAATATTCAAAAGAACTGGATGCTTTCTATCTTTATTTTATAGATCCGAAGCCACAACGCCCCATAAAACATTTTGTTAGCAAGCAAGCTGTTGCATTAATCGGGGAACGCAAGACGGAGAACGAATTTATTTTCCCGGACCTGATATATTCACGAACCAGGGAGCAATTGAAGAACTGGCTGCAGGCGGCAGGCATACGAAAGAAAATCACCTTCCATTGTTTTCGTCACACTTATGCCACACAGTTGGTGGCCAAAGGAGAGGACATTTATATCATTAGCAAGATGCTAAACCATAAGCATGTAAAGACTACCCAGGTGTATAGCAAGGTGCCTGATCAAAATAAAGTAAATGCGGCCAATAAATTATTCGTATAATTTTTAAAATGTTACTTTATGGTGAAGCAAAGAACAGTAGAGGAAAGGTTACAAATGATTGAGGAATATTTGCGGGAAATAAAATTGATGTTGATACCCGCTCCAGTATCCCCGCAACAAATCAGCGGGCAGGAGGTTTTAATGAGTGTAAAAGATGTAGCCAACATGGTTAAATGTGATAGCGCTGTTGTGTATGCAGCTTGTAAACGAAACGACCTGCCTTACGTTCGCCTCGGCAAATCATATAAGTTTAGGAAAGCGGAGGTTTTACAATGGATATCATCACAGACCAGCACACCTGATGATTCAATAGATGATTATGTAAACAAGTATTTGCAAAAGCATTTGTTGAAAGGGTAATTTGCCCGGATTATTTAAAGGAGGTACTCATTTTTCAATATAGCTGTCTGCTCTTAATTCATGTAAAGCAGTTGTCAAGGAATACTTGACAACTGGTCTGGCAGTTTTTAAAGCATTGATTTTCAATTAATAGTAATTTTTTATAGGTTTTATAATTGACCATAATTCATTAACAATGGAAAAAGATCAAATTGTATTCTATAATAGCCAGGACGGAAAGCCCTCTATTGAGGTTCGGGTTGAGGAAGATACGGTGTGGCTAAACCAAGCCCAGATGATCGAACTTTTTATTCAATCCAAGCAGAATATCAGCCTTCATATAAAAAATATATTCAGGGAAGAAGAGCTGGTGCCGGATTCAGTTGTCAAGGATTCCTTGACAACTGCCGCCGATGGTAAAAAGTATAAAACAAAGTATTACAACCTGGACGTCATAATATCCGTCGGGTATAGAGTTAAATCAACACGAGGAACACAATTCAGGATATGGGCGAACTCAGTTTTAAAAGACTATTTAACCCAAGGCTATTCCATTGACAAAAAACGCTTCCAGGAAGAGTCGCGGCAACTCGAAGAACTGAAACAAACTGTAAAATTATTGGGAAATGTTATAGGAAGTAAAGTGCTAAGTACTGATGAGGCGACCGGCCTTTTAAAAATAATTACAGACTATACTTATGCACTGGATATATTGGACCAGTACGATCACCAAATATTGGAGATACATGGGACTACTTCCAGAGCATTATTTGAAATAACTTATAAAGCCGCTATGGGTGCAATAAAAAGTCTGAAAGATAAATTTGGTGGCAGTACGCTATTCGGTAATGAAAAGGACGATTCATTCCAGGGGTCGTTGGCTGCAATCTACCAGACTTTTGGTGGGAGGGATCTTTATATCAGTGTGGAAGAAAAAGCCGCCAACCTGCTCTATTTTGTTATTAAGAACCATTCTTTTTCGGATGGGAATAAAAGAATAGCTGCATTTTTATTTGTGTGGTTCCTTGAAAAAAACAGTATTCTTTATCGGCCAGATGGCTCAAAGCGGATTGCAGACAATGCGCTGGTTGCATTAACCCTCATGATTGCCGAAAGCAAACCAGAGGAAAAGGATACTATGATAAAGGTATTAGTGAATTTAATTAATATAAAAAATTGAGTAAAAGGTCTCGGACAAACTCATAAATTTTCCCATCGGCAAATTGTGCTGTTTTTTCATCGAACTATAACTTTTTTACATAGTAAAGCTATTGCTTGACTTTTAAAATAAAATGTAAAGTTATAGCTTGACATTAGGCTTGATCCTACCTGAATCCACTCCCTGCTGAAACTAATGACAGAGCCGCTTTGTTTATAACCGTTCAAGCAGTGGCTAAAAAAAACTATTAGTGGCAATTTGGCTTGCATTTGTTGAACGTTCCGTTTTACGAATTTATTGCAGAGAAAAAGTAGTAGTAAGTGCATTTAGTTAGCATATATTTTGTCATTTACTATCATTTACCACACAAATGATCCATCTTTACCCGCAACTTCTTTCCTTTCAGGTATCACAAACAAATCCAAATCTTTTATGAAAACCTTCTTTTTCGCCATTATTCTCGGTATCGCTGGCGTAGGTGCCTGGTATTATTATTCCGGCTACCGGCTGCTCAATGCTTCCCAGGCTGTTGTAATCAATAAGACCGATACCATGGTCTTCATTAAAGATTCCATCATCAACGCTCATACTTACGATACCATGCCAGTGGGATTTTACCAGGGCATGCTGCCTTGTAAAAATTGCGAAGGTATTCAGCGCACTATTGTGTTTACGGCCGACTATCAGTATAAAATGGAAGAGTTAAATTGGGGAAAAGGAACACAGGCAAAAATGACCTCAGGCACATGGGAGAAAGAAAAAGGAAAGTTTTTACTTTACCGTGACGCCAAACTAATATCTGAATATAAGCTGGTTAAAGATAGCCTCATCAATACCAAAAATAATGGTATTGTTATACAGGATTCATTGTCGGCCCAGAATGTTCTGTTTAAAAAAAATACAGCACCTGAAAATACTTCATGGAAAAAACGAAAGGCTGACGGCATTGATATCATTGGCACTGGCAATGAACCTTTCTGGAATGTTGAAATCGACCGGGAAAAATTGATATTGTTTAAATATTCTGTTAATGAAAAACCAGTGATTGTACCCATCGAAATGCCGGTGATGAACAGAGACAGCACAGTCTATTCCGTGCGCACTGAATCCGGTGAACCACTAAGGATAGCCATCCTTTCCAAATTTTGCAACGATGGGGTGAGCGATCATGTATATGAATACCAGATGAATGTTTTATATAAGGGACGTCAATACAAGGGCTGTGCAGTTATCCTGAATCCCCGCATTGCTGAATAGCGCGAATAGCAAAATGCCTCGTCCGCTGGCCTGGTAAATTCATGTGGAAACCATTTTACAGAACAGTTTATCCGCATCGTGCATAAAAGAATGTATGCAGGTTTATGGGCCTGGACAGGTGCGTTGAGGAAAACAAATAAGAATATTGGCGTTGATAAATCGCAGATAGCTACTGAACTTAAATATCTATTGGATGATGCCATATATTGGCACAAAACCAATACTTACACGGCAGGTTAAATAGCCATCCGGTTTAAACACCGCATCGTTCGTATTCATTGCTTCCCCAACGGCAATAGAAGGCATAGTCGCTTGGTAGAAATGCTCTACACTGTGGTGTTTCCATTTGATTCATTCCCGGCGCATTCGTTTGAAGTATTCGGAGCAGCCTCTTGCTAGCATGCGCCACTGGTCCGAGTTTTTGTAAAGCTCGCCTGTATTCTAACACCTTTGGCTCATAACCATGTCCGTTAGTGACCTTGCTGCCGGTGTATAACAGCTCCTGAATGGACCAGATAATTGAATAATGCCGCCAGTAGATCAATCGGGGGAACCCCTCTCTCTCAATTTGGCCATATTTGGTCGTCCTGTCTATAACACTCCCCTAAAATCAGACCACGGGCTTAGTTAAAAATATTATTTAATTTAACAAGCTCAAATGAAAAAGCAAACACGAAGAAAATTCAATCCCGCCTTTAAAGCCAAGGTTGCTTTGGAGGCCATCAGGGGACAG
>JBBROE010000023.1:0-41618 GCA_038229695.1 Chitinophagales bacterium | reverse complement strand
GTTGTGGATATAAAACCTTGAAACCGGCTCCCTGGCTTTACCGATGACGGCAAACCCGCTGCTGGTCTGCATTTGCATAACGAAGGGGCGGAAAGCGGCGCGCAGCAAGGGTTCCCGGGTATGGGTACAAGAATTAGTTGCCAGTGCCGGATAGGTATATTTCGTGAAATGCTTGATGCAAGCGGGTTGCAGCCGGTTTTGAAAGCGTTAAAAAGAGATAAATAAATTTTGCCGTTATAGAAAAGCGGGTAAATTTGTCACGCGTTAAATTTAAAAAATTACACTATGAACAAAGCTGAATTAATTGCAAAAATTGCCGACGATGCAGGCATAACCAAGACACAGGGTAATGCGGTACTCGATTCTTTTATTGAAGCCGTAACCAAAACTTTAAAAGGCGGCGGTAAAGTAACACTGGTTGGTTTTGGCACTTTCTCCGTTAGTAAGAGAGCAGCACGCAATGGCCGGAACCCACAGACGGGTGCCGTCATAAAAATTAAAGCCCGGAAGGTGGCGAAATTCAAAGCCGGAAAAGAATTATCAGCAAAATTATAACAGCCTTAACAGCTGCCCGAAAGTCCCGCCTGCTTGTAAAAAAGTTACGGGGCTTTTGCTTTTGGGGCGTACCTTTGCCGGCTGTCCCGCTACCCTGCGGCGGCGCAACCGTTTCGATGCACTTGCATCGATTTAAATGATATTAAAAAGTTTCAGTTATGGGAAGAGGAGATAAAAAAACAAAGAAGGGCAAAATTTTCAAGGGTTCATTTGGTAAGAGCCGTCCTGCCAATCCTGAAACGACTAAGCAGGCTGCTGCCAAGAAAGCTGCTGCTGCACCCGCCAAGTAAGGCTAAAGGCTTGCCATGGCGCTGGTGAGTCGGGCGTAGTACGGCTGTACAAGTGTGCGACGCAACGATGCCGGGTGATGAACAAATGCCCGGCCCAAAAAGATCACGGTGCCAGTCGTTCCATGGTCCAGTTGTTATCTGCCGAACGGCTGTACTGGATGCGGTCATGCAGGCGGCTGGGTCTTCCCTGCCAGAATTCAATGGTGATGGGTTGCACGCGGTAGCCACCCCACCAGGAAGGGCGCGGTACTGGTTTTCCGGCAAACTGGTCCAGCAGTTGACTTTCCTTATTTTCCAGCCATTCGCGGTTTTCGATGGTACGGCTTTGCGGCGATACCCAGGCGCCGATGCGGCTGCCTTCGGGCCGGCTGTTGTAGTAGGCATCGCTTTCTTCCGCCGATGTCTTTTCCACGAGGCCGGTTATGCGCACCTGCCGTTCCAGACCGGTCCAGAAGAATACGAGGCATGCCCTTGGGTTTTCGGCCAGCTGCATTCCCTTGAAGCTTTCATAATTGGAAAAGAATACAAAGCCCTGCTCATCGAATCCTTTGAGCAATACAATTCTTGCGGCCGGCAGTCCGTCCGCTGATGCCGTAGCCAGGGTCATGGCGTTTACCTCTTCCAGGCCGGCGTTTGTGGCTTCGTCCCACCACTGCTGAAATTGCCGGATAGGATTGGGGTCGGCGTCTGATTCACGCAGCGATTTTTTTTTATACTCCTTTCTCAGCGAAGAAATATCCATGTTAGTATATTAAACAGGTAAGCCAGCGTAGGGCTGGCAGTAATCATAACCTTTCGTGACGGGAAAAGTTATAAAAAAACCTTTTGTTTTTGCCAGGAACGGATGGGGCGGGCCGGCGGGACCTACTTGACAAGGGTGCCCACGTTTTCACCCGATACCACTTTGAGGAGGTTGCCGGGTTTATTCATATCAAAGACGATGATGGGCAGCTGGTTTTCCATGCAGAGCGTGAAGGCAGTCATGTCCATCACTTTCAGGTTTTTGGCGATACATTCTGCAAAGCTGATGCTGTCGTACTTCACCGCTGCCGGGTCTTTTTCGGGGTCGGCGGTATAGATGCCGTCTACCCGGGTGCCTTTCAGGATGACTTCTGCTTTTATTTCAATGGCGCGGAGCGAGCCGGCGGTATCGGTGGTAAAATAAGGATTGCCGGTACCGGCGCCGAAAATGACGACCCTTCCTTTTTCAACATGGCGCATGGCGCGGCGACGGATATAAGGTTCAGCAATTTGTTCCATTTTAATGGCGCTTTGCAGCCGGGTGAAGACCCCTGCTTTTTCCAGTGCAGCCTGCAGTGCCATACCGTTGATGACGGTGGCGAGCATTCCCATATAATCGCCGTGCGCCCGCTCGATACCCGTCTCCGCTTCATTCATACCCCGATAGATATTTCCTCCGCCGATCACAATTGCCAGTTCTGCCCCCGCGTCCACGATGGATTTCACCTCGCGGGCGTATTGGGCCAGTATAGTAGCGCTGAGGGGCTCATAGGTCTCATCGCTTTTGCCCATCAATGCTTCCCCGCTCAGTTTAAGTAAAACCCGTTTATATTTCAGCTCCATACCTATGAAATTAATCGCTGCGAATATAGGCATTTAATCCGCAGGCATTAACAGGTAAGCAGTTGCCGCACAACTGTTTTCAATCGGCCCGGTGCTTGCATACTCGCTGAATTTGCCTTACTTTTCGGCCCGGTTACTGCATAGGGTGGGCCGGCGCTGTAACCAGTGGGATCATGGAATTTATGTATCTTTGGCGCCTGCCATCCTATCCTTCCTGATAAGCCAGAAAGGCAGTCCGTACCGGCTGTTCGCCTGTGATCTTTCCGGTTGCCGTATCCACCTAGTTATTCTGACGATTTGCCGTATATATTTTCCTGCGTCTTCAGCACCGAGCAAGCGCGACGTTGCTGCGCTGAAGGCCAAAAAGTTACCCCCGTACCTCAGTTACCTGTGATTGAGAGTGGCGAAGCCGTGGGTGCGGGGCCGGCAGGTGCGGAGAAATTTCCCTAACGCTTAGCTAACGATCATCAACAAAGCAACTTTTAACATGGACAACACCCAACCCGCTTCCGTACAGCCGGCTGAAAATTTTATGAGCCAGCTGTGGTCGAAGTATTTTCCTTACTGGCCGTTCTTCGGGATGTTACTGGTGGTGTTTATGGCCATTGCCTGGTATTATGGCAAGAAGGCGGCTCCGCTGTACGAGGCCACGGCGACACTGCTGATAAAAGATGAGAAAAAGGGGATTGATGATTCCAGGATGATTGAATCGCTCAACCTGCTGAGCACCAAAAAGATCGTGGAAAATGAAATTGAGGTGCTGGCTTCCCGGTCGCTGATGGAAGAGGTGGTGGATAAACTGAAGCTGTATGCACCGGTGTTTGAAGTGGGGAAGTGGCGGTCGGGTTCCGCGTATTCCCTTTCCCCGGTAAGGGTTGCCGTACTGGAGCCGGATGCCATCGTAGAAACGCCGCGGGTGGATTTTAAATTTGACCAGGCCAGGCAGCGTGTGGTGATTGGGCGCGACAGCTTCCCGCTCAATGACTGGGTGCTTACGCCTTATGGTACGTTGAAATTTTTGCCGGCTAACAACCGGTCTCGTATAACCGAAAAGCCTTTGTTTTTTTCGCTGGTGAATCCAAAGAAAGCCGTGGCCGCACTGATGGGGCGCCTGGATGCTTCCCCGTCCAGTAAACTCTCTACAATTATTTATGTAAAGCTGAAGGATGAAGATCCTCTGGAAGCAGAAGATGTGCTGAACCAGTTGATCATCGCCTACAGCAAGGCTGCGGTGAACGATAAAAATGCACTCGCTGCCAATACATTTTCCTTTGTTCAGGATCGGCTCACCATCATCGGGCATCACCTGGATTCCATCGAGCATAAAATTCAAAAGTATAAGGCCGACCAGGGCGCTGTCGATATCAGTTCACAGGGCAGGATGTTCCTGGAGAACGTAAGCAGCAACGACCGGAAAGTGGGCGAGGTGAATATGCAGCTGGCCATTCTTAAACAAATAGAAAAAGGTATCGCCGGCAAAGAGAGTGAAGAAGGCTATGTACCCTCTACGCTGGGCACTACCGACCCCATTCTCACCAACCTGCTGAATAAGCTGAATGAGACCGAACTGGAGAAAGAAAAGTTGCGGAAGACGACCGGCGAGAACAGTCCGCTCATTATCTCGCTGAACGACCAGATTGCGAAGCTGAAGCCGGGTATCCTGGAAAATATCCAGAACCAGCGCAAGAGCCTGGAAGCGAGCCGCACCGACCTGAGTGCTACCAATAACACCTACAGTTCCCTGCTGCAGACCATTCCACAGAAGGAACGCGATTTGGTAGAGATCAGCCGCCAGCAGAATATTGAAAACAACATTTATTCTTTCCTGCTGCAGAAAAGAGAAGAAGCAGCCTTGTCGAATTCGTCTACGGTGTCTGACAGTCGTATCGTGGACCGTGCGCAGGCTTCGCTGGGGCCGGTCAGCCCGAAAAAAAATATGATTTACCTGGCCGCGATATTTGGCGCGCTGGGTTGTGGGATACTGGTGATAACGGCAAAGGAGATGTTCATTAAGTCGATCCTGTACCGGTCGGAGATCGAGCAGTTTACCACCGCGCCGATCGTGGGGGAGATTGGCTATGAACGGGGAAAGGGGGCGATTGTATTGCAGGAGGGCAGAACGAGCCGGGTGGCTGAACAGTTCCGCAAGCTGCGTGCTTCGTTGCCGTTCCTGGGTATTGGCTACCGGGGAAGAAAATTGCTGGTGACGTCGACCGTAGCAGGGGAAGGAAAGAGTTTTATTGTGGCCAACCTGGGTTTGTCGCTGGCGATGACCGGTAAAAAAGTGGTGCTGGTCGAAGCCGACCTCAGCAACCCTTCGCTGAGTGAAAAGCTCAACGTGTACGAGGACAAGGGACTTAAAGGTTTTCTGAAGGGGGAATTGCCGGTAAGCGACATTATTAAGCAGACAAAGATCAACAGCCAGTTGTATATTTTGCCGGCCGGGGGCTACTCGGCCAATCCTTCGGAATTATTTGTGAGCGGTAAGATGGAGCCGCTGATGACCTTCCTGGAAAAAAATTATGATTATGTGCTGATCGATACCGCGCCAGTGGGCGCCATGTCTGATGCGTACCTACTGACGCATCTCTGCGATGCCACCCTGTATGTGATAAGGCACGCGGTGACGCCGAAGTCGGCCATCAGGCGACTCGATAAAAGTAACCGGGTTAATGAACTGAAGAACCTGGCCATCGTATTCAATGGAGTCAGAACACGTGGTTTCAGTAAAGACAGTTACGGTACCAGCTATGATTACGGCTTTGCGTATAATCGTGGTAAGGCGAAAAAGTCAGGGCTTCCCGTATTCCCGGCCACTTCTAAAAAATCAACTTGAAGGCATCGCTGAAGTTTTCTGCAGCGGCAGTTTCCCAGAGACAATGCGTGCTGGCCGCGTTGGGAATTTTACTTGTTTTCCTGTCCGTTTCCCTGTGGCACGCGGGTGCGTATGCTATGGACGAAACAGACTTTCATTATCCCAACGTGCTCAATTTTTACCAGCACGGGTGGGAGGCCATATTTAACCACGCGTACTCCGCTGCCAATACGCCGCTTCCTTACCTGATCGTGGCGGGGCTGGCTAAGTTGGTTGGTCCTTCCCTGGTACTGGCGCGCGTGGTTACCGCTGTCTTTTCTTTCCTGGCGTTTGCCGCTACGCTTACGGTACTGGCGCGGTTAAAGATTCCCCCGGTTTACGGGTTTGTGCCTTTTTTCTACCCCTATTTTTTCCTGCATGCTTTCATATTTTATGTAATTAACTACGGGTTATTTTTCGGCCTGCTGGGGCTGGTTTTTTTATCGAAACCGGGCAACAGCCGTGGGCAGGAGCTGCTGGCAGGGACCTGTTTCAGCCTGGCGATTCTGTGCCAGCAGTTTTATTTGATGTTCCTGGCAGCAGCGCTATTGATGCGGGCATGGACCTTCTGGCAGCAGCGCAGCCAGCCGGGTAGCTTTGGACCCTTCCTGGTTTCCTGTGTCGCGCTGGGTTTGCCGGCGTTGTTACCGCTGTTTATTTTTTTCCGGTGGGGCGGCCTGGTACACCCGAATTTTAAAGTGCACCAGTTGGCGTTTTTGCCCTCCAACATCACAGCGCTGCTGATGGTCACCGGGTTTTATTTTGCGCCGGTTGCTTTCACTAAAATCAAGGCGGCGGATTCGTGGAAATGGGTGCTGGCGATATTTTCAGCGGTTATGCTGACGCTTTATTTTACGCCGGTATACAGCAATTTCGATGGGGCCGGTAAATTTAACGGGCTCGTGTACCACCTGCTTTATTTTATTACAGGTGGGCATCGTCTGGTACTGGACGTATTGCTGGTTATCCTGGTGGCGTCAGGGCTGGTGGTGTTTGCAAACCTGGCTTTCGCCCGGAAGAATGGCTTTGAATGGTTACTCTTTTGCTGTGCTGTTTTACTGGCGGCTTCTTACAGCATGAGTGCCATGCTCGGCGAAAGGCATCTCCTGGCGATGGTTTATATCCTGTTTTTGCTGGCGCTGGCGAGGTTCCGCCCTTCGATTGCAAATGTATACCTGCCGGTTATGGCCGTGCTGGGTATCGCCTATTATTATTATTTCCTGTTTCTTAAGTTCCGCTGACCGATCCCAAACCCCATTTAAACATTTCAAAACGTCGTTCTTGGTCCCCTCAAAAATTCAGCTGACCGGTGTGTTTCGGTATGCCCGCGGGCTCATCAATAAAGGGCATTCGCGCAGTATAGCCGCAAAGAAAAATATTATCGCGTCGTTGTTCATCAAGGGCTGCAGCATTGCTGTCAGCCTGTTGCTGGTACCGCTCACGATTGGCTATATCAACCCGTCGAAATACGGTATCTGGCTAACCATGAGCTCCATCGTAGGGTGGTTCAGTTTTTTCGATATCGGCTTTACCCAGGGCCTGCGCAATAAATTTGCAGAAGCGAAAGCAAAGGGCAACACGGAGCTCGCCCGGATTTATGTGAGCACCACGTATTATTATGTAGCCATAATTTTTGCCGGACTGTGGGTAGTGGGCATGATCGTCAACCGGTTTATTGCCTGGCATACGGTGCTGAAACTGCCGGCATCGATGGATGCGGATATTTCGCGGCTCGCCATTATCATCATCTCTTATTTCTGCCTGCTGTTTGTTTTCCGCATTATCAACACCATCGTGATTGCAGATCAGAAACCGGCGAAAGCGTCGCTGCTGGATATGCTGGGGCAGCTCTGCGCGCTGGCCGTCATTTTTATACTGACCAAAACTACCGTCGGATCGCTGCTGACGCTTGGACTGGCGATTGCATGCCCAACCCTGCTGGTACTCGCCGTGGCTACCTGGCTGTTGTTCCGGGGCGACTATGCCGCGTTCAGGCCATCCTTTCAACTGGTGAAAAAGGAATATGCAAAGGATTTGCTGACCCTGGGGCTGAAGTTCTTCGTGCTGCAGATTGCCAGCATCATCCAGTATGAGTCGATCCTGTTCCTCATCGCCCATTATTTCGATACCACGCAGGTAACGGCCTATAACATCGCCTATAAATATTTTTTCACTTTACAGATGTGTTTCATGATCCTCATCAACCCGCTGTGGAGTGGTGTAACGGATGCGTATGCCAGCGGTGATCACAACTGGATTCGGAAGACGGTGAAAAAATATCTCCTGCTCTGGGTACCGTTCGTTATCGGCGGGTTCTTCATGCTGCTGCTTTCCGACCAGGTGTATAGACTCTGGCTGGGCAAACACATGATACCCATCAAGTACAGCATCTCCCTGCTCTGTTATATTTTCTTTTCAACCGGCATGTTCGCCAGCATTTTCGTGTTTGTGATCAATGGCATCGGCGCCCTGCGGGTGCAGTTCATTTCCTCTATTGTTACCTGCATAGGGTTTTTTGGACTCGCCATGCTCTTCATCAAGCATTTTCATATGGGGATCGAATCGGTGCTGATCGCCTCAGTACTGGCTAACGTGTACGGGTACGTGATTGCGCCGTTGCAGTATTACCAGATATTTATCCGGCAATCAAAAGCAGCCATCTGGTATAAATAATGAACAGGATTTCAATATATGGAGGTCTCGGCAACCAGATGTTCCAGTACGCCCTCTACCGCTCTTTCAAGGAAAGGGGCCTGCCGGCCGATCTGGATCTGTCCGACTTCTTTCACAACCACCACCACCAGGGGTTCGACCTGTACCAGGCTTTCCCGCTTCCGTTGTCTGCTGCCCAGGAACGGACGGCTTTCTTCCTGGAAAGGCGACAACCGCTGTACCGCAACAAGCCCGTACGGGGCATTCTCCGCAGGTTGATCCCGTGGCATATGGGCCGGCAACAGGTATACCGCGAAAAACAGCAATTTATCTTTGACCCCGCCGTGTACGCGCAGCGCAGTGATTATATCAAGGGCACCTGGCAATGTGTGCAGTACCTGAACGGTATTGAAGCACCGCTGCGGCAGGAGTTCAGGTTCCAGCCGGGGGGAGATGCCAGCAACCGGGCAATGGCGGAAAAGATGGCCGGCTGTAATGCCGTGAGCCTACACATCCGGCGCGGTGATTTTCAGTCTTCGGCCTGGTCGGCCACCCACCATGTGATCAAGGATGCAGCCTATTACCGGCATGCGGTGGAGTATATCGCGCAACGTGTTTCCGAACCGCGCTATTTTATATTTTCCGATGATATGGACTGGACAAAAGCCAACCTGCCTCTTGTCAATTGTACCTACGTGGAGCACAACAGGGGGCGCGCCAGTTACCTCGATATGTACCTGATGAGTTGCTGTAAACACCACATCATCGCCAACAGTACCTTCAGCTGGTGGGGTGCCTGGCTCAATGACGATCCCGGGAAGATGGTGATCATGCCCGAACGCTGGCTCAATGGTACCGACTGCCCGGGTATATTCCCGGCCGACTGGATAAAAATGAAAGTAGTTTAACTGCCATTATGTTAGCGCTGCCCGGCATGACCATAACGGAAAGACGCGATAAAAAGGTGTTTCTTTTTATCGTGGCCCTGATCGTATATGTTTCGGGCGTTATTGTTCCCTATTTCGTATCGGTGACTTATGCGCAGGCCCTGCAGGCCATATCGCTGATACCGATGCTGGTGTATGGCAGCCAGCTGGTGGAGTTTACCTTTGACTCCCCGTATTTCAGGCTGGCCTTCATGCTGTTCATGTTCAGCAATGCGTTTATCATGGTACGCGTGGAACACCTGGGGTATGTGCATATGAAGGAGCTGCTGTTTTCTGACTTCCGGCTTTGGCCCTACCTGGTTCCTTTCGTGGCGCTGATGGTGAGCCGCGAATATTTCTTCCGCAACCTGTTCAACTGGCTCTACTGGCTCGGGGTGGCCTTCCTGGTGCTGTCGCCGCTGCTCTGGAAAATATTTAACAATACACCGGGGGCGGGGGAATTATCGGTGGTATTTTTTACATCGGGTAGCGGGTTTGTGCTGCTGACGTGGAAATACCATACGTTTAACCGCAGGGTAATTGCTGCGGCGGCGGTGCTGCTGGCGCTGCTGATTGCCACCATCCTGGCGCGGAGGAATGTGATGCTGACGAATATCGACTTTATCATATTTGCCTTCCTGACCTATCTTTTTTTCGTAAGTGACAATGCCACCAAAAAATTTATGAGTATCTATGGTTTTGCGGTGATCATCATCGCCGGCCTGTATATTTTTGAAGAGCAGAAAAACACGAATTTTAAACTGATTGCCACCCGGGCAAATGACGATACGCGGGAATATGTGTTCAACCAGTTTTTCAGCAGCATGCAGAATAACATGTGGTGGGGCAGGGGAATGGATGGCACCTATTACTGCCCGCTGGTGACCGAAGACACCAACGTGGATGCGGTGGAATACCGGGACCTGATCGAGTGTGGCTACCTGCAAGTGATTTTAAAAGGCGGCTACATCAACCTTTTTCTTTTCCTGGCGGTGATGGTTCCGGCTTTGTTCCTGGGGTTGTTTGACTCCCGGAATGTTTTTACCAAGGCCTGCGGGGTAATTATCGTGTTGTGGCTGATCGACATGGGTCCATATGGCATCCCGTCGATGTCCGTAAAATATATCCTGGTATGGATTTGTGTCGGCGTCTGCTACAACCGTAAAATCCGCCAGGCCGGAGAATCATACATTGACGATTTGATTAACCGCAAAGCGGGAAAAATACAAATTATAAACTGACGGGATGAGGGTACTCTGGTTATCGTTTACGGCCGCCGGTGCGGGAAAGCTGGTTAACAATACCGTGGCGGGCTGCGGCTGGATCAGTTCGCTGGAAGAAGGTATCCGGCAGGTGCCGGGCATTACGCTCGGCGTGGGATTTTTTCACGACAGGCAGCAGCAGCCATTCGACAGCGACGGCGTGCGGTATTATCCCATTCAAAAAAAATACGGCGGCCTCAGCGGCAAGATCAAACAGCGTATCAGTAATGACCTGTATGATGAAAACCCCGCTGGCATCAAAGCCGCCATAACGGATTTTAAGCCGGACCTGGTTCACATTTTCGGTACTGAATCGGGCATGGTTGCCGCGCTGAAGTTGACTAATGTGCCGGTTGTCATCCACCTCCAGGGGCTGGTCAGTCCGTATTTGTCCGTCTGGTTTCCGAAAGGGATGTCACAGGCCACCGTGGTGCGTTACTCCCCGTTGCGGGCGGTCCTGTTCCGCAGGGGCTACCATGCCGAGTATAGTTTATTTAAGAAGCGGGCAAAACGCGAAGACGACGCCATCGCGCTGGCGACCCACTTTTTCGGGCGGACCGACTGGGACAAAAATTACATCTCCCTGCTCAAAAATACGTTTACCTATATCCATTGCGAGGAGGTGCTGCGGTCATTTTTTTATGATTACCGGTGGTCGCCGCCGGTCCACGCAGTATTTCGCCTCGTGACGGTGATTAACCCGCACCTGTACAAGGGCTTGGAAATGATCCTGGAAGCTGCGGCTATACTTAAGCGTTATGCAGGTTTCCCGGTTGAATGGCATGTGGTGGGGATGAATGCCGACCTGGAGATTATTCCCATTATCGAAAAAGCGGTCGGACTGCAATTCAACGACTGCGGGGTTTCGTTCCGGGGGACAAAGGTGGCCGGGGCGCTGGTGGATGAACTGCTGGCTTCGGATCTTTTCGTTCACCCGTCGCATATCGACAACAGTCCGAATAGTGTATGCGAGGCGATGCTGCTGGGCATGCCGGTGATTGCAGGCAATGCCGGTGGGCTGCCGTCCATCATTAACGATGGCACAGACGGCCTGCTGTATAATTCTTATGATGCCTATGAGCTGGCGGGTATCATCAAACGCGCTGCGGCTGATTCTTCGGCCATGCAGGTATTGGGTAACCATGCCCGCGAACGGTCCATTGCCCGGCATAATATCGACCGGATCGTGCAAACCGTAACGGCCACCTACCGCAGTATGATCACTGCAAACGAAGCGAACCCGGTGTCGCCGGCCACTCAAAAATTACCATGATGCATCTTCCGAAAGTATTGATACTGGGCCAGTCCTTCTGCGATTTTCGCGGGGGTGGCATCACCATGAAGAATCTTTTTTCGCACTGGGAAAAAGATAAGCTGGCCGTGGCCTGTACGCCGCACCAGTTAGCCCTCAAGCTCAACTTGGACGTATGCGATACCTATTACCAGCTGGGAGAGAAAGAATATAAATTCCTGTTTCCGTTCAGCCTGATCCAGAAAAAATTCAGTTCCGGTCCTGTAACGTTTAAAGCATCCCCGTCTGCGGCCAATTTCTCCCGGCCGGGGCTGCGGCATAAGCTGGTTCACAACGTGCTTTACCCGGCGATGGAATATGCCGGCATACTCCATAACCTCACGCGCATAGAGCTCTCGGGGCAACTGAAAGCCTGGCTGGATGCATACAACCCTGACGTGATTTATGCGCAGGCATTTACCCCGGAAGGCGTTCGGTTTAACATCGCGGTGCAGGATTATCTAAAACGGCCGATGGCGTTTCATATGATGGACGACTGGCCCTCTTCCATCAGTGAAAAAGGCCCGTTTAAAAAATACTGGTATAAGAAAATTGACCGGGAATTCCGGCAGCTGCTGGACAAGAGTGAGGTATTGATGAGCATCAGCCAGGGCATGTCCGACGAATACGAGCGTCGCTATGGCCGAACGTTCACGGCGTTTCACAACCCGATCAATATCCCGTTCTGGAAAAAGTTTCAAAAAGAAGATTATGCGCTGTCGGATCAGCCCTGCCTCTTGTATTCAGGGCGGGTGGGTATTGGTATCGATGCCTCGCTGGAACTGATTGCGGCGGCGGTGGAGCAGGTGAATGCCACGCTGCGAACCAACCTGAAATTTGTGTTGCGGGCTGAAGAGGCACCCGGCTGGATTAAAAAATACCCGTCCACTACTCATAAAAACTTTGTGGCTTACGAGGACGTGCCCAAAGTGCTGGCTGGTGCAGATATCCTGGTGCTGCCGTATGATTTTTCGGAAGCATCGATTCGGTTTATCAAGTATTCGATGCCGACCAAGGCGTCGGAATACATGATGAGCGGTACACCCGTGCTGCTGTTTGGTCCGCCTGATACGGCCGTAATGCAATATGCCGATCAGCAGCAGTGTTTTGAAACCTGCAGCATCAATAGTGTGGATGCGGTGGTGGCAGCTATTACGCGGCTGTTCAGTGATGAGCGCAGGCGCCGGGAAATCGGTGAAAGAGCGAAAAGCATTGCCGAAGCGAACCACGATGCCGTTAACATCGCCGAAGCATTTAATCGTTTACTCAGCGGCCTTGTTCCTGTTTCCGTGCCAGGCGCAGCGCAGCCTGTATAATCTTCTCCTGTTTTTAATAAATGATAAGACCCGGCTGATGCGCCGGTATAGCTGATGATGATGCAAAGAAAAAAGATTGCCTGGGTGACCCCGGATTATTTCATGGACACGGATCTGAATGGCGGCATCATTGAAGGGTTGACGCCGTTTTATGATATGGACTGGATCGTGTTGCTGCCGTCGGCAAACGCCCGGTTCGGTCCGCGCGATTTTGAACGGTTCAGGGGAATGCGTGGGCTGACGATCACGTTCCTGTACTGGACCGTGCGGGCGCGCGATCCGCGGATGCTGTTATTTTACCATACCGTGTATAAAAAGATAAGGGCGGCGAAGGCAGATTATGTCTATTTTAACGAGGTGCCATCCAGTCCGTACATCATCCCGCTGTATACCCGGCTGGATAAACAGCGAACCATTTTTACCGCGCATGACGGCAGTGTGAAAACGAGCTTCCGTCTCCCCTGGGTTTCTAACCAGGTGTTCCGGCGCACGTTTGGCACCGCGAAAAATGTGCACATGTATTCGCCCAGCCAAGCGAAATTGTTCCGGGCAAACTTCCCTCAGGCTAGGGTGACAGAAATCCCGCTGGCCTTAAAGGATTTTGGGATATCGTGGGTGGAACGCAGGAAGGATGCAGTGGTATTCTTGTTCTTCGGGTCTATCATCAGCAATAAAAATGTGGGGCTGCTGATTGAAGCAGCGGAGCAGCTGTATGCGTCCGGTATCCGGGGATTCAAAGTGGCGATTCACGGCCACTGCACGGACTGGTCCGTGTACCAGCAAAAGATTATTCACCCGGAAATTTTTGAGACGGATATCAGGATGCACCGCAATGAAGAGATACCCGGCCTGCTTTCATCCAGCCATTATATGGTTTTTCCGTATAAAGAGATGTCGCAGAGCGGTGCGCTGAAAGTAGCATTTCGTTATGGGTTGCCGGTATTGGTGTCGCGGCTGCAAGGATTTACCGACGAAGTGGAAGAAGGGGTAAACGGCTTTGTGTTCGACAATGGCAGCGTAACGGAGCTGGCGCAGCTGATGGAGACCCTTACCGGCGAATACAGCGGACAGTATGAGCAGCAGCAGCAGCGGGCGATGGAATACAATACGGCCCATTATTCACCTGCAGCGCTCGTCAACCGGTACCGCGATATGTTTCAAGCATTAGATCAACAGTAATATGGACAATATACCCCAGGCCAACCTTTTATTTTTTCAGAATTCTATACTGCCGGATGCCGGTGGGGTGCCGAGGGTAACGGATATCATCAGCAGGGAATTGACGGGCCGGGGGTACAGCTGTTATTATATTTTCTACGAGAAGGATAATCCCGATTATTCGGTCGATAGTAAGCTGAAGGTATCCCTGCAACAGCCTTACCGGGCGTTCGAAGATCAAATCCTGCAGTTTGTAACGGTGAATAACATCAATATTTTCATTTGCCAGAACGCCTATGCCGGCTATTTTATCCGTGTATACGGCAAGATCAGGTCATTGTATCCTGCCCTCCGGTTTTTTTGTTTCTTACATGCCTCCCCGGATTACTGGCAGCAGACTTCCCGCCAGGCGATTAATTTCACCGGAACTAAGTTTTTGATGGAGAAAGGAAAAAAGTGGCTGAAGCAAATAATTTACCCGTTTTACAATCCTTATGTGAGGCAAACGGCCGCGCTGTATAAGCTCTGTGATAAGTTCGTGTTGCTGTCGGACTCCTTCAAGCCAGCCTTTACCCGCTTGTACATCACCAACCGGCTGAACAATAAACTGGTGACCATCCCCAACCCGCTTACGTTCGACCACCAGGAGGTGGCCATCCTCCAAAAGAAAAAAGTGGTGCTGATGGTAAGCCGCCTGGCGGAAGTGCAGAAGAAAATTTCTTCCGCTATCCGCATCTGGCAGCAGGTGCAGCAACAGGGAGACAACGGGTGGCAGCTGGTCATCGTGGGGTCGGGGCCGGACGAAGGGTTCTACCGGGAGCTGGCCCGGCGGGAATCGATCGGTAACATTGTTTTCGCCGGTCAGCATACCGATGTGTTGCCATTCTACCGGGATGCCGCTATTTTTATGATGACCTCCGTGTGGGAAGGCATGCCGATGTCGTTGCTGGAGGCCCAGCAGAACGGCGTAGTGCCGATAGCCTTCGACAATTTCTCCGCGTTGTACGATGTGGTGAAAGATGGGGAGAGTGGTTATGTGATACGAAACAATGACCCGGATGATTTTTCAAAAAAATTATTGGGCCTGATGGCCGATGATGAATTGCGGGAACACATGGCGTTGCAGGCGATTGCCGGCAGTGAGCGGTACCGGCCCGGTGTGGTGGCCGATGAATGGGAGCAACTGTTCAAACACTATTACTGAAATTCCCAAAACTGGAATTCAAACCAAGAACGGGTAAGCGCAACAAGGGAAAAATTTCCGCATCCTTAATCCACCGTACTACAAAAAAATAACGGCCCCACTCTTATGGCGGAAGGGCCGTATACGAATAGCCGAACATGAATTATTTCTCTTTTATCACGCAGGACTGGAAAGCCAACAGCCATAACAGCAAGGGCAGGATGATCCTGTTGTTGTTCAGGATGGCCAATTTTTGTACCCGTGGGCGGCTGTACCGGCTGCTGGGTTTTCCTTATTTGCTGTGGTATCGTTTCTTTGTGGAGTGGGTGTTGGGCATAGAGATACCCTGGAATGTACAAGCCGGCCGGAACCTAGTGATTTACCACGGCCAGGGATTGGTTATCAATCATAATGTAGTGATAGGCGAGAACTGTGTGTTGCGGCACTGTACGACTCTCGGGAATAAGCAACTGGCCGATGGCAGCTTGGGCGGCGCACCCGTACTGGGAAATTACGTGGATGTAGGCAGCAATGCCTGCATCATCGGCGATATTCGTATCGGCGACCGGGTATCCGTCGGTTGCGGGGCGGTTGTTATAAAAAGCATCAGGCCCGACTGCCTGGCGGTCGGTAACCCCGCCACGGAGCGGGAGCGTAAAGTTGTGGATAAAATATTGCCGGTTTAGTGCATGTTCTTTGCCGTATGGGCTGCCGATTTCCGAACAGGCATTTAATTTGATAAACAAGTGATACGTGATGGCATTGTATACGTCACCTGTCCTTTGCCGGCCTATCGATTGTCTTTTATCATTCGGCTGTTTGCTGTATAATCTTATCCTTGCTGATCATCCCTGACTAATTTTTTGCTGGTCGTCCCCCCGCCTGTATTGCAGTTTGCATAAAACTGTAGTATCATTACGCAGGTGTAATATTTAACAGCCAACCAATGAACAACATTCGCCTGGTCCGCACCAATGCCGGTTCACCCGCCCGAAAAAATACCATCATCATTACCTCTCCTTCCCTGAATGAGAACCTGAATGTAAGCGGGATATCGTCGGTCACTAAATTTATTATCAATAACAACCCGGACAATCACTATATCCATTTTGAACTCGGGAAGGCCGACCACCAGAAGCGCGACTTCCGGTGGTTCATGAATATTAACCGCTCATTCATCGCCTGGTGCAGGATGCTGCTGGCCAACCGGAATGTGGTGGTGCATTTCAATTTCGCGATGGAGCAGCGGTCGATCCTGCGAGACTCCCCGTTTATTGTGGCCGCGCGGCTGATGCGGAAGAAGATGGTGATCCACCTGCATGGCGGAAAATACCTGATGCAGGATCCACCGGTTTGGATTAACCGCATTTTAAAGCTGGTGTTGCTGGGCAGGGAACCGAAGATTGTATTGAGCGAGTTTGAAAAAGAGATGGTGGTGAAGCGGTTCAATATTGAGGACGTGTATGTGTTACCGAATAGTGTGAGCCTGATAGAGGCGCGCAAGTACCGGCCGGTGTATCCTATTCGCGGACCGTTAAACCTGTTGTTTATGGGGCGGTTCGTGGAAAGCAAGGGTATCCGCTACCTGTTCGAGGCCTGCGTGTTGCTGAAAAAGATGCAGATAGATTTCCGACTCTATTTTGCGGGCAAGGGCCGGGAAGAGGCGCGTTATGTAAAATTATTTTCCGCGTTGCTCGATAAGCAGTTTATTTTTAAAGGCGTGGTAGCCGGTGATGACAAGGTAGCGCTGATGCAGGCATGCGACGTGTTTGTGCTGCCCTCTTTATTCGGGGAAGGATTGCCGATGGCGTTGCTGGAATGTATGTCGTTTGGACTGGTGCCGGTGACGACCGATGACGGATCGATGGGCTACCTGGTAAAACATGAAGAAACCGGTTTACTGGTAAAGAAATATTCGGCGGAAGACATTGCGGAAGCCATCCGTGCGCTGGATGGGGATCGGCAGATGTTGCGCTCGCTGGGTATCAGTTGTAAAGATTATATCGAGGACCATTATAATCCCGATACGTATATTCATAACCTCAACAGGATTTATACACTTTGCCGGTAACTACCGGCTTTTTCTTGCTTAGCACCAGTTATTTTCCCCGGTGCGTCATTTGGTTGCCTTACTGCGCTCTTGAGGCAATCCCGTTTTCCTCCTTATTCATTTCTTTTGCATCGCCTTGCGTTGGCTTTACCTTACTTTTTTCTTGAACGCAATCTGCTCTCCCCAACTTAGCAGCAATGTTTTTTGCCAGGGGAAGTTGTGGTCATTTTGAAAAATTGTTATGAACTATTCTTTTCTCCGCCTTCCTTTTGAAAACCCTCCCGGGAATAAATACAGCTTGGGCTTCAAATAAGCCAAGTCCGATGTATGCAACGGCGTCAAAATATCAGCGTTAAACTGACCGGGCGGCGCTGACCACAGCCCCGCTGCCCTTCACCTCCATGCACAAATGATCAACAGCGGACCACCCGAAAACGGCCGTCTTCGTTTTCGGGGCGCCTTTTTTCGTTCTTTTTTGGCGAAGCAAAAAAGAACATAAAAGTAACTAACGTAAATAAAGTATACTCTTAGGTGCCGCAACGTCCCATTGCGGGAGAGGTTGCTGGGAAATCATTGAGGTGTCGCAACGTCCCTTGCTGGAGACGTTGCTGGGAAGTGTGTTGATGAACGCTGCCCGCGACCATGCTGCCGCCAGATCTATGGCGCTGACCACAGCCCCGCTGCTGTTCACCTCTTGGCAAAACAGCTCCTCAAAGAACCACCCGAAAACGGCCGTCTTCGTTTTCGGGGCGCCTTTTTTGCGTACTTTTTTGGCGAAGCAAAAAAGTACGCAAAAAAACCTTTGAGAAAGAAAATCCTCTCAAAGGCCGCAACGTCCCCTTCCGGGAGACGTTGCTGGGAAGTATGGGAGTGAAACGGCTGTCATCGTTTTCGGGGGTACCTTTTTTGATTCTTTTTTGGCGAAGCAAAAAAGTACGGAATAAAACTGTTGCGAAAGAAATTTACATAAACGCCGCAACGTCCCCTTGCGCGAAACGTCGTTGCGGGGAAGTGAGCGGACCTGCCGGAAAATCGCTGCGCTACGGCAACGTCCCAACCGGAGACGTTGACGCTTATTGTTTCATAAAACTGGCATTGATCAGCTGCCCGCCCGCTTCCAGCCGGGTAAAGTAAATACCCGCGGGTAGCGACTGCACATCCAGCTGGATATTCTCTCCTGCCGCGGTGACGGTCTTGCGGAGCAGCGTGACGCCGGAAGCATTCTGCAGGTTCACCACAACGTTCCTGCCTATCATTGTCCTGGGCAGGGTAATGAATACCGAAGCAGTGGCTGGGTTGGGCCAGATGGTGAGTGGCGCCGCCTCGGTGTTGTTGACCACCACCACGCTGCTGTAGGTGAAGGTGCCGTCTTTATCGATTTCTTTAATGCGGTAATAATTTTTGCCAGGTGCGGGCGACTGGTCGGTGAAACTGTAGGTGCCGGAGGAGTTGTTCTGAACCGAGGGCACGGTGCCGATTTTGCTGAACGACTGGTTCAGGGAACGTTCCACCTCGAAGTAACTGCCTTCCGGCGGAGCCGTGGTGGTCCAGTCGAGTTTCGCCGTTTTGTTGATTAGTTTACCGGTGAAGGCGCCATACTTAACCGGCAGGGCCGCCAGGGTGGTGACGATGAGCACGCGGGAAGTCCAGGGTTGCAGGGCGAGGGTGCCGCTGTAGAAGTTGTTGGCGGCATCGACGTATTGGTTGCCGCCCAGGTCCACGTTGCGGGTGTTGTTGCTGGCATTGTATTCAAAGCGAATGTGGTCGTCGGGGTTGGTATTGGTGATGGTAGCCTCGTAGAATTTCACGTTGTCGACGTAGAAGATCCCCACTTTCCGGGTGGCTTCGAGGATGACGCTGGCGTTACCCTGTGTTTCGGGGAACGACAGTAGGAATTCATTTTCGGTGCGGGTGCTGGAGAGGTTGCAATACTGGGGGGTGACCAGCTGGTTATAGGGGTCACCTTCCTTGCGGATGTATACTTTCAGCGACTGGAGGTCGATGGTGCCCTGGAGGCTGAAGCGAAGGATGTATTGTTTAGAGGCATCCACGCTGCCGACGCCGAGTATAACATACGCCGGTTGTGCATCCACGTCAGTTCCGCCGAATAGGTCAAAAGTCTCTTTGATGGCTCCGCCATCCAGTTTTTCATTATTGGCCCAGTTGATATGGGCGACGGCAGTCGGTGACCAGGTGGTGGCACCCGAGATGTTGCTGGTGAAGGTGGCGTTGCTGAATTTATTGGCGCCATTCAGGCTTACGACTGTGTACGGCTGGATCTGGGTGCCGGTAATTTTCGAATTGATGTCGAATCCATATTGTGCGCGCCACTGGGGCAGGTCGTACAGTTTATAAAAAAACGTGTCCGGGGTCTGGTAGCTGGTGGTGATATGGTATTTGTCGTTGAGGGGACGGCAGTAGTAGTTGTTGTCGAATGTTCCGAAAAGGTTAAAATCATCAGCATCAGACAGCAGTTCCGATACCTCCTGCCAGCCCTGTTTGGCGAAGAGAATGTTGTTGGTGATGGCGTTGTTGCGGATACTGTAGGTATGGTCCTCGTGGAAGAGCAGTTGGGTGACATTGTTGTAGGAGGTGTTCCCGGAGAGGTTGATGTGGTTGCCGTTATGCAGGAAGATGCCGGTGCGGCAGTTGGCGACGGTGTTGTTGAGGATGTCGAGGTAGCCGGCGGTTTCATCCACATAGATACCGTTGGTGGCGACGCTGGTGGAATCCGGTGTGCCTTTGCCTGCGCCGATGCCGTTGAGGACGATGTTGCCCGTGATTTTGCGGCCGGTGTAGACCAGGGCCGGGGTGCCGGTCCAGGTGTAGATGCCGCCGCCATCGTCCTTGATGAAATTAAAGTTGGAAACGAGGTTATTGTTTACGGTCACGTTGTTGCCCTGGAAGCGCAGGGCGTTGTAGCCACTGCTGTCAATCACATTATTCAGGATGCTGGTATTGTCGCCATTAATATTGACGGCCAAGTAGGTATTTTCTCCGTTTTGCCCCATCCCGGCAAAGGTTCCGGTGTTTTTGATGCTGCTGTTGCGTACGATATCCCCGGATTCATTTTCGAAATAAATGCCGTCGTTGTAGGAATTATTGATTGTACAATTGTCGATCAGCACGGCGTTGTTACTACCTCCGCGAATTGCATATAGACCGGTATTGCTGATGCTGCAGCGGAGGAGCTGGATATTACTACCCTGGTAGATGTCAAAGCCGTTTTCGTTGGAGCCGTCGATGGCCAGGTCAGTAAAGGTGAGGTTGCTCTGGGTCTGGATTTCGATGACGGTTTTGATGGCCGCAGCTTTTACGATTTCATTGTTGGGATTTTCGCCGTTGCCGAGGTAGAGGGTGATCAGTTTGTTGATGCGGTCGTAGGCCCATTCGCCGCGGATATCGAGGGTGGCGGGGTTGTTCTGGATGAAGTAGCCGTAGTTGTCGGTAGCCTCGTAGCCGCCTGAGTTATCGGTATACGTGATGGTATTGCCGGAATGATTGCTGATGCGGCCGTTGTTGAGGATATATCGGTTTTTCCGGATGACCACTTCGGCGCCGGTCCAGTTGGGGGTATTGCTGAGCTGGTTATCGGTGATGGAGGTATTACCCGAATGACTTTCGTAGGTCAGCCAGCCGCCGTTTGCGGTGCCGGGGTTGGGATAGCGACCGGAGGCAAAGGCGGTATTGTTGAGCGTAAAGGCGTTGACGGAATCGGTGAGGGCGGCGTTGGTACTGGTCCATTTGTTACCGCCGATGGAGGTCCAGTTGAGCATTTCGGTGAAGCCGGAGAGCACGGGTTTTTTGCCGGTGCCGTAGGCGCCGATGACGATGGGCTGGCCAGGGTTGCCGGAGCGGGCGACGAAGAGAGTACCATAAAAAGTTTCGCCGCGGTTAAAGAGGACCGAGTCGCCGGGTTGGAGGCTGCTGAAGTAGCTGTTGAGTTTGGCGAGTGATTTCCAGGGGGTGGCTTTGTTTTGAGCCTGGGCGCTGGTGCGGTTGTCGTCTCCCTGCTGAACGGAGAAATAGTAATTGTTGGCGTGGGCGGCGATCGATAAAAGGCATACAGCCGCGAGGCATAAGGATTTCATAGAAGTGGAAAGGTTGAAGTTGTTCACTGCTGGTAAAAAATAGGGTTGAAAAAGTTAGTTTGGTGTTGCGGGGGCGTCGTCGCCGTTATGCGAAAATGTTGCCAGATCGGGTTAAAGTTCCGGGTTGATGAAAAAAAGTTGACCCGGCTCATACAACCGTGCCGCTTCCTGGTGCTGATTTGCTGTTTCCAGGGATGCCGCAGGTAAAGGCGGTGATCCGGGCAGGTTCAGCGAGGCAGGGAGTTGGCGCGGGGGCAGGCGATCGGGACGAACGGATAGGTAACGGGTGTATGATTAAAAAAAGTACGACAGGTGGAAAAAATCCGTGCATTTTCAGGCGCGGCTTCCAGGTTGGGGTGGTAAAAATAAGGAAAATAAGGGGAAATGTGTAGCGGGCGATGCGGGGAATTTCGTGACGATGCGGGAGCGGTAGCCGTTGAAGGAACCCTAAGCGTGCGCTATGGGTGTCGGTAGGCCGGACAAACAAAATAAGTAACCCGTCAACGGGGGTGGAGGAAGAGCAAGGGGTCGCTGTGTAAGCCATCCGGGACAGACGGGTTGGGCGGGAATACGACATAAAAAACATGTGTACTTGTTGTGACGAATTGATTTCGATCACAATTAAATTATTTAAACAACATCGTAGTCTCATATAGAAATTTTTAAATGTTTATGTGTACTGATTGTCAATGCTAAAAATTAATTGCCGGATTAAAATCATTTTAATGCCAGGGCTGCCGTAAAAACACTAAAATCTTACCTCGGAGAATACAAACAGTTAATGGCAGTGAATTTATTTCAAAAGAAAGGGATCAATGGGCTTATGATATTAAAATTACGACTAGTTATTCCAGACCTAGTAAACCAACCGACTTCCATTTTTAAAATTATTTAACGGAAGTCTAAGAGACCGGTGCTTAAATAGCCATTGCTTCTTATGTTTGGAGTAGGCTATTGAAAAAATAGAAGCCTGGAGGATTGGCTACAATCATTACAGGGCACCGTTTCCTGAAGGTTTAACACCGGTAGAATTTATTGAACAGATGAAGATTGAGCATCAAGTATCGAAGGCCCTGCCGGGGGCGCCTTCAACTGATCCGATGATATTTGCAGCAGTGAAACCAGGCCCGGCTGCAACTGAAAAATCATCGGACCAGCTGAAGGGAAGAAAGGATTCAAAGACTCCGAAATTCTAATTTTTCCTGCTTCGGAATACGGGGGGACCTCATTAGCATAATGGCTTGAATTTGAAATCTTCTGATATTTGGAGTAATTATAAGGTAAAAGTCATCAATTGGTCTTCAGTCTCCAACTATCAAATCATTTCCAACCCTAATTTTAGCAACATGAAAATTTTGTTTTTGGTTTTATTCCTGCTGGCCGCCAGCACAGTATCATTTGCGCAATTTGAACTTCAACCGCGCTTCGCCCTCCAACTCGGCCCCTCCCTCTCCAACATGAACTGGAACCAGGGTTCACCGGCTCCGGCTATACCGATTAAAGCTTCCTGGCAACCGGGGTTCAGCATCGTTTTCCTCCTGCGCATACCATTGAATGAGCAACTTTCGTTGCAGCCGGAATATAATTTTGATTTCAAAAATGGAAAGGATCTAAGCTCCGCGACCAGTTACCAGCTTGCATGGTTGTCGATGCCGGTATTGCTTCAATATAAACTCGGCAGCGTGTCATTGTTCGCAGGACCAGAAGCGGCCATCCTCCTCACCGCCAGGCAAACCGTCAGTGGCATCAAGTCGAACATTACCCATGATACAGAGGAACGCAGCATCGCCGCGGTGGCAGGGGTGAGCTGGCAGTTCAGCCGACTGTTTTTTGTATCGGCCCGGTACGAACAGGGACTCAACCACATCGGCATAGGGCAGCGTTCCAACGCAAAAGAATTTAAATACCAGGGCGCCGCACTGCGGCTCGGCGTGCGGTTTTAAAATGGAAAAAGGCGCTGCATAAAACCTTGAGGGTAGCGCACAAAAAAAGGGAACCTTCCGATTCCCTCTTTTATTAATAGTCTCGTTAGTATGAATTATCCCAGCGCCACGCGTTTAAATTCGCTCACGGTAACACCGGCTTCTTTCAGGTAGTCGCCCACCGATTTGCCGGCATCTTTTACGAAGGCCTGCGCCAGCAGCGTCTGCTCCTTGAAGAACGCACCCATCTTACCTTCCGCAATCTTCGACAGCATCTCATCGGGCTTGCCCGCCATCTTCGGATCCTGCTTCATCAGCTCCATGATGATGTCTTTCTCACGCGCAATGGTGGTTTCGGGTACCGAAGCCGCGTCAACCGCTACGGGGTTCATCGCCGCAATCTGCATCGCCACATCCTTACCGGCGTCTTTCGCTTCCTTGCTCAGTCCCACCAGCACACCCATCCGGTACGCCCCGTGGATATACGCCGATACAAAAGGCGCTTCCACGCGCTCAAATTTATTGATGCCGATCTTCTCGCCAATGGAGGCCAGCTTATCATTGATCAGCTCAGACACTTTCACGCCGTTGATGCTCACCTCGTTCAGCTCCTCTGCACTCTTCACGTTGTGGGCAATCGCCGCATCGGCGATGCTTTGCGTAAAGGCCACGAAATCGGCATTCTTGCTCACGAAATCGGTTTCACAGCTTACGCAAATTACAATGCCGGTCTTGTTGTCGGCTGTAGTCTGCGCAATCACCACGCCTTCTTTTGCTTCGCGGTCGCTGCGTTTCGCCGCCACCTTCTGGCCCTGTTTCCGCAGCCAGTCGATCGCCGCTTCAAAATCACCATTCGTTTCTGTTAACGCTTTCCGGCAATCCATCATGCCGGCTCCCGTCATCTGGCGCAACTTGTTGATGTCCTGCGCGCTTATCGTTACTGTTGACATACTGTTTTGTTTTCTTTGTTCGTAATAATACAGCCATTACCGCTACCGGTAACGCCTATGCGCTTATATAACGCTGCGGTGACTATCGTCCGCCGCCTGGCCTGCGCGGACCACCAGCACCCGGACCACCAATCCTTCTCCTGCCCGGACCACCCGCGCCACCAGGTCCACCCGGACCGGCACCACGGCTCCTTCCACCCCGTCCGCCTTCTGAATCGGCTTCCGCCTGCAGGCGTGCTGCCCGGCGTTCTTTCTCATCATCGGTATCATCTACTTCCTCGTCTTTCGCAGCCTGGCGCTCGGAAAGGCCTTCTGCAATCGCCGCAGCGATATAATTCACCACGATGGCTATCGATTTGGTCGCATCGTCATTGCTCGGGATGGCGTAATCCACTTTATTGGGATCACAGTTGGTATCCACCATGCCAAAGGTTAATATACCCAGGCGTTTGGCTTCTGCCAGCGCGATGTGTTCGTGGCCGATGTCGATCAGGAATAACGCAGCGGGTACACGACCCAGCTGGGCGATACCACCGAGTACCTTCTCCATTTTTTCCTTATCGCGGCTCAGCGTCAGGCGTTCTTTTTTAGTGATGCTTTCCAGGGTGCCGTCAGTCAGCATTTTCTCGATGCTCTGCATCTTCTTCACGCTCTTGCGAACCGTGTTGAAATTGGTCAGCATGCCACCCAGCCAGCGCTCGGTAACATACGGCATGTTGATGCGCTGGGCACACTCGGTAACAATTTCCTTCGCCTGTTTCTTGGTTCCTACAAACATGATCTTTTTACCGCTGCGCGCAATCTGCTTCAGCAGGCCGGATACCTCGTGCAGGCTCTCCGTGGTTTTGTTCAGATCAATAATGTGAATGCCTTTCTTTTCAGCAAAGATGTAAGGCAGCATCTTGGGATTCCACTTCTTGCGCAGGTGTCCGAAGTGTACGCCGGCATCCAGCAATTGTTGTTGTAAGGAAGTACTTTCCATTTGTATTTTTTTTTGTTGAGCGTCCGGCCGCGCCGGCTGCTGATAAGTTGAATAAGTGTCGAAATATTGAATCCGTCCGGCAGTCCGCCAACGGGTTAACGTTTGCTGAACTGGAAGCTGCGACGGGCTTTCTTCTTACCGGGTTTCTTACGCTCCACCACCCTCGGGTCGCGGTGTAACAAACCGGCAGCTTTTAACTGCGGACGGAAATCAGGATTCACCTCCAGCAGCGCGCGGGCAATGCCCAGCTTGGCGGCTTCAGCCTGTCCTTTTACCCCACCACCGGTGGCATTGATAACCACATCAAACTTATCCGCGGCTTCCACGGTTTTCAGCGGCAACTCTACCTGGTTCTGCAGGTAGACCAGCGGGAAATAAGTTTTGTAATCCTTATCGTTGATGGTCACCTTGCCTTCACCACGCGTAATGAATACACGGGTAACAGCAGCTTTACGACGACCAACGGCATTTTTTTGCTTTTCCATTTATTGATTTTTTATCGGCAGGAAATGAGGTTAAAATTTAAGATCTTTGGGTTGCTGAGCAGTATGCGGGTGAGTCGGCGCTGCATACACAAACAATTTTTTGTACATCTGGCGACCCAGGCGGTTCTTGGGACGCATGCCTTTGATGGCTCTTTCCAGTACCACTTCCGGGCGGCGGCGCAGTAAATCTTTGGCCGCTTCTTCACGCAGGCCACCGGGGTAGCCGCTGAAGTTCTGGTACATCTTATCATCCGCTTTGTTACCGGTGAAAACCACCTTGTCGGCATTCACGATGATGATGAAATCGCCGCAGTCAACATGGGGCGTAAAATATGCTTTGTTCTTGCCGCGCAATATCGCAGCAATCCTTGCGCTCATGCGTCCTACGGTTTGATTAGTACCGTCGACAACATACCAGTCACGTTGTACGGTAGCCGCATTTGCATGTTTGGTGGTGAAATGTAATTTGCTCATTATTTTTCTGTTTTTTGTGAAGGCCCGCGCTATCCCGTAGGCCCATAATTTTTAGGACTGCGAAGGTAAGTCCCCGCCAGCGTAAAAAATACCGGTTTTCCGACTATTTTTTGAACCGACCCTTGTAATTGGTTGATTTACAATAAAAATGTTGACTACTTTTTTTGGTACGGGTCCCGGGCACCACAAATCGCTCGTCCCGGCCCGCCCGGGTATATATAATAAGCCAATATGCCGGGCGCAGTAAAGGTGGTTGTGCCCGGGCAGCCGTCCATTGGGCAGCAGCGTTGTGTCACTCCCTTGTACGGCAGCGCAGCAGGGAGCGGGCGCCTGCCGGAGCCAACCGTCACCGGCCAGCCAGGTACCCCGCTCAAAAACTCAGTATCGCCCGCGCAGAAATATTGCTGCCCATATTGTACAAACCATAATGGCCATTGGGGGAATAATGGTAGTATTCAAAGTATTTGAGGCGGCTCAGGCCCGACTGGTACGTGCTGTTCAATAAATTAGACACGGCCAGGTGAAGCTGCAGGGTTTTCGCCCCGGGCAGCGCCAGCGTGGTGAGCAGCGAGGCGGACCACTGGTTGTAAGCGGGCGTCATCGTTTCGGTGTTGTTCAGCGCCAGGTACCGATCCTGCGAAGCCGCAAATTCCCATTCAACAGACCCGGTGACTTCAGTAAACATGGAGGCATGGGGCCGCAGCGTCTGGCTGACTACACTCAGCAGTTTTGCCGGCGGGATCAGCGGCAGGTAAGCGCCCCCGGTACCTTTATGGTTATAGCGGGCATCCCGGTTAAAGCCATACACAACCGATAACGCATTGCTGAATGAAAATCCCGCGAGGCCGGGCGGGTGAATTTCCCCCGACAACTCGGCACCATACAATTGCGCCTCGCCCTGCCCGTAGCGGAAGGTATGGTTACCCTGTGCATCTGACAAAGGGGTACCGGCGGCATCGACCACCTGCGACAGGGAAATATAATGGCTGATGTTGTTGTTAAAGACGCTGGCGGATGCTGACAGGTTCCTGTTGCTGAACAGGAGGCCGATATCTTCCTGCAGGCTGAATTCAGGTGTAAAATTCCGGTTGCCCAGGTAGATGATGTGCGCGCCGGGATCCAACCCGTTCGCACTCAATTCGGTGATCCCCGGGGCACGGTAGCCGCGCGCGATGTTGGCTTTAAGGGTGAATCCGCCAGGCCACTGGTAGCTGGCCCCGGCACTCAGTGACGTACCGGTGAACAGCTTGCTGAAAGCCGGAAAATTGAGGGTGCCGCCGTTGTCGCCGCTGCCGACTTGGCGGTCGAAGCCGGTAGCCGGATCGGTTTTGCTGTAAAAGTCGGTGCCCGACAGGTGCCGCACGTCGTACCGCACCCCGCCGCTGACGGTAAGCTCATTTTTTTTCCATTTCAGCAGTAAGAAACTGCCGGCATCGAACAGCTGGTAATCGGGTATCGGGAAATCGGTGGCCTGTAAACTCCTGTTTTGCTGCAGCATGCCATTGATCCCGGTGGTCAACTCGATACTGTGCAGCACCGGTAAGGTATACCGCAGGCTGTAGTTTTCGGTATTTAACCTAACGTACATGCCTGGTTGCTGCGGTAGGGTGGGATGATTGTATTCCTGCCGGATATTTTGCTGAACCGCCAGGTTGAGATCAATTTCTCCCTTGTTCAGGCGATAGTGGCTGTTGCTGTAGAGGCGGTAATGCCGGATATGCTGGTGCAGCGGGCTGAGCGCATAGCCATTCAGGGCGTCATCGTTCACCAGGGGCCGGTTTTGTACATCGTCGAGGCTGCCTTCCTCCACCTGCTGGGTGAAGCGGCGGGTGAGGGAATCCCTGCTTCCATCGGGGATGCCCTGGAGGTTATCATACAGCGTCAGGTTGAGATTGCTGTACCCCCGCGCGCTGTTGTGTTGCAGGGTAGCCGAGGCATTGGTCTCCCGGAAGCCGGTATTGTATACGCGGCCATCGACCCGGTTGCTGTAATTCCGGGCGATGCGGTAGGCCCCGCGGAAGGCTGCGGACCAGTTGTTTTTCCGGTACGTCAGGGCGACACCGTTACCGGCGAGGCCATTGTTGTGTTGAAATTCTGATAGCCATTTACCATGCCAGCCGGTCATGGCATTACACGGCATCACGGGGGTGAGGCTCACCACGCCTGCGAGGGCATCCGACCCGTAGAGCAGGCTGGCCGGTCCTTTTATCACTTCAGCGCGGCCAAGATTATAGCCATCCACTTCCAGTCCATGTTCGTCGCCCCATTGCTGGCCTTCCTGCCGCACGCCGTCAAACAGCGTGAGTACGCGGTTATACCCCAGCCCGCGGATAAAAGGTTTGGAAATATTCGGACCCGTTTTTACGGCGTTGAGCCCGGGAACCTGTTTTACCAGCACGTCAATGATGTTGCTGGCCGTGGTGCGCTCGATCGCTTTTTGCGTGACCAGCGCCATGGCCGCCGGAGTTTCGCGAATCGACATGGCGCGGGAAACACCGGTGAACACGATGGTGGCCAGTGTATCGGGAATAGCCGTTAAAAACACGTCGGGTAGTAGGCCCGGTCCGCTGACCAGGAGGGTATCGGCTTGGTAGCCGGTGGCTGAAATGATGAGTTGCGCCGGTGCGGTCCCCGGTGGCTTCGCGGTAAATGCTCCCTGCCGATCTGCGCTGCTGGCGGAACGGCTGCCAGCCAGGCGGATGCTGGCATAACTCACTGGCTGGTTGTTTTCCCGGTTTCTTACCCTGCCGTAGAAGGTTTGTGCGGAGGTAGGTACCGCGGCCAGTTCAAGCGCGGTAAAGCACAGCCCCGCAAGTTTCAACAGCATATCTTAATAATTTGAGCCGTAAAAATATTAAGTTAGATCCGTCTAACAAAATAAAACTTGCTGGGGTTTTTAATTTTTGCCGGTTTTGAGCGAACACGGTAGGTTTGCCAAATGAATTCGCTTACGGAAGAGAACTACCTGAAAGTGATGTTTGCCATGGCCACCGAAACGGGGGAGGTGAATGTGGCGGAGCTCTCTAAGCGTATGGGGTTGAAGATGCCCACCATTACCAGCATGATGAAGAAGCTGGCCGATCGCAAGCTGGTGAGCTATGCCCCCTATAAACCCGTGCAGCTAACTGACAAAGGAAAAAAAGAAGCGGGTATCATCATCCGCAAGCACCGGCTGACGGAGATGTTCCTGGTAGACAAGATGAAGATTGGATGGGAAGATGTGCATGACATCGCGGAGCAGGTGGAACATATCCAGTCCCCCGTTTTTTTTGACAAGATGGATGAGCTGCTGGGGCACCCCACCGTAGACCCGCACGGATCGCCGATACCGGATAAAACGGGCAAGATCGCCTGGAAGGAATATGAGAAGCTCAGTGACTGCCTTCCGGGGGACAGCCTCAAACTGGCCGCGGTATTGCAGACGTCGAGCGACTTCCTGAAATTTTTAAATGCGCGCGAATTGCGGCTGGGGACGAAACTGAAAATCAAATTTATTGAGCCGTTTGACCAGTCGATGACCGTAAGTTACCACAACCACCCCGGTGAGGTCCTGAGCCGGCTGGTTTGTGATCGGCTGCTGGTGGAAGGGAACTGACGACCGCAACGTCTCCCGCAAGGAGACGTTGCGGTCTATCGTACACTCATCGTCAGTATTCTCACCTCACCACATTTTTACAGGTACTTTTATTTCTTACTGTTCCGCACTTTTTTGCTTCGCCAAAAAAGTACGCAAAAAAGGCGCCCCGAAAACGATGACAGCTGTTTTCGGGTGGTTCCTTAGGGAGCTGTGGGGCATGGAAGTTAAGGGCCGGACGGTCCCGCCTCAATAGGCGTTTCTGAGCCGCTGGATAAACTGTTCCACACGGCGGCGTACCAGCCGGCCCGAACTGTGGTGGTTGTTGACCAGTACCGAAAAAATCAGTTCCTTATTTTTCCGGGTGGTAAGGTATCCACTGATGGCCACCACGCCGTTCAACGTACCCGTCTTGGCATAGATATAACCGCTGTCGGCCCGGTAAAAACCCGCCAGCGTACCCGTGTTACCCGTGGCAAAGATGCCATGTAACCGGCTCGCCGGGAATTCCCGCTGCATTTTGCCGAGCACCCACACCAGGTCTCTTGGCGTAAATAAATTGAACCGGCTCAGGCCACTGCCGTCGACCCAGGCAGGCGATTGCGGCATCCCCGATAAATCGGTTTTGAGTAAGGTGTCGATCACTTGCTGGTCGTTCATCCGGCCAAAGATGGCATCGCTTACCATGAGGAGCGACTGCTCCGCAAAAAAATTATCGCTGCGGTGCATCATGGGGGAGAGCATCGAGTCCAGCGGCTGGGACCGGATACGGCGCACAGGCAGTCCGGGCCCGGGGTTTTTATCACTCACTGAAATAACCTTACCAGTTGTGTCTTTCAGCAGGAGCACCGCGGTTTCGTTGCCACGGGTGATAAAGGGCACATCCTGCTGCCGCAATTTTTCCCGGCCCTGACTTACGGTGAAATCATTTTCTCCGTACAGCCGCCGGACCGAAAAAACAGCATTGCCGGTATCGGTGGAAAAATGTACCGGCCAGCTGATTTCCGGTTGTGTATATACGGTAGTTTCCGGTCCGCGGGGGCCGGGAACCTGGGCCTGGAAAAAGCGGATGACATTTCCATAAACCGGCAACTCACTGCGTTCAGGCATATAATCAGCGTTATAATCGTCCCATGACCAGCCTGTACCCCAGCGTTGATCCTGCCAGCTTCCGGAAATCAGGACCAGTGGTTTTTTGACCTGTTGTAAAAACCGGACCACCGGCTGGACCGGGAAATCCGGGTGGAGCAGCGTGGGGTCGCCGGTGGGCAGCAGGTAAATTGCCGATGCGGACTCGGCATAAATGATCCCGGTCAGGCTGTCGCCGAGATATTTCATCGCGGCATAGCAGGTTAAGATCTTGGTATTCGATGCCGGGGTGAAAAATTTGTCGCCCTGGTAGTCGAACCAGGATTTCCCCGTGGCCGGTTCGTAGACAGCAATACCGGTATGGGCATTTTTCAATTCGGGTGTTTCCAGCAGGTCTTTCGCGGCCAGTTTTCCGAGTTGTTTTTGCAGGGAACAGCCGATCAGCAGGATACCCAGCAGAACGGGGGTTAGGAGGCTGCAGGTTAATTTGCTCGAACTCATCGTCATTTTTTATGGAGGTGTTCCGGCGCAGGCTATCAGCTTCTTTCCTGGGCGCGTAACCAGCGTTCAGGAATTTCATTGCTGCCGGCCGTCAGATAATCGTTGTAGGAACAGGCAATGTATTCATCGCCCGGCAGCTGCATCCACCACCGGCCTGTTTTTTTACTTTGGAGGAATATCGTTTCCACTTCAGCGAAGGCCATATGGTATTCGTTGAAGGCTTCTTTCTCCTCCAGCTTTGCCTCTCTTTTGCCGCGGCTGCGGCCATCGAGCAGGTACCACATCATCTGGCCGATTTGTTTTGCCGTGAGGCCTTCCTTATCTGCAGCGGGGTCGTAGCCATAAATACCGATACTGCTGGCGTTGTTGCTCAGCCCGGCATGGCGCATCAGCTGGCAGCTTTCCTCGCCCGACAGGCCGTTGGGTGAAATGGTGCTACCGGGCGCATAGGCATGAGCGATAGCTGACACGTCGAAACTCAGGAGCTGGCAGTTTCGGATAACCGGTTCCATCTCCTCCATATTTTCTTTTACCCTTCCCAGGCGGTAGAAGTCGAACCGCAGTTTGTCCATCGTTTCCAGCATATTGGGGTGAACGAAATAACTCTGGAAGGCGATGTGGTTATAGTGCTGTACGAAATTGGGTTCGGTGGTCAGCAGTTCCATCAGGAAATTATCCGCGCGGTGGGTGGAATTGATATCGAGGTTGATGAGCGCATCCACGCAGGCCATTTCGATGAGCTGTTTGCGCTGGGTATAGGCATTGTATTGGGGCAGGGTCAGGTCATGGGAGCCACCGAGGATGATGACGGTTTTCTTTTCTCCAAGCAGATCGGCCAGCACTGCTTTGAGGGCAGCATAGGTATCGGGCAGCGACGCGCCTGTCCTGATGTTGCCGATGTCAGCGATGCTGATATCACTGTGCCAGTAATAGAGTTTATAAAATTCTTTCCGGATAGCGTTGGCGGCGCTTGATGCTGGGGAGTTGACGCGGCCCCTCCCGCGCTGTTCATCACACCCCAGGAGGATAATATCCACAGCGCTGATATCCGGGAAATTCTGTTCATATACAGCCAGCGTTTTTCCCATCTGGCCGTCGTGGTAAAGCTCGTCATCCGATAATTCAGCGAGGTTAAGGGGAGAAAGAAAATCAGCCAGGTTCAGGTAATCACTCATATACGGATGTTGTGCGCCAAAATTAGCCGTATTTGGCACATCAACACAATGGGTGCTCGGTTATTTATGCCTCATCCTTCTGGGGATCCAGTTGACGGACAACTGCGCGGAGAACCAGGCATCACGGTTTCGTGAGTTCCCCTGATCTCCCCGGTGCGGTGGCGTCCGCCCGGCATAATTTCTGCGGTGCGGTCTGCCAGTGCAGCCGCTGTCTCCGCCTGTTTATCGGGCAGGTGCAGGCTGAACAAACCTGGATCGATATATTTTGTACTTACATCATCCAGGTAGTCGGTACCCGTGAACCGGTAACAAAGCAGCAGCCGCGCAATGCATGCGCCGGATGCATCATACTGGATGCCGCAGCCGGCGGGGATACTCCAGGTAAATTTTCCGTACGGCCGCCGCCCAGGATATTCCGGGAAGCCCTGGCCTTCGGTATGAAGGTTCCGCAGATTGACCCACGCGTCGTTATACCAGGCCTGCGGGTTATAATAGAGGAGGGCAACGCCCGCCTGGACAAAAGGGGTCAGGTCGTGCCGTTCTGAGGCGGGAAAAAGCAGGGATAACGGGGAGCCCTGCAGGGACAGGGCGGCCTCCACTATGCCGGTCCGGAAACTCAGGTTTCTCTGGTAACGGTCATGCGCATCCGAACCACTGAACTGGCCGAGCACGGCATCCGCACCCGAAAGAAAAGCCGCACTGCAGGATGCCCGGATACCGACTACCGAATGCCAGGTGGCGCCGGCATCGATGGAGACGGCAGCTCGGGTCTGGCTCCAGTTGATGTCGTGGAGCAGCTTACGGCCCGGGCCATTCTTCCCACCGATATCGGTCAGGCAATTGGCTGCACCAGCCGCAACGCCCAGTTCCCACCGCAGTTCAGGCTCGGGATGATTGCCGGAATAAAAATAATACTGGCTGTACCCGGTCGCCTGTGCAAAAAAGAAAATAAGGAAGAGGCCACTGTATTTCATGCCGGTGAATTGTCACTGCAAAGTAGGCCGCCGTGGTAAAATGGAATCAAAAGCGCGTGGCTTTAAACAACCGTTCGACTGTGTATTAATACCCGGAAAAAAGGGGCCGGCCTACCGTCGTTTCAATACCCTTTATTCGTTATTCGCCGAATTGATTTTTCGTGGCAGCTGGCTGCGCTGGTAATATTTGCAGGCCGGTTTCAGGCCACAGATGGCGCATTTTGGCGTGCGGGCCACGCATACATAACGGCCATGGAGAATGAGCCAGTGGTGTGCTTTGTAGATTAATGCTGTGGGAATAAAAGTGATGAGTTGCTTTTCGGTCGCCAGCGGCGTTTTCGCTTTCAGGGTAAGCCCGATGCGGGCGGATACCCGGAATACGTGGGTATCCACGGCCATATTCGGTTGTTCATCTACGACAGAGGTAATGACGTTGGCTGTCTTGCGCCCCACCCCCGGCAATTTCACCAGTTCTTCCACCGTCATCGGGATTTCGCCGTTGAATTCATCCCTGACCATTTTTGCCATCCCAATAAGGTGTTTGGTTTTATTGTTGGGATAGGATATGCTTTTTATGTAGGGGAAGAGTTCATCAAAGCCGGCTTCTGCCAGGGCTGCTGCATCCGGGTAGCGTTCAAAAATAGCCGGCGTCGTCATATTCACGCGCTTGTCCGTGCACTGGGCACTGAGTATAACGGAAACGAGCAGCTGGAAAGGATTATCGTACAGCAGCTCGGTTTCCGCTTCCGGGTTATTCGCCTGGAAATAGTCGATGACAAACTGGTATCGCTCTTTGCGCGTCATGGTTTGCTGCCGGGATTACGCGGCCGTCACATTTTTCTGGTGGTCGATAACAAATTCGATCAGGGTTTCCAGCGGCGTATCGATCCGCGATAGGGCGTCCGTGATCTCGTTGCGGTTAACCTGCGCGGCAAATGCCAGGTTCTTCAATTTTTTTTGTACGCTTTTCACATCCATGCCTTCATAACCCGTGGGGCGGATATGTGCCGCAGCATGGATAAAGCCCGACAGCTCATCGAAGGCATAGATCATTTTGTCCATGCTGTTGACGGGCTCTACGCCAAAGTAGGGGGGCCCGTGTGAAGCGATGCAATGGATAATGTCGGGGTCCACCTGGAGTACTTCCAGTTTTTCAATGATGACGCGGCAGTGATCATTCGGGTACAGTTCCCAGTCGGCATCGTGCAGCAGGCCAGCCAGTTCCCATTTTTGGGCGGTCAGTTCATCCGCATTTTCTTTTTCGAGGGCCCAGGCTTTCATCAGTGCCGCCACTTGTTTCATGTGCATGCGGAGTTTGGGGTTCGGCACCCATTCCTGCAGTAGGGCATTGGCCTGTTCGAGGCTGATCACATTGTCTTTGTGGGCCGGATTGCCGAACGTGGATCGGCCAAGATGGTGCGACATTTAGTTTTTTTTGAATTGTAAATATAGGTAAGGGCGCGTAGATGGATGTAGCACTGGCTTATAAAGGTCTTTCCGGATCTATGAGATGTCAATAAGCCAGTATGAAAATACTCTTATTTATGTAAAATCGAAAGCACCCCTGAATCCAGACGGTTAAAATTGAAACAATTGGCTTGTTGATTTGATGGTAAAATTGAATAACGCTTTAAGAAAGTGCAATTCAGTACTTTACTCTAATGACTTTCCGGAGCTCTGCAACTTAATATTTAAGAAAAGGTAAGCTGATATTGCGAGTGCCGTCGTTGTACTTTAATACATAGTAACCCGGGGGAAATTTATTAATATCCACCGTAGTACTTATAGTTCCTGTTTTCAATGCGAAATCGTCCATACTTTTCCCATCAGAAGCGATGATGCTTATTTTTCCGTCACCGACAGTTTGGGGATGTTGAACCCGTATGTCTCCATGCGAGGGATTCGGGAAAATGATAAAATCTTCATCTCTCTTTCTTGTTACTGCAATAGTTTTGCTATCGACTGTATTGCCGTTGACATCTGTAATCCTTAACCTGTAATATGAAGGCCCTGGCGAAGGTGAAAGGTCTTTATAAGTATAGTTATTGACTCCGGTATAGTCATGTGCATTCAAGTTGCCAATTTCGGCAAAAGATTTACTGTCGGTACTCTTTTCTATCAAAAACGATTTTGCATTTGTCTCTTCGCTGGTTTTCCACAGTAATTCCACTATCGTTGCTTCCGATTGTACACGGAAGGATAAAAGATTTATAGGAAGCAAAGAGAACGACTGATTGAAATATCGCATATCAATGATATTCACGCTTTGCGTATTGGTGCTCCCGTTGGAATACATAATTACTGACATTGACTTTGGCTTTTGCCAATTGCTGCTCAAGTCAAACGCGGTGGTAGTAATGGCAGCGAAATTTCCGTACCGAATAGTGATATTTCCTGCGGAACAGAGGATGTCAATCGGCTGAATGTTCCGGTGAATTCCGATAATGGAGTCGGTGGCAGCTGAAGCAAGTAAAGCATGATTAATAACAATATGTGACAAACCTGTTTGGTAATCAATATAAGTCTCGAAACGCACAATTATTTTTCCATTATCGTCTACCACCTCAAAAAAGTTCCCACCATAAGATTCGCCCGTCCAGGAAATCAACTGGTCATTTTCATAACTAATGTGGCCTGATAATTTCCATTGAGAACTTTTACCATCTGGTTCTCCCAAATCGCGTGAAATATAACGAGTTTGACCCTGTTGTACAAATGTAGCTGTGACATCAGGAGATTTTAATTTGTCGTAAGCCTTATTGGCCGTTTTAGTGCTCCACCATTTTTGATACACCGGGCCCGTGGTATCTTCCTCATTACTTTTTTTCCAGCCGTATAAATTATTTGGCATTACTGTGTGCCAGGGTAATCCCTCAAGAAGATCGATCCCGTTACTTGTATCTGGTTCATCTGCCGGAAAGAGTCTTGTTGCAGGAATAATTTCTTTAGGCTGGCTTGCGCTAGACCATGATACCGACGCTGTTCTGCCAGAATTTTCATTTGCATAATCCAATCTTACTGAATATGGCTTCCCACCAAATAAGGGGATTGCTGCACTATTAAATTCATTGTTCCCTGCGTTGTTCCATTGGTCAATTACGAGATTATCGTCGACCCATAATCTCACTTTATTATTGGATTTTACGTAAAAAGTATACTTTTCACTATTCGCCGGCTGCGCAAATCCAGTCCAGCGTGCCGAAAAATTGGTTAAATCGGAAAGCTGCGACGGTGGATTGGATACAGAAACTGATGTATCAATTCTGGTTTTTTTAACATGAAAGTTATTCAGGTCACTTCCGTCGAAATACCGCGCTAATAAACCACCATTATGTTCGGCGTAAGTGATTGGGATGCTTTGTTCTGTTATGCTGGACAAATTACTAATTTTCCAGCGGTGAATTCCTCCATGACCTCCTTCATCATTATGATATAAATAAAGATTTCCCGAGCCATCTTTCACCATATTAGCTACTATTGCATTTCCTGCCATTGCATATAGTGCCTGCCCGTGTCCAAACGTGCCCATCTGACCAACGTAAAGCCCATCGTCCCAAAAATGATCCCAATAATTCGTTTGGGATGCCTTCCAGAATTCACCGTGATATCCCCAAAAAATATTTCGATCCACGGCAATAGCTACCGATCCTCCGTAGTTCACTCCATTACCGATGTCATAACCACCATCAGAGGGCCAGGGGCCATTATAGTCCGTGTACGTACTCTTTGATGTCCGCCAAAGCCAGGTATTTGAACCTTTATTAATGCCGCCGAGGTGATACCCCGTACCCCCGCCGGTTGAAGGAATTCCATTGTCGAAAGATACTATGACGTTTGATGTAGTAATTTCACCGGCATGGAATATTCCATTGCCGTGGTAAACCGGATCTTTATCAGTTGTGGGGGGCGTTAAAGCGATTACGGTGGCCGGACCCCAGACCGGATTATTACTCCCATCGAAGCCTGTCAATGGAGCTAAATAAAATGCTGTGGGGGTACCATAACTCAATGCCGACTGGCTTCGTAGAGATCCGTCAGGATACATATTGGTATAAAAACTACTGATCTTTTTTCCAGTCATCCGTAGTGGTCCATTTTGCGGAAGCTCTACTACTTCATAATTGTCATTATCACTGTTGTCTATTAGGAATGCATACGTTTTTCCATTTGGCAGGGTCATCACATTGCACAGTCGCCTTGTTGAATTATCTTCCTTTTGAGGAACGCCTGCCCCCCAGTTTTTCACAAGTATCCATGATCCATTGCCTGTAGCGAGCGCTTTTGAGTAGTCAATTTTGAACTCTAAATAATCACCCAGCAATCTTGTGGGGTTATTGGGGTCAGCGTACGTACTGTAGAATGAAGGGAAGTACATTACATTGTTAATGAAAATTCTGGAAGCAGTGAAATGCTGAGCCCGATAATTGCCACCATCTTCTACCCAGAACGTTCCGTCTGGCTGATATGTAATAAAATTACCATCGTGATTTCCCCTTGTATCGGTGAAATATAGCCTGTCATTCTGGACATTGGCATCAACATAATATCCGCCAGCTTGACCATAAATCCAGCTCGGGGAGCCATCTGAGGTGGCAAATGCTTTTAATTGCTGGCTGGATTTAGATCCGTCACCTGCGACCACTGTAGAATTATCTGGTGAAATCGCTAAGGATACAGGGTCACCAACGTTTGAAATCGATATCGAACTACCATTCAGCGAGCCATCCGCTCCTACTAAGTATTTATTTATTGTGTTATTTAATTGGTTGACTACCCATAAATTATCATTACCATCAACCGCTAATTTCGTAGGGGCTGTAGTAGAAATGATTTTGTGAAGATTACCGGACATTTTATCAATAACATGGATCTCATTTATGTTTTGATGCGCGACAAAAAGGTAAGGACCATTCTTTTGAACAGCCATACCCGTTATCTTTTTGTTGGGGTCAGTGGTCACATCTATAGAACTTCCATAAAGTCGTCCATGCTCAGTCTGGACAGACGTGCCAGCGGCAAAACTGACATCATTGTCATCACTCGTTCTCGTTGCAAAGACAAACCACGTATTGTGACCTCCCAAGGCATCGTCTCCAGCCCAAAATACGGTATTGTCGTCCGTCGCAACAAACATTGTTGACTGGCCATAAGTTGACAGTTCCATCCTCGTTCCATTGGGATCGGCTGTATTAAACTTGATTTGACTGGAATTTCCCTCATTATAATAAGATGAGGCATAAGCGGTAGTGCCATTGATGGCCATGCTGTACATTCTTAAATAAGCCCGGTAAACAGATGGCCCGGTGAATGATGCGGAGGTATTTCCGACAACCCCTTCCCAGGTATATTGAACATTATTAGATAAAACTCGAATGTCATAATTACCTGGAGGAGCAAGTTGTCCATCATCAGTTCTCCCATCCCATGTCTTGACATGAGTGCCACTTTGATATTGTACACCGCCCCATAAAGTTCGGATTAAAGTGCCGTCCTTGGCAAAAACACCCCCACTGGTTGAGGAATTTGTTTGAAGATTAAATTTGAAAGAGACTGTGGACTGAGCTTCTATTGCGGAAGGGAATATTCCAAGAATAAAAGCATACACTAAAATCAGATTGGATTTTACTGCTAACATAGGATAGTGGTTTTAAAGGATATTACCGGATCAAAACTGAAGTTTAGCAAAAATCTTTCCAAGGGTGATAAAATTGGGGTATTTAACGAAATTCTTTTATCAGTTGCAATTTTGCCGATTTACAGGTATCATAAGAGGCTGTCCGTTAACAAATTGTGTTGAGGGCGAATTAATTCATAGGCGCTAAGTTTTTTTTATGAAATTCATTTCTTCATTTGCCTAATGAGACAAACGCTTCAGGTTTTGCTTTATTTTCAGTTTTCCGCTGAATAAAGCTGGTAATTCGGAGGAGTCGATAGTTTAGAACCTCAAGAAACGAGTGGCGCCTGTCGTTTTCCGACCTTCTGGATGACTTAATTTACCTTTGTTTGTTACACGGGTTAGTTTTCGTGAGCGTTTACGTACCTCCTTACAACGTTGAACTCCTCCTGAATTTGAGACCCGAGAAAGAAACAAAAAACTTTCCCAAAAAATCATTAAGTTTACATGAGTTTTCATATCCGATAATTCCTGAAATTCCTTCTCGCTCCATTCTTGTGATAGCCATTCTGATATAAATTCTTTGTCAGAAGTCATTATTCTTTCCCTTTCATTAGTCATTTAAGTACTTACTTTGATGAAAATCGTGTGCAAAAATTTTCTTTACTGGGTAAGTATTGTTATTTCAGGCCATCTTAACAGTCAATCGATGGTGGTGGTCAACAATACACCCGGTGTAAAAGCAGATTATTTTAATCTTCAGACTGCCGTGAATAGTGCCACCGCCGGCACACTTATCCTTTTGCAACCTGGACCCGTATCATACGGCGATGTTACAATTAATAAGAGAATTTCTATAATCGGGGGCGGTTATTTCCTTGGTGCGAATCCAGCACCCTTCACACAAGCCACCGCGTCTTCCTCAGTCGTAGACAGGATAGAATTTGACAGTTTGTCGAACGGCAGTTACATTACCGGGCTGTCAATTAGCGGGGCAGTAAATACCGGATCAAATAGCAGGTTGAGTTTTATTAAAACTAGCGACGTGACGATCTCCCGATGTTACATAAGTCGCACACAACACCCTACTTCATCAAATTTGTGTTTTTCAGAAAAATCTTTTAACGTGTACGTAAAGCAGTGTTATATTGAATCGGCGCAAAGCATTCAAGTTCTTGTTAGTACTGCTTCAACAGCTTTTTTCTTCAATAATAACATCTTTGGAGGGCAGGGAAATAAAGCTCCTGTTGAACCTGGCACTTACAATACGGCTGGGATTCACTTTACCAATAACACCATATTCAATTGGCAAAATGAAAACCAGGCACCTTCTTATGACGTCTTTGAAAATAATATTATTATTCAGCCTACAGGAACTACCCAAAAAATTGACGCACGTGGTGGGGCGCAGAATAATGTTACCAACGTCGACTTTGAATACGGTACATCAATCAACAATATTATCAACGTCGATCCGTCGGTTCTTTTTATTCAGGCCTTTTCAACAGACGGGGCTTATCAGTTGAAGCCTGGATCTCCTGCTAGTGGGTTCGGAACCGGTGGAGTAGATTGCGGCGCTTTTGGTGGGCTTATTGACGAAAAGTATGTACTTAGTGGAATATCCGAATTTGTCCCCAACATATACTTTCTTCAGGTTCCTCCCGTTGGGGCACACACAGGTGGTTTGCCTGTTCATATTAAGATTAAGGCTAATAAATAGACGTGCAAGTGAAAACCGACTTCTGGTGAATAGTTTTAAGTATTGGATAATAAGAATAGTGCTGATATTAGTGACAGCAGATTTCTCGTCACTGGTGGCTTGCGCGCAGCAAATAAAATCCTTAGAATATTTCTTTGATATTGACCCGGGCATAGGATCAGGAACCAAGATTAATCTGGCCACACCCTCCACCGAAATAGATACATCGTTGATTATTGACATGTCCACAGTGACGGAAGGACTTCATCAGTTATTTATACGGGCCGAAGATAGCAGTAATCATTGGGGGCTATACCACATCTTCCCGGTAATAAAAGGTAAAGGTAGTTTGCCCACAATAATAGAAAAGGTTGAATATTTTTTTGATGTAGATCCCGGAGAAGGGAATGGTATTGCCATAAATGTTAGTCCAAATGCTGAAATAGATACAAACCTCAACCTGGACTTAACATCGCTAGTCGTGGGAATCCATGAGGCTTTTTTTCGTGCCATGGACAACACCGGAAAATGGAGCGTTTACCACACGGTACCTATTGTGAAGGGCCCGGGTTATGGTCTGCCAGTCACCGTGAACCGATTTGAATATTTTATAGATTCAGATCCTGGACCAGGAAGGGCTACACCGGTCGATGTTGGTACACGGCTAATTTTGGATAGTACATTCTTATTATCTGTTCCTAAAACGAAACAAGATTCTTTCCATCTATTTTTTCGTGCAATGGATAACCGTGGACTGTGGGGTTTATATCATGATACTACGGTGGCTGTCAACTGTAATCTATATCCACTTAAGGCCTTTGTAGACTTTATTCCTGTTAGCTGCGGAAATTCTTTAGTTGCGTTTGAGGATACAACATCGGCGTCTCAGCTTGTATGGGGATTCGGAAATAATGACAGCGCTTTTGGAAGACATGTGACACATCATTTTACATCCGGAGGCATATAC
>JBBROE010000022.1:0-41641 GCA_038229695.1 Chitinophagales bacterium | reverse complement strand
GGTGACGTTGCGGCATTTAATGGATAACTTTGAATTTCTTCTAAATCTTCTTTTTCTTCTTTTTGCTTCGCCAAAAAAGAACGGGCAACAGGCGCCCCGAAAACGAAGTAGGCTGTTTTCGGATGGTTCTTTGGGGATCACCTGTACTTAGAGGTGAAGGGCAGCAGGGCTGTGGTCAGCGCTTCCGGCGCTACAGCTCTTTGATCTTAAGGTTTTTGAACCATACCCCGCCGCCGTGATCCTGGAGCACGATATGCCCGGTTTCGTTTTCTCCCCAGCCTTTAATGGCAGCCCATTTACTCTTCTTTTTCAATGCATACCATTCCGGGGTACCGATATCGTATTCGGCCACCTTCACATTATTCAGCCAGTGGACGATATGTTTGCCTTTGGCGATGATGAGGCTGTGGTTGTACTGACCCGCAGGTTTGGACGCAACCCGGGAGGGGGGATGCATGTCGTAGTCGGCCCCGCTGTTCTGCCAGTTCTGCAATTTTTCCGGATAGCCCGCGTCATCAATCAGCTGGTATTCGGAGCCAGACTCATGCGCTGCGCCATGCAGCTCATCCGTGCGGTACACCAGCCCGCTGTTAGCAGCGTTCCCTACTTTCCAGTCGAACGCCAGCTCAAAATTTCCATACTTTTTACGCGTGACCAGGTCAGCGCGGTGCTGTACATTTTTTTCTTTGCCATGGATCTCCCCGTTTACAATTTCCCAGCCGTCTGACTCCAGATTTTTATACGACCTCCACTGGCTCGTATCCCGGCCATCAAAGAGGAGGTGCCAGCCGGCTTTTTTTTCGGAAGCACTGAGATAGTTATCGGGTTGCTGGGAAAATGCGGGGAAGCCGCTGTACAGCGCAATAAAGCAGAGCAACAAAAACGGTCGCGTATTTGCGAAATGATTTAATTTCATGTCTCTTATTTTAGCTGAGTAATTTCAGGTTAACCGGGTCCCACTTGATGGCTTTTTCCTGGAAGTAGCTGTCGTTACACAGCAACGCTGGTGCAGCGGCACGATACCCAAACAATGCATCTTCGATGATCGGTTTACTGCCCCGGATGCCTTCCGTCCAATGATAAAAATGATCAAAGTGTGCGCCTTTGTACCCGTCTTCAGCCTTATACACCACGGCATCGGGCGCCTTCATCGCCTTGCGATCATAATCCGGGCTGTATTGCCGGGCCTTCATCATTTCGGCTGCATGTTCGGGTGGGTAGGACGCGTTACGGGTAAGGGTCACCTTATCCCACTCCACCGTCAGCGACCCTTCATTACCGACCAGCCGGAGGTAGGTGCTGTCTGACGTGCCATCTACAAAATTAACGCGGAGAGACAGGTTGAAAGCCGGGTGCGCAGCCGCCTCAGGGTAATCAAACATGCCGAGCAGGATATCCGGAACGTCGCGGCCGTCTTTCCAGTAGCGCAGTCCGCCAGTAGCCATGATTTTATTTGGGCCCATGGAACTGGTGATGTAATGGAGGCTGGAAAACAGGTGCACGAATAAATCGCCCGAAACGCCGGTACCATAGTCGCGGTAACAGCGCCAGCGGAAAAACCGTTTTGGATCGAAAGGCCTGTCGGGCTGGTTGTGGAGAAAACGTTTCCAGTCGACCGTCTTCTCTGACGCATCATTGGGGATCGCATATTGCCAGGCCCCGCCGGGACTGTTTCTTGCCCAGAAACCTTCCGCATAATTGAGTTTTCCGATGGCACCGGACTCCAGCAGTTCCTTTGCCTTTTCGTTGCCGAGTGAGCTCATGCCCTGGCTGCCTACCTGGAATATGGCTTTGTTTTTCCGTTGTGCCTCCACCACTGCGCTCCCCTCGGTAATAGCATGCACCATCGGCTTTTCACAATACACGGCCTTGCCGGCATTCATGGCTGCTATGGATATTTCCTGGTGCCAGTGATCGGGCGTGGCGATAATCACCGCATCAATGTCTTTCCGGGACAAAATCTCTTCAAAACGTTTGGTAACCGCAATATCTTTCCCATACTTCGACTGGATAGCGGTGAGCCGGCCGTCATACAAATCACAGGCTGCCACCAGTTTAATACCGGGCACGGTTACTGCGGTAGCGGTATCAGCATTCCCCATTCCCCCGGCCCCGATCAGCGCAAGCTGGATATGGTCATTGGCCATTACGGGTTTTCTTTTCAATAAGATCTCACGGGTAACCGGCTGTGCTTTCGCCAGGTAAGGCGATACTGCAGCGGCAGCAAAGCTCTTGGTGATGCGGGTTAGGAAGTGCCGGCGGGATGACGATGTGGTTGTTTTCTTGCCCATATATCAATCGCGTTATAAATGAATCAGGAAGATACTAAAAAAGAGATGGGCACATCGTGATTTTGAGCAGTTATTACGAATCCGGGTGGACACGCTGGTGGATGGCATTAGTTTTGAGTAATCAGCGGAAGCCCTGTAAATTTGTAATCCTTTCGGGATCGAACTTTAACCATAAAATTTATATACCATGGCATTTACTTTACCTGCGTTACCCTATGCATTTGATGCACTGGAACCGCATATAGACGCACAGACGATGCAGATTCATCATGATAAGCATCACCAGGCTTATGTCGACAACCTGAATAAGGCCATTGCCGGCACCCCCAACGAAGGAAAAACAATCGAGGAACTGGTCAAATCAGCCGGTACCATCAGTCCGGCCGTGCGCAACAATGGCGGTGGTCACTGGAACCATAGCTTTTTTTGGGAAGCTATGACCCCCGGCGCAGGGGGAGCGCCTACCGGTCCGCTGGCCGATGCCATCAAAACTACTTTCGGTTCGCTGGATGCGCTTAAAGAAAAAATGAATACAGCAGGTGCAACACGCTTTGGAAGTGGCTGGGCCTGGTTACTGGTTAAAGACGGTAAACTGGAAGTAAGCTCAACGCCCAACCAGGACAACCCGCTGATGGATGTAGCTGAAGTAAAGGGAACACCTGTACTGGGCGTGGATGTATGGGAACATGCCTATTATTTAAAATACCAGAATAAACGTCCTGATTACCTGAAAGCTTTCTGGAACGTGGTGAACTGGCAAAAGGCCGGGGAACGTTTTGCAGCAGCTACTAAATAGTTCAATCGTACAATCCCGGAAAATTTCCGGGATTTTTATTTTTAAACGCTTTGCTATGAAAAAGTTTTTGGTTATTTCGATGGTGGCTCTAACGGCGATGGGTATGGGCTGCGGCAGCCGCAATGCGGCGAAAAGAGTGGTGATTATGGCCAGTGGAAAGGTTATCCTGGAAGGGAATACCATCAGCCTTGATCCAAGTTTTACGCATACTGAAGCAGACCAGACTTTCAAAGACGACAAGCTGCAGCTCACGCTGAAGAAGACCGGCGATGCAGACAAGACCTTTACCCTCGACCAGGATGGCGTATACGTGATAAACCTGCAGAACGACACGCTCATTGGGAGCACCATCAATTACGGCGAGCAGGGCAGGCCTGGCCGTATTACTGCCGAGATGCTGGACCATATCATCGACAGTACCAAGGCGCTGATGAATGGCAGCAGTACGGCAAAAGATGCCTATTTCCTGCCTCCGTTCACCCTTAAAAAGGTAAGCGACAAGCTCAACACAAAAGTGATTGGCGCCTACAAGGGTATTCCTTACAGCAATGAAGCAGATAACACCGGGAAGGTGCCGGATGTCATCAAGTTTTTTACCAATAAAGACAAAAGAGAAGCGCTGCAGGATTTGATTAACCAGAAAGAAAAAATTAAATAGGGCCTTATGGCACCGGGTCATAACCATGCCCTCCCCAGGGATGACAGCGGGCAATCCGCTTTACCCCCAGCCAACCACCCTTGAAAGGCCCGTATTTTTTGAGTGCGTCAAGCATATAATTGGAGCAGGTAGGAGTGAACCGGCATTTCGGTCCCAGTACCGGCGAAATAATCACCTGGTAGATCCGTATCAGCAGCATAAAGGGAAAGCTAATTATCCTCAGCACTGTTTTCATGAACCAGCTTTATTAATTTTTTGATAATCCCGCTCACTTTTTCCTGCACGAGCGCGGTATCCGGCAATGTTTTTCCGGTGTAAATGATGAAAAGCTCCATTTCTTTTCGACTGGGCTGAAGGACCCCGGCGAGTTCCGGTTTCAGGATACGCCAGGCTTCCCGGGTGAGGCGTTTGATGCGATTTCGGTCAACTGCTTTTTTGAAATGCCGCGTGCCGGCCCCGAAGCCGCATTGCAACGGGTTTGTACCGGTAGCCGGTTTACGGAACTGGTAGAAAACGAGGTAGGGAAATACGGGCATGCGCCGGCCGCTACTGAACAGGGCGTCAATCGCCTTCCTGCCTTTCAGCCGGTCCGTTTTACCAAGTCCAAATAACTTTATCCGGGTTGCCATAATTTGCGTGGGTGCTTATGGTAACAAAAATAGCCCCGAAAACGGAGCTATGGTTATTTTGGCATTCCCCGGAGGGAGACTTGTCTATTTTAATCCTTTCTCGTCGGAAACGGTCAGCTTGTGCCGGCCTTTAGCACGACGGCTGGCCAGTACCTTGCGGCCATTGGCAGTCTGCATGCGCCTGCGGAAACCATGGACGGTTTTGCGGCGGCGTTTATGGGGCTGAAATGTTTGTTTCATGGTTAAATTATTTTCACTGAATTAATGCAGGCTTTCGCCCTGTTACCGAATGACAACAGGTCACCACACCCGTTGTTTGTGAAAGGACGGCAAAGGTAAGGGTTTGGGGTGAGACAAAGAAGTGCCAAAAGGTTTTTTTACAAAAGCATAGCGCAGGTAGAAACAACCCGTCAGAGATCCAGGTCGAGGTGGCGGGCTGTTACGGGGCTGCCGAAAAATACGGCGCCATGGCGGTCAAAGTCTTCAGTGGAATCAGTCGTAAAAAAGCTACGGTTACCGCCGTGGCTGCACTGTCGTTCTGTTTCCGGGTGGCGGTCCAGGTAGCCGGCCAGGCTGGCCGCTACAATTTTACCCTGTGACAGGAGCTGCACGCCGGGCGGGAGCTGCGCCGTGATCTTCTCCTGCATCAGTGGATAATGGGTACAGGCAAGGAGTACGGTGTCAATGGCAGCAGATTTTAAAAAAAGGTTCTCCACGTGTTTTTCTACAAAGTAGTCGGCCCCGGGCTGGTCATATTCCCCGGATTCAATGAGCGGCACCCACATAGGGCAGGCCTCCTGGAACACGGTAATGCCCGGGAAAAATTTATTGATCTCCACGGCATAGGAGCCTGAGCTCACGGTGCCGCTTGTGGCAAGAACACCCACCTTGCCGGAGTGGGTATAGTTGCCGATGACTTCAGTGGTAGGCCGGATGACCCCCAGTATCTTACCGTTAGGGGCGATGCGCGCCAAATCGCGTTGCTGGATGCTGCGCAGGGCTTTCGCGGAAGCCGTGTTACAGGCGACGATGACGAGGGGGCAACCCTGGCCAAACAACCAGGAAACACACTGCAGGGTATACCGGTAGACAGTTTCAAAGGAGCGGCTGCCATAGGGCGCCCTGGCGTTGTCGCCCAGGTAGAGATAATCGTAGCGGGGCAGGCTGGCGGTGATGTCTTTGAGGACCGTCAGTCCGCCATAACCCGAGTCAAATACCCCGATGGGGCGTGCTATAGGCATATACAAAAATAAAAAACGCCGGGCGGATAGCGCCGGCGTTTTTTGATCCCTGGGGAAATATGAAATTATTTTAAGCCAAGTTTCTTTTTTACGAGCGGCGCCAGGTCATCGGAGGCAGGAGAAACCAGTAACGCTTCTTTTACAAAAACGTAGGTGTACCCGTTTTCTTTGGCTACCGCCTGGACTGCATCAAGAGCTTTTTTCTGGATCGGGCTGGAATATTCTTCCTGCTTTTTCTGCAGTTCCTGCTGGATGCGCTGTTCTTCACCTTGCATATCCTGTACCTGCTGCTGTAATGTTTTTCTTTTTACTTCTTTTACAGAGGAGGTCATGGTAAGGGAATCCTTGTAAAATTTGGCGACAGCGTCATCGAATGCTGCCTGTTTGTCCTGGGCACTGGCGTAGAGAGCGTCGCGGAATTGCTGCAGGGCGGTGTCCGCCTTTTTTGCTTCCGGCATGGCCAGTATGATTTCACTCAGCGCAATATGGCCGATTTTGTTCTGGGCATGGGCACGGATCCCCGTCGATAATAATACTACTGCAAGCAGCACTAAGGTAGAAGCCTTTTTCATTGTAATTGTGGTGTTTTTAGCATATAAAACCCTGGTTATATCAGGGCCTTACGGGTTTTAAAAATTTTCTCTCTTATTAGACCCCGGATCAGGGAAAAAGCTGTTTCTGCAAACCAAAATCCCTGTTAATTCCGAGATTATTTTACGCCCAGTTCTTTCAGCACATCTTCGCTCCGGTCCAGTTTTGGGTCGGCAAATATAACTGTAATTCCTTCACTTTTGTCCAAAATAAAATCGTACTGGCGGGCTACTGCAATTTTCTGAATGGCATTGTAAACCTTATCCTGTACGGGTTTCACGAGTTCCTGCCGCTTTTTAAACAAATCTCCCTCAAAACCAAATCGTTGACGCTGGAGTTCGCGGGTTTCTTTCTCTTTGTTAAAAATCTGGTCTTCGCGTTTTTTCTTGAGTACATCATCCAGCATTACCTGTTCGGCTTCAAAGTCTTTGTACATCTTATCGAGTTCTCCCTGCCTGGCTTCTATTTCCTTTTGCCATTGTTCACTGAAAGCATCCAGCTTTTTCTGGGCATCTTTATACTCCGGCATTTTATCCAGGATATATTTGGTATCCACGATGGCATAGCGTTGTGCGTGGGCGGCTGCGCCGAGGGTGAGCAGGAAGAGGGCTGCTACAACAATTTTTTTCATATCGTTTTTTTTAGGCGTTTATCAAAACGGTTCCGTGCTGTGCTGAAGTACAAGGGTGCGACGCCACTGCCGCTGATGGCTGTTTTGCTGCCGGGCCCACCTTCTTTATTCCGGTTCAAAGCCCAGCAGGAAGGTGAATTTAGCAGCACCTTTGAGTCCAACCCCGGGCTGCAGGCGATCTAACCCCACCCCATAGTCGAAACCAAGGAGACCGAACATCGGCAGGAAGAAACGCATACCCAGTCCGACACTGCGGCGCAGGCGAAAGGGGTTATAATCCTTGTAATTGTACCAGCCATTGGCCGCTTCAAAAAATGCAAGCCCGTAGATGGTACTGCTGGGGTTGGTACTGAACGGGTACCGTACTTCGGCGGTATATTTATTAAAAAGCGTAAAGAATACGCTGGTGCTGTTCTGATCCGGGTTCACTTTCGGGTCAGAGCTGGTATAGATGGGGTAACCGCGCTGCGAGATGATGTCGTAACCGAGGATACCGTAGTTATTGGAAAGGCCGGCATCACCGAGCTGGAACCGTTCGAATGGTGAATAATCGAGATTGGGGTTATAGCGGCCCATGAAGCCGTATTTGGCGGCCAGTTTGAGGACGAACTGTTTGTTGCGGTCTTCTCCCCTGCCTTTGGTGAGTGGCACATACCACTCGCCGTTGAAGCGCCATTTGTGGAACTCTACGAATTTATAGGGGTTGGCAGACGTGGCGAGGCTTTTATCAAACAGCGAGTACGGCGGGGTAAACTGCCCGCTGACCGTAAAGGCCGAACCGCTTCGGGGGAATAAAGGCGCATCGACGGAATTGCGGGAGAGCGACAGTTTCAAACTGAAGTTATTGGATTTGCCATTGCTGAGGTTGGTACCGTCGCTGAGGCGGAAGAACCCGGGATAATTTTTCAGGTTATACTGGGTGTAGTTCAGCTGGTACACCAGCGTAAAGAAGTCATCCGGCCATTTCAGCTGCTTGCCGAGAGCAACCGAGAAGCTGAGGGATTTCAAAAAAGAGGTATCGCCGGCTGCCTTGCTGTAGGTGCCCGTGCGGTAGTCGTATGAGTTAGAGTACTTGGTACTGGCGGCGCTGAAAGTAAGCGAGTTCCGTTTTTTTCCGCCAAACCACGGTTCGGTGAAGGAGGCATTGTAAGAACGGAAGGCGCGGCCGTTGCTCTGCACACGAATGCTCAGTTTCTGACCATCTCCGGTGGGTAACGGATCCCAGGCAGACCGCTTAAATATGTTTTTTATCGAGAAGTTGTTGAAGGAAACGCCGAGGGTTCCGGTAAGCCCGATGCCACCGCCCCAGCCGGCGCTGAGCTCCAGCTGGTCACTGGATTTTTCTTCGACGGTCCACCCAATGTCAACGGTGCCGTCGTCCTGGTTAGGAACGATATTGGGCGCAATTTTTTCCTGGTTGAAATAGCCAAGCTGGGCGATTTCGCGGTTGGTGCGGATAACATCGGTTCGGCTGAATTTCTCCCCGGGTATGGTGCGGAGTTCGCGCCGGATGACATAGTCTTTCGTTTTTTCGTTGCCGCTGATCGTCACGTTTTTGATGGTGGCCTGCGGTCCTTCCACGATCCGGATTTCATGATCGATGGTGTCGTGGTAAACGGCGGTTTCGATAGGGTCTGCGTGGAAGAAAAGGTAGCCATCATCCTGGTAAAGGCCCATGATGTCTCCGCCTTCCGGGGTGACCTGTTTTCCTACGCGTTTGTTAAGTGTTTCCAGGTTATATACGTCCCCTTTCCGGATGCCAAGAATGAGGTTAAGTATAGAGTCGGGATATTTGGTGTTTCCTTTGTAGGTGATATTGCCGAAGTAATATTTGTGGCCTTCCTGTACTTTAATGTCTACGTTGAGGTTTCCGGTACGGTTATAATATTCCGTATCGGCGACGATCACGGCGTCACGGTAACCGAGGGAGTTATAATAGGCAATGAGTTTTTCTTTGTCTTCGTCGAATTTCTTCTGGTTGAATTTGGCCGAAGAAAATCTGAGGCGGAGATAGGGGTCGAGAAAACTGATTGTTTTAGACGGTGAGAGAAAGCCCCAATTCTTTACATATTCCTGCAGGGAGGGCACTTTGTTGACCCCGTAGACGCTGGTATCAGCGCTTTTATAAAGGCTGATGCGCATGGCTTCCTTGGTTCCTTTGAGCTGACTTTTCAGTTTCGACTCGCTGACATTTTCGTTGCCAAAGATATTCACCTGGTTGATGCGTACTTTATCGCCCCGGGTGATATAAAAGGTGAGGTTGACTGAATTGGCTACATTGGGATCGGCACGTTCATCGATGCGGACGGTGGCACTCTGGTAGCCCTTTTCCGTAAAATATTTCTGGATGTTCTCGATTGCCGTCAGCTTGGTGTTTTCGGTTACCACTCTTCCTTTTACGAGGCCAGATTTTGTTTTGAGATCATCTTCCTGTCCCTTCTTGATTCCTTTGAACGAGAAGAGGCTGAGGCGTGGCCGTTCCACGACATGAATTTCGATGTAAATATCCTTGCCATCTATTTTGGTAAAGTAGATCTGGATATTGGCGAAGAGGTTTTGCTTCCAGAGGTTCTGGATGGCGTGGCTGAAATTGTCGCCGCCCGGGTACACAATTTTTTCACCGACATTGAGACCGGAGATGGAGGTAAGCAGGGACTGATCATAGGCTTTGGTTCCAGTAAAAGTGATGCCTGCCAGTATGTATTCCTTAGGTGTTTTTGATTGGGGGATGGCCATTAAATCCGGGTCGACAGAGGTTGGCCGGGAAGTATCCGGTTGCTGGGCCAATGTGGTTAGGGTGGAAAAAACAAGAAAAAGTAAGCAGTTTATTAAGCGTAATGATTTTGGCATCCAGTCTTACATTTTAAGAGATCGGCAAATTAAAGGGATTAATTAAAAGTCTTTGTTAAATCGGCGTGTTGTTATGCGGCTCAGGATTAATCTGGGCGCTGGTTCTGCCAAAGCGGCGCTCGCGTTTCTGGAAGTCCAGGATCGCCTCATATAATTTCTCTTTCCGGAAATCGGGCCAGCGTACATCGGTGAAATACAATTCAGCATAGGCAAGCTGGTAAAGCAGGAAGTTGCTGATGCGGTATTCGCCGCTGGTCCGAATCATGAGTTCGGGATCGGGAAAGTTGCCGGTCGCCAGGTATTGCTGCAGGGTATCCTGCGAGATCGTATCCGGGTCGATCAGGCCCTGGCGGACATCGAGTGCAATATTTTTTACCGCGTTAACCAGTTCCCAGCGGCTGCTGTAACTCAGGGCCATGACCAGGTTCAGCCCCGTGTTGGCGCCGGTGAGATCGAGCGCCTCGTTTAACTCGTCGCGTGCATTTTCAGGAAGCATGTTCATGTCGCCGATTACATGGAGCCTGATATTATTTTTGTTAAGTGTTTCCACTTCCCGGCGAATGGTATCGACGAGCAATTCCATGAGACCGGTGACTTCATAGGCGGGGCGATCCCAGTTCTCGGTGCTGAATGCATACAGCGTCAGGTATTCAATGCCCAGTTCTGCGCAGCCTTCCACAATATTCCGCACACTTTCCACCCCATGAAAATGCCCATACAGCCTGTCCTGTCCCTGCTCCTCCGCCCACCGGCCGTTTCCATCCATGATGATGGCGATATGTCTGGGCAGTTTATGCAGGTCTATACTGCCTTTCAGCGATTCCATAACGTTTGTTTAAGGGCGGTAAAACTACAAAAAACTATCCGCTCGGGCCCTGCTAATATTGGCCTGAGATAAGCGGGCAACAAGCCTTCACCACCCCTGCAGGGGACAAAAGATATTCCGGACTGGAAGGCGTCCGCTGCGGTGGCCGTTAATTAGCCTTCGGACAATGATAAGAAGAAAGGTTGAAGGAGAACATCAGTTCAGCCATAACATAACTGTCTTTTTGTTTGGGAAAGCCGCGCTGGCGTCCGCTCCCGTTTACAAAGCCAATTTTGTCGGTTCCGGTTTCATTGCTGCGATCGTTGAGGATTTCTGCCAGGGAAGCAGTGCCGTCGGGCAGTTTTGGAAAGATAGAGGGGTCGACGTAGGTGGTACTTACGTCGTCAATGTAGTCGGTGGTCGTAAACCGGTAAACAACTTCGAACCCGATGTTGACCTTTTCATTTACATTATATTTCACGCCTACACCGAAAGGCACGCAGAGCGCCATGGAGCTATACGGTTTACGGTCAGGATAGGCAGCATAGCCCTGTCCTTCAGTACCGAGGGGGCGCAGGTATACTTTCTGTCCCTGGTAATACGCATAAGGATCATAGCTGAATGCGCCTACGCCAAAGGTGACATAAGGGGTGAAGGAGTAGTCCAGCGTGCCCGGCTCAAAACGAAGGAAGTTAAAATCACCCTGCAGCGCGAGCTCCCAGATATTGGTATTAAAGCTGAGGTTGCGCCGTTTTTCGAAAGCGTTATTGGTATTGTATACGTCAGAATACCCGAGCTGGGCATAGTGACCGCTGACACGGAGCGCAATATAGTTGCCGAACTGTTTCCTGAAGAAGGCGCCCATGGCCACTTTTGGCCGGTTTAATTTTACATTGGTGTTAAGATCCCCAAAATAGTGGGCTGCCCCTGCGCTGATCCCGAACTCCCCTTCATGAACTGTGCTCTGCTGTTGGGCCTGTAAGCCGAAAACAGATAAAACCGCTACCGTTACTAACCAGTGCTTTGTCATACGTCAAAATAATAATTTATTCGGAACCATGCTAATGGGCGTAACGGCGCTGCCGTTAATTTCTTACCCGGAAAGCCGCAAATGTCAAAACTTTAACAAATGCCGGTCAGTTTCTGCTATCGAGTCCCCACATCAGTTTGGTGCGGAGGGTCTCCAAAAAATTGTTTTCGTTAAGGCGGACCAGACCCATGCTGAACACTTCCCTTTTTACTGCAAGCTGTACATTTTTGCCGACCACCTGCCTGCGGGAATCCAGTGCACAGATAAAGTCTTCCGCCCTTCCTTCTACCTCAAAAGAGATCACATTGTTGTCGGGCACCACGATAGACCGCACGTTCAGGTTATGCGGAGCGACCGGGGTAATCACAAAACTACCGCTTTCCGGGAAAACGATGGGTCCGTTGCAGCTGAGGGAATATCCGGTAGAACCCGTTGGGGTGGATACTATTAAACCATCAGCCCAGAAGGTGTTTAAAAATTCACCGTTCAGGTAGGTATGGATTTTAATCATCGGGGACGTATCCTTTTTATGAATGGCAAATTCATTGAGTGCATAGGGTACTTCTCCAAACAATTCTTCACTGGCATCCAGGTGGATGAGCGAGCGTTTATCGATAACAAAGCCGCGTTTTACCAAAGAACGGATGGCGGCTACCGCATCTTCCTTACCAATACTGGCGAGGAAACCCAGACGCCCAAAATTTATGCCAAGCACGGGTATACCCTTATTCCTTACTAGGGAAACGGTATCGAGTAAAGTGCCGTCGCCGCCGAGGCTGATCAGGAATTCTATCGACGTATCCAGCTCCTCCACTTCACGGAAGGTGGTGATGGCGGCGGAGAGTTTGATGCCGGTAACGATTTGGTCGAAATAGGGCCGGTAGATAACGGGAGTGATTTTCTGCATGGCCAGCTCATCGAAAAAATTCTGGACTTCCACCCGGTGATCCCAGTCCATGACCCTGCTGTAAATCGCTACTTTCATGGCTTTAAATTAAGTGAAATTAAGTGCAATTTCTCAAATGGCCGGAAGTGTTCCTGTTAACAAGCGCACGGGGACAGTCCCCGCTGCGGTCGGGTCAGAAGTCGTTCCGCAGATGGAAAAAGATACCGGTCCTGCCCAGTTGGTTTATGCTGAGCTCAGCCCGGAAAACAAAATCGTAGGCGCTGACCAGGTCCAGCCCCGCGCCGGCTGTGTAGAGCAGCGTGTTAACCAGGGAATTATCGCGGTTGGAGCGGTTGTACACGTAGCCGGCATCGCCATAAACTTTTGCATACAAAGAGAAAGGAATGGTTTGCAGGGTGGGTATCCGGGATCCGTTAATGTTGAATCTAAGGAGCTGTTTGCGGAAGGTAGTCCGGAGCAGCCCTCCTGCCACGCCGTCCACCACGTAGGGTTCAAGCCCGCGAAGGTAAGTATCCCCGTAGCCGAGCAGGCGCTGGTTATAAAAAGGCTGTTCGAGTGGCAGGCGCAGCGTTCCATAACCCTGGAAGCCGAGGTTGAATCCTTGCCCGAGGGGTGTACCGGTGGTGAACCGGCCTGTAAACTGTGAAAGGTCCATGTTGCTGCCCAGCCCTTTGCGGGTAAAATTCAAGTCGCCCATAAAGCCGGTCAGCACATAGGAAACATAGTCCACGTGCTGGTATTCCAGGCTGTATGAAAACTCGGGATAGCATACCCTTGCGCTGGTGGTGGACAGAAATGTTGGATTGACGGCATACACGATACTGTCTGGTTGCAGGTAGCTGGCACCCAGGCGGAATACGTGCCGGGTGGTAAGTGCAGGCCGGTAAAAATAGTTGAGGGTGGCGGTGGACTGGCGCAGCAGGTAATGACCCGACGGGCTGACGTTTTCGGGATTGATAAAAACCTGGCGGTTATCGAACGTACTGCTGTTAACCTCCCTCAGCGCTGAATAAAGCACGCCGAAGCCGAAGCCGTGCTGCATCGATTTATCCGCCGCGGGCTGATCGTAGTTGAGTTGAAATTGCCGGGCATAGCCGGTGAGGAGCCAGATGCGGAGCCGGTCATTTCTGCCTGTAAAATTGCTGTGCAGGAACTTGATGCCGTAATTCACCCGCGAAAGGCTGTAATTTTTATCCGCCCAGGCGGACAGGTTGCGGTCTACCGGCCTGAAATAGGGGACGGGAAAAATGTACCATCGTTCGGTGACATCAACCTGCACATCGACGAGCATGCCGTTAAAATTTTTAAGCGAAACGACGACATTGTTGAAAAGCCGGGTATTAAAAAGGAGCTCGCGGGCCCGGCGAAAGCTCGCCACCAGCTCGGGAAGGTAGACGGAATCTCCCGGCCTGAACGGCAACTCACGTGTAATGGTACCCGCTTTTGTTTTCTTATTGCCGCTGATGGTTATGGTATGAATGATAAAAACCTTGTCAGGAGCCGTGGTGCGGCGGACGACAGGGAGGGTATCGGGTGAAGGGGGAGTAGTGACCGCCTGTCCACGGTGAATGAATGGCCAGCACAGCAGCAGGAAACAAAAAAAAAGACAATGGAAAGATGGCACCCGCAGTAGTATTATTTGATAAAGCTGACCATGCGGAAGGTATTACATGTTAAGGTAATTCATGAGGTGGTCATAATTGATCCGGAGTTCATTCTCATAAAGCTCCTCGCCGAAATAATATTTTACGGAGTAATCGTAGCGCTGGAAGGTGGCGACGATATCAGAAAGTTCAAAACGGTTAATTTTTATGGTAATGTACATGAGTTTGAGCTGTGCGTCGTAAAAGCTGTTCAGCTGGGTGATTTGAGCGTCATTGGTTTCCACCAGCTTGGAAATTTCTGAAAACGAGAAATTCGATTTCTCCAGTTCGAGAACGATTACGCCACCCGGCTCATCCGTACCGGACATCCGGCCGAGGTACTTCAGGAGATCCTGTGCGGAGATGGCGCCCACCCATTCCTGTTCGGGCTCCACGACAGGAACCAGGGTAAGGTTATAGCTGTTACATACCTGGACAGCTTCCAGGAAATGCGCCCCTGCCTTTACCGATAACCGGATGAATTCCGGCTCCAGTTGCTCCATTGACATGTTATCGTCCGCTGCATTGAGGATAGCGTCTTCGCTGATGAGCCCGGCATATTTTTCCTGGTTGAGGACCGGCAGGTGCATGAGGTGGTAGTCAGCCATCAGCTGCTGGGCATGCGCCACTGTATCCGAGTAGGACAGCACGGGCAAAGAAGCGGATATAAGCTGGCTGTTGAGCAATTTATTTTTTTTAGATTCCGGAATGGGACATTACCACGGTTTGGAAACGCATTTTCCATACCAGATATTACACAGACCGCTATTACCGCGATACTGCTGCGGGCTGGTTGAGCTTTGTCAAAAATTTGTGCAGGATCGTGTTAAATTCTCCCGGAACTTCCATCATGGGAGCGTGCCCGCATTTGTCGATAAAATGCAATTCACTGTTGGGCAGCAATTTATTGAATTCCTTGCCTACGAATGGCGGTGTAATAGAATCGTTATTCCCCCAGATTAACAGCGTCGGTATTTTAACCTTGCTGAGCTCTTCACCCAGGTTATTGCGGATGGCGCTTTTGGCGAGTGCAATGATTTTGATGACTTTGATGCGGCTGTTGACAATATCATACACTTCGTCCACCAGTTCTTTGCTTGCCATGCCGGGGTCGTAAAAAGTGAGCTGGGTTTTCTTTTTTATATATTCGTAATCTCCCCGCTTGGGATAAGTATCCCCCATACCGTTTTCAAATAACCCTGAGCTGCCGGACAGCGTTAGTGATTTAATTCGTTCTGGGTGCCGGAGTACATGAACGAGTGCTACATGGCCGCCGAGTGAATTGCCGAGCAGGTGAATATGCTGATAGTTGCGGGCTTCAATGAATTTATGTACATATTTTTCTAGTCCTCCCACGCTGGTATGTAAAATATCCAAATCAAACAGGGGAAGGATGGGAACAATCACTTTATTGTACCGCCTGAAGTACGTGATAAGGTGATCAAAATTGCTGAGTGCGCCGAATAATCCATGCAACAGGAGCAGTGGTTCCCCCTCGCCTTCTTCAACGAACCTGAATTTGTCTACCTGTTTTATATCGTAATTCATGGCTAAAAAATTACCGCGGGCGGGTAATTGACTGCTAAAATAATTGATTTGTAACAAATATGACGGTAAAACAAAGTTATAAAACCGTTTCCTTTAGCGCAATGGGAGGCATTCCGGCAGCCGGGCCACAAGTAAATGAAAAAAGTATGCGGTTCTGCTAAACAAAGGTTGAAGCCTCTGTGCATCAGCCATTGCCGTTCGTCCCTGCTATTTCGTAATGTGTTTCGAAATACTCACGGGCAACGTACCACTGGTCTTTGTGGTTTTCGCTGTTTCGGGCAATCATACCCATATCGGTTTCGGGGTTATCTGCTTCCGAAACGCTTACGCCGGAAAGGTCTTCTCCTTTATGATAAGGTCGCATTTCTGTGATGCCTTTTCTTTTATACGTTTTCCAGTTTGTCATGATGTATCATTTTGAGTGCACAGATTATTGCTACCGGTGATGGCTATGCTCAGCAATCGCCGCAAAGAAATTTTCAAGTTCATTAAACATGTTTTTGAAAATTGGCATGATGGTGGCCGCGGCGTTGATGGTTGCGGGGCCCAGCGGTTTTATCATCGTGTAAGTTTGAGAATGGGCAATGGTGTCTGGGCCGGGAAGGTTTATTTTTTCTGCATAAAAAAGGATAACACTCCAGATGACGGCATACAAGAAGAGGTATACGATTATCCCGGCAAGCTTGTTGGCCCAGCCCAGCATGGCGAGCTCCAATGCTTTTTCAATGAGAGAAGCAATGAGGCGGACAAGCAGCGCGATGGCGGTAAAAACGATGGCAAAGGAAATCAGCGGCAGCCATTTGGCACCGGGATGCACCCTGTCCTGCAGCCAGGCGGCCGTAACAACAGAGAGTTTGATGGCAGCGGCGAGACCGATTACCAGTCCCAGGAGAGAGAATACCGCAATAATAAAGCCTTTCCGGTAACCCCTGAATATGGCCAGCGCCATCAGGACTAAAAATATGACATCGGGTGTCATGGTTTATTTGGTGAGCCGGGCTTTTACGGCCGCACCGATTGTTTTTCCATCGGCTTTGCCCGCCAGCATTTTAGTAGCTGCAGCCATCACCTTACCCATATCCGCGACAGATGTGGCACCAGTTTCGGCGATGATACGGTCCACGGCGGTATGAAGTTCTTCCGGGGTAAGTTGAACCGGCAGGAATTTTTCAATGATGCCGATCTCTTCCTCTTCCTTTTTCGCGAGGTCATCCCTGTGCTGCTGCTGGTAAATCTGGAGAGAATCTTTGCGCTGCTTGACTAGTTTCTGAAGCAGTTTTGGTTCATCTTCCTCTTTCAGCTCACCACCCGCGCCTTCGGCAGTCTTAGCGATGATAATAGCAGCTTTTATGGCCCGCAACCCACGGAGGCCAGCTTCATTTTTTGCTTTCATGGCATCTTTCATCTCTGCCATCACTTTTTGCTCGAGGCTCATAGCCGGACGGTTTTTTTATTGTTTATTTTCCTTGACTTGCTGCTCCTGGAATTTTCGGTAAAAATTGCCTGCAAAAGTCCGCAAATCGTTTACGAGTTCCGTATTCTTGGTAGCGCGGTTGAACGTGTCCGCCATAGTCATCAGGGTCTGGTAGTAAAAGTCGGCCATTTCATCCACCATCATTTCCTGTGTCCAGAGGTCGATGCGCATGGCTTCTTTCTCGGCCCCGTTCCAAAATGAAAGCATAAGGGCTTTTGCCTGTTGTAATTCCGCCGCGGTGCTGTCGCTGGCATTCCAGCCGATGTGGAGGGGAACCTTATCAGCATCGAGTTCAACCTGTATGGTAATTGTGGAAGTTGGCATAAGTGAAACGTCAAAGGTAAAGGATTGCTTTTTATTGTTGTATTTCCAGCCAGGTGGTGGCAATCATGGATTTCCGGTCCAGCTTTGCCGCTGCCGCAGCAGCAGCTTCCTCGCGCAGGTGCAGCTGGTTTTCATCGCTGAAGAGCAGTATCATCGCTTTGCCAAATCCTTCGGCAGTGTCTGTTTTATCCACCCATTCTGCAGCAGTCAGGATGTTCCTGTTGGTAACCGTATCCGAGGCGATTATCGCTTTACCGGATTGTACCCCCCAGCACAGCGCCAGCGGAAAAATCCCTTCTGCAGCGGGGTAGACTACTGCGTAACACGCGGCGAACAGGCGGGCGATATCTTCGGACGGCACATTTTTTAATATGGAAACTTCGGAACGGTATTTATATTTTTCCAGTTTTTCGTCCAGATCTGCACTCCATGCAGTGCTGTACCCTGCGATAACGAGCTGCATATTGGATTGCTGTCGTTTCTTAAACGCCGAAAATCCTTTCAGCAGTTCGATGAGATCATGTTCTTCGCCGATGTTGCCTACGAACAGGAAATACGACCGGCCTGCACTAAACTGGGTTTTAATACTTTCCGTTTCCATCCAGGAAAGCCCGTTGACGACAAGCGGTACGGACACCGCAATGACGGCATACGGCTTAGCGGGGTCATGGCCCGGGGGAAGCTGATCAATAAACGAAAGAAAAACCGGCGGCCGCGCCGGCCGTGAGAGATCGGTCCGCGAACCGGAGAGCGTAAAGCAGGTAAAGCCGGTCGCAGCAACCGTAATATACCGGTCGGCCTTCCATGTCCGCAGGGCAGGTCCCAGCCTGTTTCGCCAGGGCAGGGGAAGCCCGCCAGAAAGTACCACAAAGAAAAGGTTGATCGGATCGTCCGCAGCACTCCGTTCGAGGTCGACTAGGATGATAAAGGCATGATCAGGGACTGATCCGGCCAGTTCAACCCAGAAATTGATGGTAAATATCCTTAATGCCTTGTCGGGAACCGAGTTGTTCCGGCAGTCGATAACTGTTTTCATAATCGCCCCGCAAAATTACGCCGGAAAAAAAATCCAAGGCCATGGAAATATGGCCGATCGGAAAAATCGCTTTGTTTATGAGGAAAATACGGTGCTTTCAAATGAAGTACTAACCCGTTGCGCGCGGCAACTGTTTAGAATACTTTTGATGTTGTAATCCAATATTCCGTAATCCAAATACTACTATGAAAAACATTTACCTATTCACCTCCCTCTTATTTTTAATTGTCTCACCGTTCCTGGCCACCCCGGTGGAGGCACAGTGCCTGTGCAGCGGGGGATTGCCGCCAACGGCGATAACGCAGACGCTAACCCTTCCTCCAACCAAGGTGAGCACGCTGACGTTTAATTTTCAGCAGTTCGATCCGGCGCTGGGGACACTGAACTGTGTGTCGCTGCAGGACACCGTAACAGGGACCTCCATAACAGGGGCGCGCAATACGGGTCCGGACTCCACAGACTTCCTGTTCCTGTTGTCGCTAACCAGCAAGATCAGCGGCCCGGGTATCAATATCACCCACCCATTCAGCCATACTTATGGATATGATAACCTGAAAGCCTATGGCCAGGCAGGTGATACAATAACCTATGGCCCGGCGAATATCATCACCAATCCGACGGATTCTGCTTCTACCAGCGGAAACGCGGCATACCTGGGAACCGGAACCGTGCCTGTTACGTTTGCCGTCAACGGCGGTATGATAACGCAGGATGGCGGTTCAAACTATAAATCATCCGTTTCCACCACTATCGGCGGTACCATGAAACTGACCTATTTATATTGCCCAGCGGCCCTCCTGGCAACTAACCTGCTCGAGTTTTCCGCTGCCAGGAAAGATAATAACATACTCCTGAACTGGAATGCGAAGAACGACCAGGTCAGCCGCTTCGACATCGAATACAGCGTGGACGGTAAAGAGTTTACGACACTTACCGCAGTAGCGCCTAATCATGACGCCGTAAACAGCAACTACCGCTATACGTACAATATCAGGCAGGCCGGCGCCGGCTCTATCTACTTCCGCATCAAACAAACCGGTATGGACAATAAACCCGGGTATTCAGTCGTACGCAAAGTGACCCTCACTGACCAAAACAGCGATGGTATCGCGATTTATCCCAACCCCGCCATCACGGGTGTATCCGTGGCGTTCGGCCACCCGGTTTCCGGGGATTATTCCGTCGCCATCGTGAATATGGCCGGCCAGGTAGTGATGGAAAAGAAAGCATCGCTGAACAACACGACTATTTTACCGGTCAGCTGGAGCGTCAAACCTGCTCCCGGCGTATATTTTACACGGGTAACCAATACGCATACGCTGGAGCAGCAGATGATGCGGGTGGTCATCCGCTAACCCTCATAAACTATTTAAGGCTGCCGTTGACGGCAGCTTTTTGTTTTAGGATAACATTTTTGAAAGCATGGAATTAGTTTGTTACTTTTGGTGCAGCAGCCATGCCACTAGGCAGGGTGATTCATCATGAACCCGCTGTTGTGTATTGACGAAGGCTCGTTAAAATCGCATTACTTCTCACTGGTAATGCGCGGTCCGGGAAGAAGTAAGACAAGCGACTCTCAATTGTACGGTTACACAGCCGGTATTAAAAAAAAATAATTTGGCAAATCTTTCGGCGTTAATGGAATACAATACTACCAGGAATCACCTGATCATGCGTGAATATGGTAGACATATCCAGAAAATGGTAGAATACCTGCTCACCATTGAGGATCCTGAAAATAGACAGCGCAATGCGCACGCGATGATTGAGCTCATGGGTTTTTTAAATCCCCACCTGAAAAATGTTGAAGACTTCCGGCATAAACTCTGGGATCATCTTTTCCTGATTGCAGATTTTAACCTCGATGTGGAGTCGCCCTACCCGATTCCGACACGTGAAACGCTGAAGTCAAGGCCCAAGCCATTGCGGTATCCTAAACGATATCCGAAGTTTTCCCACCTGGGCAAAAATCTTGAGGTGGTTATTAACAAGGCCCTGAAGGAAGAAAACCCGGAAAAGAAACTGGGCTTTGCCAATGCCGTCGCCTATTACATGAAACTTGCTTATAACAACTGGCATAAAGAACAGGTGCATGATGATGCAATACAAAGTGAGCTGACGAGTATCACACAGGGCCAGCTGGAGTTCACCAATACACCTTATGTAAAAGCTTACCGGGCCAACGAAGGAAGGGATAACCGCGGCAGTAACAACAATTATAATGATTACCGCACCAAGCGGAACCCGAAATTTCAGCCTCGGCCGAATGCCAATAGCGGGGAGAGAAGAGACAACCGGGGCAATACCGGAGAAAGAAGAGACAACCGCATTCCCGGTAATAACCAGAATAACAACAGCGGGAAATTTAATAACCGGAAAAGATTTAATTAAATAATAGTTACCCGCAGGGCGAAGGCTGATCATTGCTGATCAGCCTTTTTTATTTGAGGTGCGGAGAGCTGCAGCGGTTTTTGTTACTTTGTGAGCGGACCAGTCCGCACTCTCAATTATTTTATCTTTTATGGGCGTATTTGAAGTTAACGGGGGGAAAAAACTATCCGGAGAAATCCTACCGCAGGGGGCCAAAAATGAGGCGTTGCAGATCATTAGCGCCGTGCTGCTGACACCAGAAGAAATGGTGATTTCCAATATCCCGGATATTGTGGATGTAAACCTGCTGATTGAACTGCTGGGAGAAATGGGGGTATCTATTGACCGCCCCGAGCGCCATACCTGTATTTTCAAAGCGGATGCGGTGAATACAGACTACCTCAGCAGCGAAGATTACCGGCGAAAAAGCGGGCGGTTACGGGGTTCCGTTATGCTCGCGGGTGCCATGCTGGCCCGGTACAAGAAGGCGTACATTCCCCGCCCCGGGGGAGATAAAATAGGCCGGCGCAGGCTGGATACCCATATTATCGGCTTTGAAAAACTGGGCGCGGCATTTACCTATAACCAGGATGACAGCGTGTTCATGCTGGATGGCGCTGCACTGAAGGGAGCCGACCTGCTGCTGGATGAGCCCTCCGTAACCGGTACAGCCAACATTGTAATGGCGGCCTGTATGGCCCGGGGCACAACCACCATTTACAACGCGGCTTGTGAACCCTATGTACAACAGCTTTGCCGGATGCTGAACCGGATGGGGGCACAAATTACCGGCATCGGAAGCAACCTGTTGCAGGTAACCGGCGTCGGATACCTGGGCGGCACGGCTCACCGGATGCTACCCGATATGATTGAAGTGGGTTCATTTATCGGCCTGGCCGCCATGACACAAAGCAGCATTACAATTAAGCATGCCGGCATTGAACACCTCGGCGTCATCCCCGAAAAATTCCGGCAGCTTGGTATAAAGATGGAGTTCAGGGGTGATGACATTCATATCCCCGCGCAGGAAATCTATGAAATCCAGACTTTCCTGGATGGCTCGGTACTGACGATGTACGATCATCCCTGGCCAGGATTTACCCCGGATTTGCTGAGTATCGTACTGGTTGTGGCCACGCAGGCAAAAGGTTCTATCCTGATTCACCAGAAGATGTTTGAGAGCCGGCTGTTTTTTACCGATAAGCTGATCGACATGGGTGCCCAAATCATACTCTGCGATCCGCACAGGGCCGCGGTGATAGGGCTGGCGAGACAGCATGCCCTGCGGGGAATCACCATGACCAGCCCGGATATTCGCGCGGGGGTGGCGCTGCTCATTGCTGCACTTAGTGCTGAAGGAAAAAGCTATATTCAGAATATTGAACAAATAGACAGGGGTTACCAGCATATTGATACCCGCCTCCGGCAACTGGGAGCGGAGATCAGGCGCGTGCCCTGACAGCAGCTATGACCATGCACAACAACAGCACACCAGGAAAAATCATCATTATCACTGCCCCGTCAGGCGCAGGCAAAACATCTATCACCCACAGGTTGCTGCGGGATTTCCCGCAGCTGGCTTTTTCGGTTTCTGCCGCCACCCGGCCAGCGCGGACCGGGGAAGTGGAGGGCAGGGATTATTATTTTCTCAGTACCCAGTCGTTTCAGCATAAAATCCAGGAAAATGAGTTCGCCGAATGGGACATGGTGTCCGAAGGAAAATACTACGGAACGTTCAAAAGTGAATTACAGCGCATCTGGAACAAGGACCAGGTGCCGGTGCTCGATATTGACGTAAAAGGGGCCATCCATGTACAGCAGCAATACGCGGGCAGGACGCTGTCTCTTTTCATTGAACCCCCCTCCGTGGAAGAATTGCGGCGCCGGTTACAGAGTCGCGGCACCGAGAGCGAGGAGACGCTCCTGTCCCGGGTCAATAAAGCATCCTATGAAATTTCTTTCAAGCACCAGTTCAACCATGTTATCGTGAACGATGACCTGGACAAAGCCTGCGCGTCAGCGGCCGCACTGGTAGAGGCTTTTGTGGGAGGCTGATCATTTTACAACCGCTTATTTTTTGTTATTTTTGATTTATGTACATCAACCTGAACACCGTAATCGGGATTGTGGTTTCCATCCTGTTTATTGGGTTTTTTACCGGTATACAGATTGCATTTGTCAATATCAACAGGCTGACCATCGAACTGCAGAAAAAGCAGGGGAAAAGCAGCAGTATCCTCCTCTCCCATCTTAGTTCGATGCCCACGAAATTTCTCGGCACTACCCTCATCGGCTTAAATATTTTCCTCGTTATCTATGGCTTACTGGTGGGGGAAATGCTGAACCCGCTCTGGAACTGGCTCATTACCCGCTGGCATGCCCCGGTCACGACCGTAAGCCTGCTCAAACTCTTTTTTGAAACCCTCGTTTCCACCGGTATTATCCTGGTGCTGGGGGAGTTCATACCGCGGGCGGTCTGGCGTTCAAAAAGCGAACTGCTGCTGAATCCATTTATCAGCAAATCAGTGAGCTTTTTTTTCGAACTGTTTGGTCGCCTCGCAGACTTTTTTGTTACCCTGTCGGCTTGGGTGCTCAAGTACCTGTTCAATGTGCGGGTCGACGAACACAAAGAGGCATTCAGCCGATCAGACCTGGAACATTTTTACCACCAGAACCATGAGGCAGGCGAAGAATCATCGAAAGACCTCAATACCGAACTTTTTGAAAACGCGCTGTCTCTGCCCACTATCAAAATCAGGCAATGTCTTATCCCCCGTAAAGAAATCGTGGGGATCGACATCAATACCGATGTGGAAGCAGCCCGGAAGAAATTTGTCAGCACCCAGCTTAGCAAACTGCTTGTGTATGACGGCAATATCGATCATATCCAGGGTTATATTCACCAGCTCGATTTATTTAAGAAACCGGCTGGTATCGCCGATATCCTGCTGAATATCCCTCCTGTACCGGAGAGCATGAGTGCCACCGACCTCATCAACAAATTTTACCGGGAGCGCAAGAGCATCGCCTGGGTGGTGGACGAGTTCGGCGGTACGGCCGGTATCGTTACGATGGAAGACCTCCTGGAAGAAATATTTGGCGAAATCCGCGACGAGTACGACACAGAAGAGTTCGAGGAAAAGAAAATCAACGACACCGAATTCCTCTTTTCCGGGCGGCTTGAGTTGGATTACCTCAATGAAAAGTATCATTTCGACTTGCCCGCCGACGAAGCGGAAACGCTTTCCGGCTACATCATTGCCGAACACGAAAAGATTCCCCGGGTAAAAGAAAGAATTATTATCGGCGATTATGAGTTCGACGTCATGAGCGTCAGCGATACCCGGATTGAAATGGTCCGTATGAAGGACCTCAAATAACCGGGCGACACCACTTGATGCCCCTTCACTGGCGGTTCCTCCATTTTCGCCGGCGATGCTCAAATATCTACACTTTCTTCATCGCCCGGGCTCCAATTTTCGTAATTAAGGCACTGGTGGCAGCCGTTAACCCGGAAAAACATGGAAAGCGCTTGTTAAATGACCGGGCCGTAAGCGCTAAACTGTTAAATTTGCAGCTCTTTATATGGCACTATTCAAAAGAAACAAAGAAGAATCGGTAGCGGAAATGTCGTTTATTGACCACCTGGAAGCCCTCAGGTGGCACCTGGTACGGTCGGTGATTGCCGTAGTGGTAGGCGCGATCCTGATTTTCGTGTATGCGAAGGAAGTCGTAAGCATCATCATCATGGGCCCGGCCCGCAGGGATTTCGTCACCTATTCGGTGCTGTGCAACCTCGGTCACAAACTCCACCTGGGAGACGCCCTTTGCCTGGGTGACTTCAACATCAAGTTCCAGAGTAATGCCATGACGGAACAGTTCATGACTACGTTTACGATTGCTTTCGTCGGAGGCTTCATCGTTTCGTTTCCCTATGTTTTCTGGGAATTCTGGAAATTCATCAAGCCGGCACTCAGTAAGAAAGAAGTACGCCGCACTTCCGGCATTATCTTCTGGGTGTCTGTCCTGTTTTTCATGGGCGTGGGTTTCGGTTACTATGTGCTGACCCCGTTTATGGTAAATTTTTATTCCAACTATTCACTGAGCCCGCTTATTGAATTCCGGCCCACCCTCTCCGATTATATTGAAAATCTTATCTATACAACGGTTGGTATCGGCGTGCTGTTCCAGATGCCGCTGCTGATTATGTTCCTATCCAAAATCGGCATTGTTTCTCCGAGTTTTCTCAAAAAATACCGCCGCCATGCGTTTGTCATTATCCTGATTGCAGCGGCAATCATCACCCCGTCGACTGACCCTTTCAGCCTGACCCTGGTTACCATTCCCCTCTATGCGTTGTTTGAAGCCAGCGTATTGCTGTCCACCCGCGTATACAAAGAACGCGAACGGGCCGATGCAGAAGAAGAATGGAGTTAACTGTGTATTTTATTACCGGAATGATTATTGTTTGCCCTTGAGCCGGGGGGGGCGGAGGTTTGTGCATCACCTAATGAACAAACCTGCCCTGCCCCTGTTGATAGATATCCCGCAAACAATTAAACTGTAAGAAAATGAAACAAGTCAAACTACTGTTGGGTATGGTGGCCGTTATGGGCTGCACAATGGCAAGCCAGTCGCTCCACGCGCAGCGCGGCGAAAGCAAAATGGATGTTGGCTCGGTGACCTTTAATATTGGTGTTGGCGCCGGCAGAAGCGGTTATGGCAATTACGGGTATTATGGGGGTGGCATCGGTTATGGAACCGGCTTTGGCATCAAGGCTGCTCTGGAGAGAGGCATGTGGCAACTCGGCCCTGGCGTGCTGTCGCTTGGTGTAGAACTGGGCGGATCGTTTTCGGGTACAAAGGGGTATCATTCCAGCATTGTCATAGCAGCCGTTCGCTCCGCCTATCATTTTGGCTGGAATGTGCCGAACCTTGATACCTATGGCGGCCTTTCACTCGGGCCGGGATTAAGGAGTTACGATTATTATTATGATCAGAACACGATCAACAAACGGCATGATGCGACAGTTGCCCCCGGCATATTTGCCGGCGCTTCCTATTATTTTTCCCCCAACATCGGGGTCAATGCGGAAGTGGGGTACGATATTACCGTTATACAGGGAGGCCTGATTTTTAAAATCAAGTAGGATACCTGCTCCATCAAAAAAACATCTCTGACGGGATGTTTTTTTTTTGAGCTGACCTGAGGCGGCGGCTCTGCTGCAGCTTACAACCGCTCAATAAAAGCAGTACCGTAATTTTTTTTTCCTGTATTTTGCTTTCCTTTCCGCCAGCCCGGTCTAAAACGCCTTTGCCCAGGGACCAACGGATTTATTCAGTTACACCTAAAGACAATATAAGTAGTTCAACATGAAAAAACGTTCCTTAACCGTCCTGATGGCAGTTTCCTTTTGCTCCATGCAGGCACAACCGGCCGACCCGGCAAAATATGCTGCGCTGATAACACAGGCAGATCTTAAACAACAACTGACCATCGTCTCCGGCGCAGAAATGGAGGGCCGGGAAACCGGCACGGAAGGACAGCGAAAAGCGGCCGACTACATCCGCAGCCAGTTCAAAAGTTTCGGCCTTACTCCCGCGCCCGGCACGGACAATTACCTTCAATATTATAAAATAGGGTACGACTCCCTGCTGCAGTCAGAACTCTCTATTGGTCAGCGGTCGCTGGTTTCAGGACATGATTATGTGGATGAAATCGCGCTTAACAATAATGGAAGCAACACGGCGGATGAAATTGTATTTACAGGATATGGTATAAGCGACACCCGGTACGATGACTATGCCGGTAAAGACGTCAAAGGCAAGATAGTTGTTTTCTTTAATGGGGAACCCAGGCAGGATGGGATGTATGTCATTTCCGGTACAAAGGCTTACAGCACCTGGACCTACCCGGGTGGACTGGCTGGTAAAGCTGCACTTGCCAAAGACAAAGGCGCTGCCGGTTTCATCGTGATCAATGCAGCAATGGACAGCATAAGTGGTAATTTTGCGCGGTTTGCCAAAAAATCGAACATGCGGTTGATCAAGGATCAGCCAGCTTCCATAAACGGCTTTACGATTCCCGGCGGTATGGCCGCCGCGCTGCTGGGGGATGATTTTTTCCGCACAACTGTTGAGCAGGCGAAAAAATTCTTGCCGATGAATTCGCTTTCCTTCAGTAAAAAAATACAGGTACGCTACAACTACGAAGAACAAAAGATTGACGGGCAGTCGAGCAACGTAGCCGGCGTATTGGAAGGGACTGATAAAAAAGATGAGTATATCATTTTAACCGGCCACTATGATCACCTCGGCACGCATAACGGCCAGATTTATTACGGGGCGGATGATGACGGAAGCGGTACCTGCACGGTGATTGAAATGGCAAAAGCATTCGCGCAGGCCAAGGCGGATGGCAATGGGCCGCGCCGATCGATTTTATTCATGACCGTGTCGGGAGAAGAAAAAGGCCTGTGGGGATCTGAATATTTCAGCGAACATCCCCTTGTTTCACTGGATAAAACGTCTGTTGACCTGAACACGGATATGATTGGCCGAATTGATACCGAGCGCAAACTGGCGGACACGCTGAACTATGTGTATGTCATCGGCCATAATAAACTAAGCTCCGAACTGCAGGGTATCAATGAAGCTGCCAACAAAGCATCTTCCAATATTACCCTGGATTATAAATACGATGACCCCGCGGATCCCAACCGTATTTATTACCGCAGCGATCATTACAATTTCGCACGTAAAGGGGTTCCCATCCTGTTTTTTTATGACGGGATGTTGCTGGCCGACTACCACAAGCCCACCGACACCATTGATAAAATTAATTTTGACGTGTATGAAAAGAGAGCGAGGATGATATTTTATACCGCCTGGAACATGGCTAATCGTGATCAAATGGTTAAGCGCGATATTCCCCTGAATTAAACGTGGCAACTCATCCGGAGGCAGTGCAGCCGTGCACTGCTTTTGTTTTTATTATTGCATGAATTGTATACAGCTCCATTTTTCAGGCAGGTGCGTATCATAAATGGAATGGGGAGTAAGACACATGGCCGGATGGGGCATCACCTCCTTACCGCCGGCCATCAATTTCTGGAACCGGCCCAGGAATATGTTCCAGCAGTCGCCTGCCAGGGGTGGCACTGGTCTCTCCCCGGCCAGCAGGGCAAGGCTGCTCCAGGGAATTGAAATTTCAAGGTTCCATCCTTTATCCGTGTCCGAATGATCATTAAGTGTTGATTCCAGCGTAACCGCTGTTGCAAGTCCGGGCATATCAAACCCGGTGAAGGCCCACCGTATACCCCGCGGGTGGGTTCCTTTCCAGAAACTTGCTCCCGAGCGGTCGTAATCCCCTCCAAACGTGTAGACACCGGGCTGGTGTACATCGAAGGAGGCTTTATCAAACCGGGGGTTATTGAGAAAGGCATCCTTCCAGACGAAAAAGACTTCGTAGACGGTATTCGCCGCGTTTACTTCCAGTTCATAATAGCAGTCTCCCCCGTCAATGAACAGTTCCAGGTCGTTTTCCAGAAACACAATGCTGTCGCGCAGGGTCTGGCGGGCTTCCAGGAAAGGTTCTTCCGCCCTGAAAGCGATAAAAAGATGGGTTTCATTCCACAACACCGCCGATTGGGTAGCGTATAAGGCGGGTCCGCCGGTCACCATGTCGGAAAAGCGGCTGCTCCAGTCAGCGGACGCCCATTCCAGTTTCCGGAGGTTCCCGTCTGTTGGCGGGGTGGAAGATATTTTTTTAGCCGTATAGTGGATAGCTTGCATCAGGAGAGTTCCGGGAATTGCCCAGGAGATCACAGGAGGCCCTGCTGCCCGTCACCAGCCGAGTATCCACGCAAAAATCAGCGGCACTACAATCGTGGCATCACTTTCCACGATAAATTTCGGCGTACCAATGTCCAGTTTACCCCAGGTTATTTTTTCATTCGGCACGGCACCGCTGTAAGAACCATAAGAGGTGGTGGAATCCGAAACCTGGCAGAAATAACTCCAGAATGGCACATCATGCCACTCCAGATCCTGGTACATCATGGGCACCACGCAAATAGGGAAATCCCCGGCGATACCGCCGCCCACCTGGAAAAATCCAACTCCCTTGCCGGATGAATTGCTGCGGTACCATTCACTTAGCCAGACCATATATTCAATCCCCGACTTCATCGTGGTGGCTTTAAGCTGCCCCTTGATGATATAGGACGCGAAAATATTGCCCATGGTGCTGTCTTCCCAGCCAGGCACAACGATAGGAATATTTTTTTTGGCAGCCGCCAGCATCCAGCTGTCTTTGGGGTCGATCTCATAATACTGTTCAAGCACGCCGCTCAGCAGCATTTTATACATGTATTCGTGCGGGAAATAGCTTTCGCCTTTATCATTCGCGTCTTTCCATATTTTAAAGATGTGCTGCTGCAACCGGCGAAAAGCTTCCTCTTCCGGAATGCAGGTGTCGGTTACACGGTTGTAATGATTCTCCAGTAAATCCCATTCATCCTGCGGACTCAGATCCCGGTAGTGCGGAACGCGTTTGTAGTGGCTGTGGGCCACCAGGTTCATAATGTCCTCTTCCAGGTTGGCGCCGGTGCAACTGATGATGGCAATCTTGTCCTGCCGGATCATCTCGGCAAGCGAGAGACCCAGTTCTGCCGTACTCATGGCGCCGGCCAGGGTAACCATCATTTTTCCTCCTTCCAGGAGATGCGTTTCATACCCTTTTGCCGCATCGATCAACGCTGCTGCGTTGAAATGCCTGTAATGATGTTCGATATAGGCGGATACCGGGCCCTTCTCCATAAATTTTTATTTTGACCGCAAAAATAGTTAATTTAAAATGCATTCGGCGTAGGCATGATAAGTTACCTGCATCGTTGATATAAATGCCAACCGTCACTGGTCACCGAAGGAAAACCCCTGGCAACGAGTCCTTTTTTAAGCCCTGCTGAGCATGGATGAGCGCCCTGTTTTTTTCGGCCTCATTAAAATTGTCATTAAAAAAACTAACGCTGCCCGCATTTTTTTTCCGTCCTTGTCTACCTTTGTCGAGCAAAGAGGAGGGATGAAGTTTGATAAAATCCATAATAAAGGGCAGGCTAGAATCTTTCGGAGCGGCCAATTGGAAATGCTTACCAAAACGCACCCGCTTGTCATCCTCGGTCTATACCTTCCTTTGGTAGTGCTGCTTCCGCTAAAAGGTATTTTTCAGTTGGGGTATTCATACGTGCCGGCCGCGGTGATCTTTCTCTCTGGTATGGCAACATGGACGCTTTTTGAATACCTGATCCACCGCTTCGCATTTCACCATATCGCAAACAGTGAGCGCGCCAAACGGATAATTTATATCATCCACGCCAATCACCATGAGTATCCGCGCGACCGCGAGCGGCTTTTTATGCCGCCTGTGCCCAGCCTGTTCCTGGCGGCTGTATTTTTCGTCGCACAATTCCTGCTGTTACAGGACGCGGCATACCTGTTTTTCCCGGGATTTCTTTTCGGCTACCTGTTGTATGGTTCGATGCATTATGCTATTCATGCCTGGAAGCCACCGTTTAGATGGATGAAACCATTATGGAGGAATCACCACCTGCATCATTACAGGGAACAGGAAAAAGGATTTGGGGTCAGCACAACTTTCTGGGACCGCGTATTCGGTACGATGTTCGATCTGTCTGCAGAAAAAGAGGATAAAAAGAAGATGAAGGATTTAATGTTCGAATGACGCTCACCATTTTTCTTCATCTGGGATATCGGTGGACGGCGGCGTATACTTCTTTCTCAGCGCGATTTTTTCCAGCTGCCTGTCGATAATCAGTTCAGTAATGATCACGGCAGCATCCTGGCCGGCTTTTTCCTGTAAAAGGTATTTGAGTTTTCTTTCGCTTACATCTACCCGGTAGAGGATGCCAGCGAGTTTCGTCATATTGTGCCGGATGAGATCCCGGACGACCGATTCAATCCTGCTTTTCAGTTCAGCAAAAGAAACAGCAGGCGTAACGTCCAGATCAAGCTCCGCGTTGATGAGTTGTATGAGCGCAGTTTGTTCCATTCAGAATTTTTCAATGACTCCCAGTCCGAACAGGGCAAAATCATATTTCACAGGGTCTTTTTTGTCAAACGACGCCAGGTGGGCGGTTAGTTCCAGCGCCGACTGCCAGTCGCTCCCCGGGCGACTCAGCAGGTTAAATCGCCGGGCCACCCTGGCAACATGCACATCCAGTGGACAAACCAGTTGTGCCGGGGAAATTTTTTTCCAGCACCCAAAATCGACACCGGCATTATCCTGTCTAACCATCCACCGCAAATACATATTGAGGCGCTTGCAGCTTGATTTTTTTACTGGGCTGGCGATGTGTTTCCGGGTACGGCCAGGTGGGTCCGGAAGGGAGAAAAAATACCGGTAAAACCCATTTAAAGCATTTTCTGTATTGTTGTCTGAGGGAAGCATCCACTGGCAGAACGCCGGTTCCAGGAATTCATACCGGGCAAAATGAAATCGCAGGAAGTGAAGCGCATACAGCAAATCCGTTGGATTGAAGGTCCTGTGTTTAAACCCCAGCATCGGTTTCAGATCGGCTGCCGTGTGGTTCCTGCAAAAATCATAAGGCGCATTATCCATCAACGCCATCAATTCCCGCGATTTATTGATGATGGTGGTCCTGTTTCCCCAGGCAAATATGGCCGCGAAAAAACCAGCAATTTCAATATCCTGCTGCCGGGTAAAGAGATGGGGAATACAAACCGGGTCAGCAGCGATGAAAGCGGGCTGGTTGTATTCGGCCGATTTCCGGTCCAGAAAATCTCTCAGGTTTTCCCGGTTCATAACTGTTACTTCCCACGAATGCTCAGCCTATCGCCTGTTGTAAATCCTCTATCAAATCTTGTGCGTCTTCCACGCCTACACTTAAGCGGATCAGTGAATCACGCAGGCCGTTCTTTATTCTCTCTTCTTTGGGTATAGAGGCATGTGTCATCGAGGCAGGATGATTAATCAGGGATTCCACGCCACCGAGACTCTCAGCCAGCGAAAATAATTTGGTTGAGGTAAGCACTTTCATGGCGGCAGCGGTGCTGTCGTTCTTTAATTCAAAACTAATCATACCGCCGAAGTCCCGCATTTGCTTCTTCGCAACGGCATACCCGCTGCTGTCTTCAAAGCCGGGCCAGTACACTTTAGCTACCGCCGGATGACTCCGAAGCCAGTGCGCAATGGCCCTTCCGTTGTCGCAGTGCTGGCGCATGCGGAGGTGCAGGGTTTTGATGCCACGCAGTACAAGAAAGCAATCCATTGGCCCGGGCACAGCGCCGCAGCTTTTCTGGATAAAGTAAAGTTTGTCGCGCAAATCGGCGTCATTCATCACCAGGGCTCCCTGTATCACATCGCTGTGGCCGCCGAGATATTTAGTAGCCGAATGCATCACGATGTCGGCGCCCATGTCAAGCGGGTTTTGCAGGTAAGGAGAAGCAAATGTATTATCCACGCAGACGAGGATTTTTTGGGAGGCGGCGAGATCCGTAATCGCTGCGATATCAGTAATATTCATCAGCGGGTTGGTCGGTGTCTCCAGCCAGATCAGCCGGGTTCGGGGGGTGATCACAGATTGTACTTTTTCGGGCACACTCGTATCCGCATAGATAAACCTGATCCCGAATTTTTCAAATATTTTGGTAAAAAGCCGGTAAGTTCCTCCGTACATATCGTTTGCCGCTATGACCTCGTCTCCCGGCGACAGCAATTTTATCACGGCATCAGTCGCAGCAACACCGCTGCTGAATGCGAGCCCGAACTTTCCGTTCTCGATGACCGCCAGCGCATCTTCAAGCGCTTTGCGGGTGGGGTTCTGTGACCGCGCGTATTCATAGCCCTGGTTTTTACCGGGCGCCTCCTGTACATAGGTTGACGTCTGGTAAATGGGTGTCATGATGGCCCCCGTGGAAGGGTCCGGCTCTGCTCCGGCATGAATAAATCTGGTGGCGATGCGCATAATACTGATGAATTTAACGGTGAACGGGGTTAAGCCGCGTGCCTGCAAAGATGCATAATTATCATGATGCCCGCACTGCTCCACTTTAACAGCCAGGTAAAAAATCTTTAACGTTTTGGTAAGAATGATGTTGAAACCCTTGCCAGTATTGGATCCTGGGAAGTGCTTCCGCGGAATACACGGGCCGGCAGCCAACCCGGCTCCACCCAAGTTTATCCAGTGCTTGCCGCTTTTACCAATTACTTCCCGCCGGTCATACCGCAAACTATTTTTACCCCGTCAAACCAACCAATCATCTCAAAACAAAACAAACCATGAAAAAAGTAATTTTCTTTATCGCAGTGCTGGTTATATCCGGCAGTACTTTTGCCCGCCCGGCGGGGATTTCTGAAAAGGCCATTAGCGCTTTCAAGTCTACTTTTACCGGTGCCAGTAACGTAGTGTGGATGGATGCCCAGAATTATTCCCTGGTCCGCTTTACGCTGAATGGTATCACTACGCGTGTAACCTATGACGCGGATGGAAATTTTGTAAGTTCCCGTCGCTTTTACGGTGCAGACCAGCTCCCTGTAGACATCCAGTGCCAGCTCAAAAAGAAGTATCCCGGAAAATCCATATTCGGAATTACAGAACTAGCGTCCGCCGACGCCATTAATTATTACGTCAAAATGCAGGATAACAATTCCTGGACCACCGTGCGGGTAGACGGCGAACGGAACATGGACATCACCGAACAGTACAAAAAATTATAACGATCGGAACAAAGCCGCTGCAGAGAGGCACCGCCAATCGATATTTTCAGCCGCATAAGCTTCCTGCGGCTGAATTTTTTTGTCGAGTATCGTCTTATCCAGGATGCGTTTCTCCACCAGCAGCTGGCGGGCAGAGCGAATGGCCTCCCGGGCAGCCGGGGTATCTAACCAATCCCCCTGTGGCGGCTCAAAGCCTGTTTTGACGCGGTTCCAGCAGATGCTGGCAGGAAGCTGATCGGACATGGCAGACCGCAGAATCCATTTGGTATAGCCAGCTTTTATTTTCACCGTCGCAGGCAACGCATAAATATACGCAGCCAAGCGGTGATCCAGGAAAGGCAGCCTTACCTCCCGGCCATGCGCCATCGAGTTGCGGTCAGCGTAATGTAACAATTCTTCCAGGCCGTTCTCGAAACTGTTGTAATAAAGAATATGATTCAGCTGACCCGGTAACGGCAACCGGTAATATGATTCTCCGTATGCATTTACAAAATCCTTATCGAGTATTTTGTACTGCGATTGTCTTCGCTTTTGCAGGTTTTCCTTCACCCTGACCGCCATTTCCGGCCAGCGCGCAGCCATCTTTTGCTGCCAGCCAAAGTGAAGAGGAATTCCCAGATCAGCAGCCGCCTTTACTTCTGGTTGCAGCAGCGATTTATTGCGGAGGTACAGTTCCTGCCAGAACCACGGGTAGTACTTCCCGTATCCTGCCAGCAGTTCATCGGCGCCCTGCCCGTCGAGCAGCACTTTAATGCCCTGTTGACACGCCAGCTCAAAGACCTTATACTGCGCATATACGCTGGCGGAAGACATGTAACCCTCCTGGTGCCATGCGATCTTGTCGAGGTCCGATAGTAATCCTGTGGCGTTTGGTGTAATCCTGAAACTGGTAAGGCCATATAAGTCCGTCATTTCCCCGATGCGGCTGCTTTCATCTTTTTTGAAACCGGGAAAGACGGCAGAGTAAGTGCTTAACCCCGGCGCTCCTTTACGGATAAGCGCAGCAATTGAAGCACTGTCGATGCCGCCGCTCAGGCTGGTACCCAGCGAAACATCACTGCGCAGTCTTTCCTGCACTGCGTTCCCGAGGAGCTCACAAAAAGTCCCGACCCTGTTTTCAGCGGAAAGAGAAGGCACTGCCTCACCGGTTATTGTCCAGTATCGAACGGGCACTACTGTACGCTGGTCGGGTGTGATGGTAAAGTAGCAGCCCGCCGGCAGCTTCCGGATTTCACGGAAAGACGTTTCCCCGGTATCGCGCGGATTGCCGGTATAGCCGATAGTCAGGAAATTATACAGCAGGGTTTCGTTTACCGCGGGCAGAATACCTGCCGGGCGGAAACTCTTGACTTCTGATCCGAAAAAGAACGCCTGCCCATTGTCGTGGTAAAAAAAAGGCTTCTCTCCAAAACGATCCCTGGCTGCGAAGAGAACGCTTTCCTGCTCATCCCAGATGGCAAAAGCAAACATCCCGGTAAAATATTGCAGGCAGCGGGTATGCCAGCAGGCATACGCAGCAAGAATAACTTCGGTATCTGAAGCGGTCGTAAACAGATACCCCCTGGCATCGAGTGTCGCCTTAATTTCAAGGTAATTGTAGATTTCCCCGTTGTAAACGATGCTGTAACGGCCGGCATAATGCATCGGCTGTGCGGCGTTGACCGACAAATCGATAATGGATAAACGCCGGTGTCCAAAGCCAACCGTACCGCTGCGGTTCATCCAGGTTCCCTGACCATCAGGTCCACGGTGGGCGAGCGCAGCGGCCATTTTTTCGAGCAAAGGCGTATTGATCGCCGATGTATCGGGAGAAAGTATTCCGGTTATGCCGCACATGCTGTAAATATCCGCATAAGAGGCAGATAAAAAAAACGGTGTGAGCCGGGCAGCAGGTGCGTCGTTATTTTTTCTTTCCCACCGGTTTCTTCACCGGCTTTTCATAGATGGCAACAGGCACGGATATCAGCGCGGTATCCCAAGCCGCGGTGAGCAGGAACCCATTTTTTTCAGGTTCAAAAAACAAGGTGAAGGCTTCGAGCGGTTCAGCCTGCTTTTGTACCGGCGCATCTGCCCTTACTACATCTTTCGTACTGTCGTATTTAAAGGCTCCCCATATATCGGTTTCCTTATTGATGATGACTGTCCATTTGTCTTCTGCAGGAACAGCATAAAGTGTATAACGGCCTTTCGGTACCATTTTTCCATTCACGGTGACAGGCGTGAAAAATTCGATCTCAGTGGCCTCATTAGCGCCCATCCTCCATACCTTATTGTACTCGAGCAACTCTCCGAATACATTGCGGCCGGTGCGCTGGGGCCTGCTGTAAATCACGCGGGCGACAAGCGGTTCCGTGGCTTTGTCCTGGATCCGGAGTATGGGATAATTGACAGGGTAATAGCTCATGTCCATGGGCGACTTATCGAGCAACGGAAACCTGGATTGGGAAAAACCAACCTCTGACACTATGCAGCAACACAATATTGACAGTAAAATTTTCATTCGTAACCTGGTTTAGGAGCACAAAGATAAAGGTTGAGCGATATTACCCGCGGGGCAGGCTGGCTATAACAAAATTTTTCAGATCAGGGAAAAAACGGTGATAGCAGGCGGCCAGTTCATCAAAGTGATCATTGAATAACCGGAAGGCAGTATCCGATTCAGTTAGCCAGGCAGAACGGCGTACCACACCGGCCAGGCTGTTGCGGATGCCCCAGTCAAACTGGTAATTATTCAGCCAGTTTTGATCGCGCATATAAGGAAAAATCTGCTGAAATTTTTCGGGAAAGGCCGGCAGCATCGGCTCGAGTGTGCGGTAAACCTCTTCCGTAAAATCCAGCAGCCCACCCGGCGCAAAGGCCGTGCTGTCGATGGCCAGGAAATGATCATAAATGACGTCGGTCAGGGCGCCGGAATAAAGGCGGTAATCGGGCCGGAAAATCGCTTTGGCAATTTTAGTGACGGGATGATTGTCGGTATAATTATCGATCTCCCGGTGTAAAACTATTCCTTGTTGTATGGCAGGGGGGTAATCGAACTTTTTTTTCCCTTTCACAAAGTCGCTGATCATATTCCCGGCGAGTAAGCCGGGATTACCGAAAGACAGGTATGCATGTGCAAGGAAATTCATACTGCGACTGTATCAAAATTATACAATCCTGGCTGGCTGAAGCGTTGATGGCGCAGGAACGGCTTTACTTATCTGCGTAATCCAGTTTAAAGGCAGCAAGGTCAGGCCTGTATTTCCGTTTCCGGCTGCGCTCATATTCATAGATAATATTTCCGGCTTCGCGGAAAAAGGGATAGCCGATGGTATCGTAATCATATTTATCATCGTTCAGCACGCCGTCACTGTTGGTATAAATGCAGGCGCTGAGCATGAATTCCAGGTTGTTTTTGAAGTCCACAATATAGGATGCATCAGTGAGGAAGCCGTAGGCCCAGCCCGGCTTGTTAAAAATACGGATATAGGAAGGAATCGGTTTCCGGTCGGCCTTGAACATAAAGAATTTGGTGTAGCTGCTAAAATATTCGGTGCTGTCATAATGCGGAAACCGGCTTTCAAAAGGCAGTTCAGACATATACTGGTAAAGAAAGCGGTAGTCACCCGGGGTCAGGTTAAAGCGTTGCTTTGACGGAACAGAGAAGGGAAAGAGTACCGACTGCAGCATGTGCTGCAGGTCTTGCAACAGCAGCAGGTTATGGGTGGTAAAGTCCATCGGTGTACGGACCAGGCTGTCGTTGCGGTCCACATGTGCGTTGCCCACCAGGTAGGTTTTGCGGAAATCAAATGAATCGGTGTTTACGGCTGGCGGCTGGCGATAGAGGAGGCTGTCGCCCTGTACAAACCGAATTGCATTGGTGTGCCGGTTTTCATCGGCATTCATGGGCATAAACCGGCGGGTTATCCGGCTATTCTCATATCCTTTTTCCCGGAGTTTCCTGTTCAAGGTTTGCTGGCCTGCGAACTCATACAGCCGGTTATAGGCATCGTTGTCACTTACCAGGAAGATTTCGCGGATATATTGTGCAACGGAAGGCAGCCCGGATTCCGAAAGACTGTCTTTATACACTGTTACCTGCCCACTGTATGTGCTGTCGGTAAGCATCACGGTATTGCGGTTTACCCCGGGTAGGCCGAGGTCGTTTATTTTCTCCAGCGCACAGAGGGCGACCGGTAATTTTACCGTAGAGGCGGGGTTTACATACTGCCCGGGATCAACGTGCAGGAGGAAATTTTTGAAGTGCGGGATATTGTTTTTGTCCCGGTCGATCCTTGTATAAATCAACTGGTAGCGAAAGCTGTCCGGGTCATCGAGTATCCGCGTCAGCAGCGGCGAGGCATGGGCACGAAACAGTTGTTCCAGCCAGGAATCGGTATTCGGCTGGGCATGCAATGTGACCATCCGTGCAAGTAAAACACAGCAAAGAAGGACCCGTTTTTTCATGGCCGGAAGGTACAACATGGCACACAACCGCGACGAAAGACAGTCGGAGGCAAGGGGTTTGTCACTGCACCGGCATCTACGGTGGGTTGCTTTCCCGCAGCATTCCTGTATTTTTGCCCCCCGTTAAGGTCTCGTAAACCTTACTTAAATTTTAATCATTGCATGAGCACCACAAATTTGTCTGAGCAGGAACTTATCCGAAGAGAAAAACTGGCCAGCCTGCTGGAACTGGGCATCGACCCCTACCCTGCAGCACTTTACCCGGTCAGCAGTACAGCAGCTTATATCAAAACGCATTACAAAGGAGAGGAAAATAAGGCTGATTTTGAAGAAGTCTGCCTGGCCGGCCGGATTATGAGTGTACGTGATATGGGCAAAGCTAATTTTGCCGTGTTGCAGGATGACAGCGGCAGGATCCAGTTTTATATCCGTCAGGATGACATCTGCCCGGGAGAGGATAAATCCCTTTACCAGACGGTTTGGAAGAAGCTGGTGGATATCGGCGACATCATCGGCATTAAAGGGTACGTGTTTACCACCCGCACGGGGGAAACGTCAGTGCATGTGAAAGCATTCAGCATCCTCACCAAATCTCTGAAGCCCCTGCCCAGTGTGAAGGAAAAAGACGGCGAATCTTTTGACGAGGTTACCGATCCGGAATTCAGGTACCGCCAGCGGTATGTCGACCTCACGGTTAACCCCGAGGTAAAGGAGACGTTCATCAAGCGTTCCAGGATGATAAACACGATCCGGGAATTTCTCAATGAGCAGGGTGCGCTGGAGGTAGACACTCCCGTGTTGCAGTCGATACCCGGTGGGGCGGCTGCACGGCCTTTCATTACGCACCACAACGCGCTTGATGTTCCTTTCTATCTCCGCATCGCCAACGAACTCTACCTGAAGCGGCTGATTGTCGGTGGCTTCAATTGGGTGTATGAATTCAGCAGGAATTTCCGCAATGAGGGGATGGATCGGACACACAACCCCGAATTTACCATCCTGGAATGGTATACCGCCTACAAGGATTATTTGTGGATGATGGAAATCACCGAACAGTTGCTTGAAAAAATAGCCATTGCCCTGCACGGTACAACAGATGTTCCGCTCGGCGGCAAAGTGATCAGCTATAAAGCGCCCTTTAAACGCATTTCGATTTATGATGCGATAAAAGAAAACACCGGTATCGATATAAGCGGAAAAGACGAAGCCGGGTTACGGGAAGTTTGCACCCAGCTTAACATCGGCGTTCCCGGTAATATCGGCAAGGGCAAGCTGGTGGATGAAATATTCGGTGCCAGCAGCGAACACACCTACATACAGCCGACTTTTATCATTGACCACCCGGTGGAAATGAGCCCGCTCACGAAGAAGCACCGCAGCATTCCCGGCCTGGTGGAAAGATTTGAGCTGATGATTAACGGGAAGGAAGTAGCGAATGCATACACCGAACTAAACGACCCGCTGGAACAACGTGAGCGGTTTGAAGAGCAGGCCAGGCTGATGCAGCGCGGGGATGAAGAAGCTATGTTCATCGACCACGATTTCCTGCGTGCACTGGAATATGGTATGCCGCCCACCAGTGGAATAGGCATCGGGATTGACCGGCTGTGTATGTTCATGACCGACCAGGCAAGCATACAGGATGTACTGCTGTTTCCGCAGATGCGCCCCGAAAAAATGCAGGGAGACGACTGATGTATTTCCGGTTGCCCGACACCGCTAGTCCCTGTAATTGAGGGGTGGCAACCGATCCCCGAGGATTGCCTTGTACTTAAAATCTTCGCCGCGCGCCTTCAGGAATTCTTCGGTGGCCGCTTTTACCAGCGCCGGGTTCGTAAACAGGTCAATGCCGGTCAGGGCAAGCGTTTTGGCCGCTACCATCATACCCTTGAAACCGATGCTTGTGCCGCCGCAGGCGACTGCCTGCCAGCTGTGGGGCGGCGTTCCCGGCGCCCAGGTGGCCGCGCCCATGCCAATAGTAGGTACCGTCCAGCTGATGTCGCCGACGTCAGTGGACGCATAGAATACGTTCGCTGTATCAGCGAGGTTGAGGGGTTCCACTGTAGCAGCCGATTCCGGCGGGGGCGTTTTATAGGCATAGGTCGCCTGGATCTTTTCCGCAAAGGATTTTTCTGCCGGTGTATAATGCACACCTCCCACGTTTTCCAGGTTTTGCTGTAGGGCGATCGCCAGCGTTTTGTTGGCCAGGGTTTCATATTCCCCGCTTATTATTTCATAGTCCACTTTCGTTTGAGTGCCGGTTGCTCCTGCATTTGCGGCCTGCACCACCCAGTCGAACACCCGCAGCATTTCACTTCGTTTTCTGTGGCGGATGGTGTACCATACTTCTGCAAAGTCTGGCACTACGTTGGGTGCTTTGCCGCCGTTGGTGATTACATAGTGGATCCGCGTATCTTCCGGCACATGCTCCCGCAACATATTTACCATGTTGTCCATGGCCTCCACGCCGTCCAGCGCGCTTCTTCCCTTGTCGGGTGCCGCTGCCGCGTGAGCAGAAAGACCGTGGAAACGGAATTTGACCGAGATATCGGCCAGCGACGAAGACAGGGAAGTGGCATTTGCAGAACCCGGATGCCAGTGCAATACCACGTCTACCCCGGTAAACAGCCCGGCTCTCACCATGTATACTTTGCCGCTGCCGCCCTCTTCCGCGGGGCAGCCGAACAGCCTGAGGGTGCCTTTAATTTTGCCGGCCTCCAGCAGTTTTTTCAGTTCCACCGCAGCAGCGAGGGAGGCTGTACCGAAAAGGTGGTGACCACAGGCCTGGCCGGCTATCTTACCGGGGAATGGCTTTCTTTCGGGCACTGAATCCTGCGATAGACCCGGGAGTGCATCAAATTCTGCCAGGATCCCGATTACCGGTTGCCCGTTTCCGTAAGTGGCTACAAAAGCGGTAGGCAAGCCGGCGACACCGGCCTCCACTGAAAAGCCGTTTTCCCTCAGCGTATTTTGGAGAAGGGCGGTGCTTTTGGTCTCGCGGTAGCCCACTTCGGCAAAGCTCCAGATGCTGTCCGCGATGGCCGCATAGGCCGGGTATTGCTGTTGCAGATCAGCGATGGCACTCGCTTTGAGAGCAGCCTGTCTTTTTTGGGCAGCGGACAACAGGGGCAGCAGGGCGATCAGTGCAACCAGGGGTTTGTATGTCATATTCATACCGGGGCGGTATTAACTGGTAAAAAATAATCTAATCGCGGTAATTCAGGGCGGGCTGCCGGTCACCCAGCAGGGCTTTGTACTGGTAGTCGCCTTTATTTTTGGTGAATTCCTCCCTGGCTTTCTGCAGTACGGCTGGTTGCGTGTAGAGGTCGATGGCGGTCAGTGCCATTGTCTTGGCGGCCACCATCAGTCCCTTGATACCGATGTCTGTTCCGCCGCAGGCGACTGCCTGCCAGCTGTGGGCAGGCGTTCCCGGTACCCAGGTAGCTGCTGTCATGCCGACCGTGGGAACGGCATAGCTTACATCCCCCACGTCCGTAGAACCACCCCCGCCGGCCACCGCATTTTCCTTTAATGGCATTACGATAGCTGCGGTGCTGATGGCCGGTACTTTATAGGTAAAGCTGGTTTGCAGTTTTTCCGCAAAAGCCTGCTCC
>JBBROE010000021.1:0-42538 GCA_038229695.1 Chitinophagales bacterium | reverse complement strand
GCCGCAACTGGGTATCAAAGGTAATGTGCCTGCTTTCAGCAACTGGTGGATGAAGTTCCAGGTGAATTTCGTAAAAGCGGGAACTACAAAAGCGCTTTCTATTGATAAATTCAACGCAACCGCCATCGACGTGGATGGTGACAATGCTTCGATTGTCGAAAATGTGAAGTTGGACAAGGCCACATCAGTAAGCCTTTCGCCCTACAGCGTCTTAACGGTACCCGCCACGCCGCTGACCGCATGTCCGGAAGATACAAAGCTGGGTTTGCCGGTTATGTGTCCCGACTGGCGCGGTCTTGGTTTTACAACTAAAAAAGACGGTAAAACAAAAGACTGTAAAACTTGTAATAATACCGGCTATCTATTTTCAACCTGCGGGCATCCATGGACCGGATCAGATATCGCCGCTTCCGGCACTATTCAAAATGCAGTGGGTATTGATACCAATGCCGTGAACAACATGGCTACGTTTACCTACAACAGTACCGATCAAATCACTTTTACATATGGTGCCACATCAGGTGCGGTCGTTTCTAACGCAGGGGCGCGGCTGAATTCTTTATGGTTTAAATCGTTCCCGCTGCAGCCTACCGGTACGTTGCCGCTGCATTTAACCGATTTCAGTGCCGCCTACCAGTCGGCCGCAGTAATCCTGAAATGGAGGACTGCCAACGAGAGAAATTTCAGTCACTTCGATCTGGAACGTAGCTCGAACGGAAAAACGTATGATGAGCTGGCCGTGGTGTTCTCAGGAGAAAATACTGCTGCAGAAAAAAATTATACCTATACCGATAAGAACCTCAACACCGCTATCCCCCTGTTTTATTACCGGCTGAAGATGGTAGACCGTAATGGTGCAGTTACTTATTCCCAGGTACAGGTGATTCGCCTTACAGAAAATAAAAATACTGTGCGCGTTGTGGCCTATCCCAACCCGGTTACGGACCGGTTACTGCTTACCATGCCTTCCGGCTGGACAGGCCAGAAAGCAGTCGCACAGCTCTACACCTTGTGCGGTATCCTGGTAAAATCGGTTCCCTTTGCCAGTGTCAATAACAACGAAACAATTGACATGGCACAACTGAACAAAGGTGTTTACGTCCTGAATATTTCCTGCCAGGATAAAAGTGTACAGGCGAAGATCCTGAAAAATTAGTACCCTTAATCCCCGGAAGACAGCATAACTTATTATACTGCCTGCACTGTAAAACCGGCCTGTGTGGCCGGTTTTTTTATGCGCGGATCTTTCCACCCGGATTAGTTATACAACGTGGCATAACAGGTGGCGGGCAGGTTAAACACCGCCCTTCCGTTTTTGAGGGGTATATCCTGCTGCTGTTCCATCGCCCTGGTTTTGTCGGTCACCACCAGGTGCAGTGATTTCAGTGCAGCAGGGAACCCTTCCACGGTCACCGGTCTTGCTGCGGCACTGTTAACGAGGTGAACACTGTATTTGCCGTTCGCGCCCAGCGCTGCCGCCTCAATCTCAGCTGACGAGCAATGCATACCGATAGCGGAAAGATTTTCGGGTACCGACGCCAGCTGCTTCATGTTCCAGAATCGCTGGGTGGGACGGAGTGCTCCGTTATCACCGGATATACCGCCGCCGGCCAGCGGTGAATAATCAGCGGTTAACTGCCATTGCAAAATAGACGCAGGTTCGCAAATACGCAGGAGTTTCATGTACAACCCTATTTCTTTAAGCGCATAGGTCTGTTCCTGGAAAATGGCCGGGTACGCCCAGGCCGCCGCATCGATGCTGCCTTCCCCAATCAGTAAAGGCTGCTTAAGCGTGGTGGCGGCATCCGCCCAGTGTTGCAGCGTGGTGGAGTCCCATCCCCGCCACGAATGGAAAGACACTGCCCCGATATACCGGTGCGCTGCGGAATCATGCAATGCAGGAATTATAAATGAATAACTGTTGGCATCCGAATTATCCCCCAGCAGCATTTTCGTTTTAAAACCCCGCTTTTCAAAATAAGCGCCCAGCTCCCGGATCAGTTTATCATGTTCTTCCGCGGTCTGCCTCACATTGATACCCAGATCAGATTCATTGAAAGAAAAGTCGGTTACCTCCACCCCGTATTCATCTTTCAGGTATTGGATATAGTCCGCTATAGACGCATAGATCGCGTCGGTTTTCGACTGGTCCAGTGCGTTACCCCAGATACCATCCGCACCCGGCTGCATTTTTAATGGACCCATTACAGCCCATGCCGGTGGAAACCACGCGGTCAGGATGACCGGCATACCTATTTGGTATAAGCGCCGGGCTAATTCCATCGATGCCCGCACATGCGGATGCAGGTTACCGGCATGTGCAGCAGCAACCGGGTTGGTATCAATAGCCGGCTGCCACTGCGACCACGGCATTTCCACCCGGCCCCAGGCAACCCGCATATGGGTCAGGCAATAATCAATGACCTCCGGATCGAAACGCGGATTCTGCAGCCGGAAGTTGCCACCGAAACCAGCAAATGCCCTGCCCGTACGGTCTGGCGTAATGACCACGGTTACGGGGGTATGATCTACTTTTCCACCTGCTTCAAGTACAAACGATCGATGCACCTGCTGCCCCGCTGTAAGGCTACCCGTTTGAAGGGCCGTTGCAAAGCGAATCGCCGGGCCGGATGTTTTAGCGGGTAGTATAGTCAGCCTCGCGGGTTCCGGAAAGCGTATCACCAGGGTTTGATCGGCTCCTTTGAATAGAATGGTGCGTGCAGGTTGCTGCAGGTAAGCCGACAGGGTGCTGGCGTCGCCGTTAAGGATCTGCGCTGGGCGCCTGTCGATCGTTACCGTTCCTCCCGAAAAAAGATCCGGCGGCAGGATGAAACTGTAGTAAACGCCGGTGAGGTCCATGTCGGCGGTAGCTTTCAGGTCCAGCGTGACCACCGCAACCCCACGACCGCTGTCCCGGACAGCTTCCCTGAAATACAAGCTGTCGATCCTGGAATCGATCACCTGCACCTCACCGGTACGATGGTAGGCAGGATGCTGCCGCTCTTTGGCCGTTGCTTTCACCGACTGCCTGCCCATCAAGACGACACTGGTTTCAAAGTGCATGAGTTGACCGTCGAGCCGTATACCCGAAAGGTTTCCCCATGGCTCCACTTCAGCCTGGCCTTCGGCAACCTGCTGTACGGATAACAGTGCAAGAAAAAAAATAAGCGTCAGCATCCTGTTTGTCATACTATAAAATTTACCGGTTAACTTTGATCGAGAATAAAATTACCTGATTTTGCCATCATTGCGGAAACCTCTGGGTTTGAACCCATAAACCGGAAATAAAACAAACGATATGACTATTGCTGCCCGCTTTCTTTTCCTGCTCATCGCCCTGCTGCCAGTCCGCCTACATTCCCAGGATATCGGAAAACTTTTTGAGGACCACTCCGATGTAGGTAACCCTGCCAGGAAAGGATCTGCCATTTACCTCCCGGTTACCCGACAATATGTGCTATCCGGGGCGGGTGCAAATGTGTGGGCCGACCATGACGAATTCCAGTACATCTGGAAGAAAATGACCGGCGACTTTATCCTGTATACCCGGGCAGAATTTCTTGGCGGGTGGGTGGACTACCACCGTAAAGTCGGCTGGATGGTACGGAAGACACTTGATGCGGCTTCGCCTCATGTAAATGCAGTGGTGCATGGAGACGGCCTCACCTCGCTGCAGTTCCGGCGCACGGCGGGCGCCCAGACGGAAGAACATAAACTGAAAATGACGAAGGCCAATATCATCCAGCTGGAACGGAAATCCGGTGTTTATATCATGCGCGCAGCCATTTACGGGCAGCCCTTTATGACCGATACCATGCGCGGTATAGACCTGGGTGACGAAGTATACGTGGGCCTGTTTGTAGGTTCGCACAATGCAGATGTGCTGGAAACCGGCGTCTTCAGTAACGTCAGCATTGCGGTTCCCTTTGCCGGGGAGGCCAACCAGAGTACTCCCATGACGCTCGGCAGCAACCTTGAATTACTTGACATCGCTTCCGGATCCAGGGAAACCATTTACAGCGTACCGTATTCTATACAGGCGCCGAACTGGACGCCGGACGGCAAACACCTGTTCTTCAACGACGGCAAAGGAATCATGTATAGCTATGACCTGTCAACGAATATTCCGGATGCCGTCAACACCGGCACAGTTACCCGCAATAATAATGACCATGTGTTGTCTTTTGACGGAAAATCACTGGCGCTGAGCAGCAATGTGAAAGAACTGGGCGGTTCGATTATTTACACGGTACCGGTAACCGGTGGAACGCCTAAGCAGGTAACGCCAACCGGTCCCTCCTATATGCATGGCTGGTCGCCCGATGGCAAGGACTTGGTATTCTGCGGTCAGCGCAACGGCGACTTCGATGTTTATAAAATACCGGCTGCGGGAGGAAAGGAAACGCGGCTCACCGATGTGAAAGGGCTTGATGACGGCCCCGAGTATACCCCCGACGGAAAATATATTTACTTTAATTCCGTGCGGTCTGGCCTGATGCAAATTTGGAGAATGCGTCCCGACGGCAGCGCGCAGGAACAGGTGACCAGTGATTCACTCAACAACTGGTTTGCGCATATATCGCCGGACGGAAAATCGATGGTCTTCCTGTCGTTTTTACCCGAAGAAACACCGCCGGGTATTCACCCCCCTTACCAGCATGTTTATATCCGCATGATGCCGGTGGCAGGTGGTCCGATTAAGGTGCTGGCTTATGTCTATGGCGGGCAGGGTACGATCAATACTCCGTCCTGGTCGCCGGACAGCAAGCGGATCGCCTTTATCAGCAATTCCGTGATGAAAGAAAAAAATTAGCCGCACCATAAAGCACAGGTTGTGATAAGCAATGGCCGGCCGCCTACTGCTGGTAAAGGTTTATGGCTTCAATGGTGCGGTTGATCCGGCTTTTTTCCGCCGCGAAGGCAATAAGATGGCTTTCAATAGACACATCAATGGAGGAGGTGAGCAGGCTGCTGTCCTGCTGCCCTACTGCCTGAACCCAGTCCTTTACAAGATTATGGTCTCCTCCACCGTGGGGATCCGTTTTCATTTTCCACGAGGTCTGTTTGCGCGTTTTAAAATCCGTCATTACGAAGGTTTCCATATCGCCCACAATATCTCCTTTTGAACCCATGATCCGGGTGCGCCGTCCTTCGTAACTAACATGCGCTTCCATGGAAAAGGCCGCGGTTACGCCGTTCTCAAAAAGAATGTTCACGGTCAGGTGATCGGGCTGGTCATTATCCATCCGGTACACACAGCGCCCATAATCAGTTGTTTTCAGCTTCTCCATTATCATCTCGTCCCAGTGGCTCTTGTCCTCCGGCAAATCAAATACATAGAGCCGCTGCCGGTCGCGCAGGTAGATTTGGAGGGCGGAATAAGGACAGCTGTGCTCCACTTTGCAGCCGCCGGTACAGCGTTCCGTACTGCCTTCCGGGGCATTGGTATTGGTAAACCAGCTGAGGTTGCCGAAGCAGTGTACGTCTTTTGCCGGACTGCCCACCAGCCACCGCAGGATATCGGTATCATGAGAGGATTTTGCCAGCACAATCGGGGTAGCGGTTTTGCTGTTGCGCCATTTCCCCCGCACATACGAATGGCTCATGTGCACCTGTTCGATGGGTTCAAGATGCTGCACGCTGATGATGTTACCGATGAGACCGGCATCGATTATTTCTTTCAGTTCCCTGAAATATGAAGAATAGCGGAGTACATGGCAGACGCCCACTATCCGCCCCGTGGAGCGTGCCTTGTCGAGCACCTGGCGGCAGGCTTCTTCAGAAGCAGCGATAGGTTTTTCCAGCAGTACATCGTAGCCGGCATCGAGTGCCGCCAGGCAGGGTCCGATATGAAGGTGATCCGGCGTGGCGATAATAACCGCGTCGGCAAATTTTTCTCTTTCGAATACCTCCCCCCAGCTGGTAAAGCTGTTCCCGTCTTTTATTCCGTGTTTCATTTTTATGCGGTTGCGCCGTTCGCTATCGAGATCGGCGACTGCTATAATGTGAAGGTCTTCCGGGTGAAGGATGCCGTAATCTGCGTAAATAGTGCCGCGGTGACCCGCTCCGATTAAGATGGCTGTTACCGGTTTTTTGAGCCGGATATGCCGGGGATTGTCAAATACATCGGCCTGCAGGCCAAAAATTTTAGCCATTTCCCGCCAGCGCAATACAACATTGTCTTTTACAGTATGGAGGAGCCGGGGTGACCGGAGAAATTTCCGGGAGAGAATGAACTGGCGTAATGACATAAAGTTATTTATTTTAAAACAGCATGCCCTTATAGAAAGGGGCCTGTTGAAGGTCAAGGAATACAGTCAGAAATGCTTAGGCAGTTAAGCTCAGTTGAAGGAGGAAGGCAAAGATACCACCTGCAAAGCCGATTAGGGCAAGCCAGCTGATCTTTTTCAGGTACCACATGAAATTTATCCGTTCGATACCCATGACAGCCACCCCCGCTGCGGAACCTATTATGATAGCACTGCCCCCGGTGCCGGTAGTCAATGCCAGGAAAGACCAGAAATTATGGTCAGGTGGGTAAGCCTGCAGATCGTACATCCCCTGGGCGGCGGCAACCAGCGGCACATTATCCACTACGGAAGAAAGCAGGCCAAGTGAGATACCAATGAGATAATCATTTTTTAACCCCGTATTAAGATATGCCGCCAGGCTGGCCAGGATACCCATCGACTGCAATGCCGTAACCGCTAGGAGGATACCCAGGAAAAACAGGATGCTGGGTGTATCAATCTTCTGGAGTGCACTGTTCACCGAAAATTTTTCAAGTGTTTCTTCCGCCCTATTTTTATGCATGAGGGTGGTGATGATCCACATCATTCCCAGCGCAAGCAGCATCCCCATGAACGGCGGTAAATGGGTGATGGTTTTAAACGTCGGAACAAACAACAGGAAGCCGACGCCGGAGAACAAAACCTGTTTACCTTTTCGCTGTTCGATAGGGGAACGTTTCGGCAAAACGACGGGTGCCAGTATTTTGCCTTTGTACCGGCGTGCGAGCAGGAGGGCGGGTAAGAGGGACACGACGATGGCGGGAAAAAACAGTTTGTACATGATCTGGAGTGCCGTAACCTGCCCGCCGATCCAAAGCATGGTGGTCGTAACATCCCCGAGCGGGCTCCAGGCACCGCCGCTATTGGCCGCAATGATGATGATGCCGGAGAACCACAGCCTGTCCTTCCTGTCCGGCAATAGTTTTATACACAGCGAGGTCATGACAATGGCGGTAGTTAGGTTATCCAGGAGGGCCGACAGGAAAAAAGTGAGCACCGTAACTATAAGCAGCAGTTTGCGTTTGCTGGTTGTCGTTATTTTACGGGTAATGAGATCGAATCCGTGGTGGACGTCAATCAGCTCCACGATGGTCATGGCGCCGAGCAGGAAAAAAAGAATAGAGGCGATCTCTCCCAGGTGACTGATCAGCTGTTCACTGGCGGAATCGGGGTTGTGACTGTTCAGGAAAAAAGTGTCCAGCACAGCACCCCCGTTATGAGGGCTGCGGCCGCCTTGTTAACCCGGAGAATATGCTCCAGTGCAATGGCCAGGTACCCGGCCACAAAAACCAGGATGGCAATGATATTGATCCACATCAGAATAGTATTTTCAGGTCGTTGCGACGAAACCTTACCGCAAGCCAATTTTTAATTTTTTCTTTTTCCCGGTGGGATTTCCGACTCCTGAAATCGAGCGCCACTAACAAAACCGGCTTAACGACGCTGTCGTTCGTCATGAGGTGACCGGGGCTTATGACCGCTTCCCGGAGGTCCGGGTATTGCGTCCTGAGCTCCTCATATACCTGCGTTCCCGTGATATTGAGGGCGTGAAGGCTGTCCATCTTGCGTTTAATAGCGGCCAGTTCATACTCTTTTGCCTTGATGATGCTGTTGAGCTGGTCCGTCTGGTCATGGTTGTCAGGCACTTTATTCACAGCAGCCAGGTAGGCAAACCCCTGGTGGATTTCAAGTTTGGCATCGGCCAGGTCAAAGACAGTGAGTTTCGACCGCAGTTTTTTAATCGCTTCCTCCCCTATCACATCTCCACCGTATACAAGGGAGATTACCTTTTTCTTGGCATCAATTGTTTTATTCAGCAGGTAATCATTTTTAAAGCTGCCTTCCGCATCTATAAAATGGTTGGCTTTGGTCCGGAACCTGTCCTGCTGCACAAGGTCGTATCCAAAATAAATGCTGGGGATCAGCGTGAGCAATACAACCGCCCATATAATGCGCATGGAACGGCGATCTGCCCTTCCATCGGGCAGGTGCTTATAAGGAAACCGAAGCACACGGCTCGTAATAAAGGTGGCCAGGGCAATGAAAACCGTATTGATAATAAACAGGTAGAACGCCCCGAAAAAATAATTGAACCGGAGGGTCGCCAGTCCATAACCGGCGGTACAGAGCGGCGGCATCAGGGCGGTAGCGATGGCTACTCCGGGAATAACATTTCCCTTCTGCCTGCTGGAGGTGGCAATGATGCCTGCGAACCCCCCGAAAAGCGCGATCAGCACGTCATAAATGTTGGGTGCTGTCCGGGCAAGAATTTCCGAATGGGCCTCATTGAGTGGTGACAGCAGGAAAAAAACAGTCGATGTGGTCAGCGCCGCGCTCGTCGCAACGAGGTAGTTATACAGCGATTTGCGGAGCAGGGCCAGGTCGTTGATGCCTACCGACAAACCCAGCCCCATGATAGGACCCATGAGGGGCGAAATAAGCATCGCACCGATGATGACAGCGGTCGAGTTTACATTGAGCCCGAGTGACGCGATAAAAATGGCAAAAATGAGGATCCAGAGGTTGGTTCCTCTGAATTCTACCCCTTTTTCTATATTCTCAAAGATCGTTAATTCGGGTTCCCGTTCATGGCGAAGGCTGAACTTGAGAAATAATCGTTTGATCATAACCGGGAGAGGAATTAAGTGGTTCAGCGATTAGCCTTTGTCATCATGGAGGGACACGGTTTTAAAGGTAGGGTTTTTGCCGCTGCCCTGCAAAATGACCGTCTGGGTGGGAAAGGCAAATTCGATTCCTTCGGACCCGAAACGCCGGATCAACGCGAGGTTGATCTTCTCCTGGCTGTCTTTATACAATAGAAAATCTGCCGTATTGACGAAGTAAACAGTTTCGAAGTTCAGGCTGAAATCGCCGAAAGCGGAAAAGTGACAGCGATCGAAGGTGATGTCCGGTAGGCTCGTGATAATATCTTTTAAAATCTGCGGGATTGAAGCGAGCTTATCAGCAGTCGTATCGTACGTTACACCGGTGGAAAAAACAATTCTCCGCTTTTCCATGCGCTTGTAATTATGCACCCTGGAATTGGTGAGATCATGGTTGGGAAAAATGAGCTGCTCGCCGGCAAGCGTTCTGAGCCGTGTCGTTTTTAAACCCACGTATTCCACGATGCCTGATTTGTCACCTACCAGGATATAATCCCCGATTTCGAAAGGCTTGTCAAAAAAGATGACAAAATAGCTGAACAAATCACCGAGGATAGCCTGCGCCGCAAGGGCAATGGCAATACCGCCGATACCGAGCCCGGCAATAATCGAGGTAACATTATACCCGAGATTACTGAGAAAGAAGATAATACCGGTGAACCAGATCAGGACGTTGATGATAATGAGCACCCCCCTTGCCTGTTTCATTTTCACCTCTATATTTTCCTGGCCCTGCAGGGAACGGTTGACAAAAAACTTTATGCCTGCCGTGATAATCTTGAGGCCAAGAAACGTAGCGATTAGCATCAGCACCACCGTCAGCCAATGCTCCACCTTCGGCCCGAAAGTCAGAAAGCTGAGGCCGAAATAGACACTCAGCAGTTTCAGGAAGGGGAAAATCGTTTTATCGATCTGGAGCACCAGGAAATCATCCATCGTACCCTTTGTCTGTTGCGCCCACCGGGTCAGTTTTTTCAGCACGGTAGACTTGACCAGCTGCACCACCAGGAAGATGCCAACGATGATCAGCAGGGAAATACCCCAGTCTTTCAGGGGGTTGTTCAGGAAATTATAATTCAGAAAATCGTTCATCGAAAAATTTTTGATCCGGTTTCGGCCCGGCTAATTGCGGAAAGACCGGGGTAAGCCATTCCGGCAGAAATAGTATAATAGGGCTTGTTCTGGTGCTGCACGGCCTCATGCCACTGCCGGCCTTTCACAGTAATTGAATTTCCGGCCCGGCAGCGCAGGTGTTGCTGCGCACATTAAAGTATGAGTCGTACGCCCCCAAGTTCAGCCACCTGGAATTTTAATTTATCGCCTGGCGAACTGATGAACATAAAATTCTTGGGTACCTTCCACCGGTGACACAACTCATCAATCAATTCCGGACCAAATTCGCCGGCCATCGTAATGTATTCCATTTTGATTTCCGGGTAAGCCCTGTCCAGCACCTCAAAGTCTTTCAAAAATTGTTCCGGCGGTGGCTGGTTTTCCTTTAACACGGTCACAATTTTAATTTTTCTTGTTATCTCGTTCTCCTGCACGTAAATCATCACTTTGTTCAGGGTCGCAATGTTGTCACCCTTCGAGAAAAAAATGAATTCCTGTTCGTGCAGCATATTGACCAGCCCATTGATCTTCCGCCTGCTTATTACCGCGAATCCCCTCAGCCTGTCAGTAAACCCCTTTAATACAATCAGGCTGAATACCATGATATGATTGCGGTTGAGAACGGCATAAATCAGCAACATGGCCGGGATGAAATACTGCAGGAATATCACCAGGTATTCCGGCCGCATCTTCACATTTCCATACAACGCGGCAGCCACGGCAAAAAGCGCTACAATCACCACCACCGGGGTGGCGTACTCCGGGCGGGGCAACCGGCTTCTCCTCAGTTTCAGCATCAGGTTTCCGAGGGCGAAGAAAATCATCACCGACAAAAACGATATGGTATATACACCGGCCAGCGGGGCAAGTTCTCCTCCTGTTACCAGCAATACCGACACGCACAACAGGAAAAACATGATCATGATGCGGTAGCTGCTTCCCCTGGCGTTTTCCCGCAGAAAAAACTGCGGCAGTATGCGGTCAAGCGTCATCCGCTTGATGAGCCCGTTTACACCGACAAAAGAAGTGAGCAGCGCCCCGCTCAGCACGGTCACCGCATTGATTGAAATAATGAGCGACAGGGTTGCACCCCCGGTAAGGCGGCCCATGAAACTAAGAAGCGACTGCTGGTGGATTTCTGCATCACGGACCGGCATAACGGCAATAGCCAGCAGCGCAATCAACGGGTTGAGAATGGATACGGCGACCCACATATTCCTGAGGGTTTTCGGGAATACGCCGGGTTGCTGTTCCTCCACGAAATTGGCTGAACTTTCAAAGCCGGAAATTCCCAGCATGGCAGCGCTGAAACCAAAAAATAAGGCTGCCGCCAGGCTTCCTCCCTTCACCGGCAGCGAAAAATTAAGGTGAAACACCCCCAGCCCATGCCGGCCGATGAAAATAAATGAAAAGATGATGAGCAGCAGCATCGCCGTCAGGTGAAAAATAAAAATCACCAACGCAACGACGGCACTTTCCGATATGCCCAGTACGGTCAGGCAGAGAAACAGGAACAGCAGGCCCAGCGTGGCATACAATACAGGCACCCAGGAAAAAATAGAATGCAGGTACTCCATGGCCTCGCTGGCTGAAATGACAGCGGTGGCCATGTAAGAGAGTATCGTTAAACAGGCTGCCACCGAAGCATTGCCCTTGCTGGTGGTATTCAGCAATACATTGTATGCGCCCCCGTTCAGCGGTAAGGCACCCACAACCTCTCCATATATTTTCCTGAACAGGTAAAGAACCAGTGCTACGAGCAGCAGGGAGATCCAGGCGTACTGCCCTGCTATAGCAATCGTCAGTGCCGAAACATACAGGCAGGAAGACGTTATATCATTTCCACAAATGGCTGTAGCGAGCCAGGCGTTCAATTTCTTATGTGCGGGCATCTGCTGGTATTAGCGTTAAGGCAACCGGAAAGCGCAGCCGTGCAAAGCCGCCCGCTGCGCTGTTCATGCATGTAATATAACACTTTGCGCCCGGCGATCACGCGGTCTTGCCCGGCATATATTGTAACACGGCTAGCCGCCAGCTGCCGACGTCTCAAGCTGCTGCAAGGTTTCGTCGGCCCCGGGCAATGCATTATCCGAGCGCAGCATCAGCAGGGGAATCGTGGATTGGTGAAGGATATGACGGGCATAAAAGCCGAGATTATCCTCTCTTCCTGCCGCCGAAACACCCGAGGTGATCACGGCCAAATCATAGGGCTGGTTTTGCCTGTCGCACATTGCAATAACCTGATCGGCAAAATGACTGTCCTTGAAATAGTATTCCAGCGTGAACGGGATACCATCGCTCACCAGTCGTTCTTTGAGCAGCCCGGTCAGCTGGTGAATGATATGCAGTTCTTTCTCATGCGCGGGATCCCGCAGGTTCAGCAGCGTCACCGCCGGCTTATGGGTGAGGAGATGCTTTCTTATCAGCTCGTATTTATCCGGCACGCTGAGGAGTGGCCGCACCGGGAACAGGATCCGTTCAAATTTATATTTGACGGTCTTACCCGGAACTACGATCACCGGTATGCTGGATTTCCCGGTTACCTGGCAGGCATGGCTACCGGCATACTGGTCAGCGGAACCACTGGCCCCGTTCTTTCCCATAATCATCAGATCGGCATTGAGGTTTAGCGCAGTTTTTAACAGGGCGTGCGTGATACAGCCATATTCCTGGACATAATAACACCGAACCCCGTACTCGTCGATAATTTTTTTCGACAACTCACCGAGTTGCTTCGCCTTATCGGTAAAATGTAAAGGCTCGCCGCCGTCCGCTTTTTTCAGGTCGTAATCGTGGTCTACCACATGAAGCAGGTGTAACACGGCATCGTGCTGAACCGCCAGGGAGACCGCCATCTGTAGGGCATTGAGGCTGTCCTGGCTAAAATCCACCGCCGCCAGTATTTTTCTGATATTTATTGATTTCATACAATATATTTTTTGACGTTAATAATTATGCGCCACGGGTTGGCGGTGATCCGCGCTTTACGGATTTTACCGGGGCTGGGCCGACTTGTTCCTGTCTTCAGAACTGCTGCCGCTACGGGCTATGTTTTTCTTTAAGATAGCGACATAACGCTGCGCATCTGTATTTTCCGGATCAAGCGCCAGCAGTTTTTCAAAGTAATCAATAGCGCCGGAATAATCCTTTTCCGCATTTGCTTTATACGCTGCTATGTAGCCATAGGCCTCCACGACATGGTTTTTCGCCGTTTCGCTCAGGGAGTCCGCATTGGCCGTATCAGGCAGCAGCACTTTCACGAGGCGCTGGTAATGCGGAACAGCCAGGCCGGTTTCCATGGCTGTATCGATAGCGGCATCAGTCCTGGCCCTCCAGTAATAACCATATTCTTCTTTCGGAAATTTTGTTTCGTACAGGCCAAATACTGAATCAGCAGCCAGGTAGTCGTTATCGAGATAGTGGGCCAGGCCCCAGTTAAACAGGTCGACGTTTGTAGCCGACGGGTTAGCGGCATAATATTTTCCCAGCCAGGCCGCTTCCTGGTGGTAGTCTTTCGTGGCTTTGTATATTTCACTAATCTTTTTATAAAAAGCGGCCTTCACCAGCGTATCTTTCTCCTGCGCCGCGCCCATTGCATAATAATAGGCGGCACTGTCTGCTTTCTCATCCATGCCGGCATAGATATCCCCCATCGTTTCATAATCATTGGCCATTTCAGCCGTATCAGGCTGGGCCTTAAAATAGGCATTCATATTACGCGCGGCACGCATGCTGTCACCCAGCTCCTTGTAGCTATACGCTTTCAGCTTGTAGAGCCGCGGTGGCAGTGGCTGACCTTCGGCCTGCAGCAGGGCATTCGCCGCATCTATCGCTTCCTGGTATTTGCCCGATGCATAGAGCATATCCGTATTGAGGTAATCGTTTTGGATAGCATGGTCTGACGCAGCAATATATTTTCCCAAGTACTTACGGGCTAAAGGCAAATTTTTATAATAGTTATAATAGTACAATTCGTACAACGCCGGTGCGTACATGGAATCCGCCTTCACCGCCCGCTCGAAATACGGGATATAGATATCAGGATTATTCTGCGAGGTATATATTTTTCCGATCTTGTACAAAGCCGCGGCATACTGCGGGTCTTCGGTCAACGCTTTTTCATAGGCATTGTAAGCCTCTCCCCCGTTAATCAGTTTCCGGTAGGCATCACCGCGCAATACAAACAGTACGGGATTGTGCTTATCTTTTTTAATGGCCTTCTCCAGCAACTCGAGCGCGTAGTGTGCATCGCCGGCCTTAGTATTGATATATGCTGAAGCAACGGCTGCAAGAACACGGGGATCTTTACGTTTGGTCTCCCTGAGCGCCTGCTCAAAAAGCTGCGCTGCGCCGGAAGAATCACCCTTTTGAAACAAGAGGTTACCGCGAACGGCTTCCATGAGTGGCTGGCTCAGCACGGCCTCTGGCGCCAGCTGTAACGTATCCGCCAGCGCGTCATACCGGTCTGCCCCCAGGTACGCTTTGGATAAGAGGTACCAGTTATCCACGCCGGCAGGGTCTGCCTGCAGCCGGTGGTGGAGTTCGGTTGCAGCCCCCGCATATCTTTCATAATAAATCAACTGGCCCGGATCGCCCGTGGTTTGCGCCAGCAATACACCAGGGACGAATAGAAATACCATTACCTGTTTAAAAAATGTGATCATCGTTATAATTTTTATAGATTAAGAAAATATTTTAATGGCTGTAGCGGCTGTTCGTAACAGACAGCACTTCCAGTTTGGAATCTGCACGCAAGCGGTCTGTTGCCTGAACGCGTACATGCGGAAAAAGACTTGCGGCGGCATCCAGCAGGATGAGATCGGCATTTACCTTATACGCAAATTCCATGGAAGCTTTCGACAGCGTGGGGCCGGATACGACTTTGTACTCAATCGGGTTATTCAGACTTCCGCGTAACATCCTGAAAGCATTAATCACCCCCGTATAGAGGTTGGGTGTTCCTTCCGGCGCATCATAGTACAGCATGACCAGGTACACCCGGGCGCGATACTTTCTCGCCAGCTGGATAACCAGGTCAAGTTTATAGGCCGGCACATTTTTGCCGGTATTGTTGACAGGCACCACAATCGAACGAATCCGGTTGTGGAGCGAGCCGGTTTTCACGGTAAGGACAGCACTGCCGGTATTGCGGGCGAGCTGGTTGGGGAAAACGGTATTCAGAAAATTGAACCATTTGTGATAATTATGCTTGCCGATGATGATAAATTCTGCGCCAACCATTTTTGCCAGCCGGGCAATCTCTGTCTGCACGCTACCGCCCCTGACCACATGGCTTTTTACGGCGAGGCCGGGAAAAGAAGCCGTGATAGAATGTGTCCATTGCGCAAGCCTTGCTTCGGGTGAATACCGGTTATAGGAAACCGGCGCCTGGCTATTAAAAAAACTGTTCATCCCAATTACCGGGAAATGCAGCGGCGCAACGTGAAGCAGGTGTATTACCCCACCCTCCTCCATCAGCTCGATGCCTTTTTTTACGGCTATTTCGGTATTGATAGAAAAATCAACGGGAATTAATATATTTTTAAAGAGATTATGCATACGCATGGCTTAATACACCCAATGTAACACTGCGCAATTAAGGCCTCATTAGAAGGAGATTAGAATGAAATTAGATTCCGGAAACACCACGACATCCATCCGTATTTAATATCCGGCGCACCGCTGGCCGGGCATGGGCAGGCATGGAATAAAGCTTTTACCAATACCATGGAAGAAAGAAAAATTCTCATTGTAGAAGATGAACCAAAAATAGCCGATACCCTCAAACTGGGCCTGACGGAAAACGGTTATTACGCAGAAACTGCCTATGACGGCAAAATCGGGTGGCAGCTCTTTACCGGCCAACATTTTGATCTGGTCATCCTGGACATTAACCTGCCGGGGATGAATGGTTATGCACTATGCCGCTCCATCCGGGCGCACAACGCGGCGATCCCAGTGATCATGCTAACATCGATGAATACCCTCAACGACAAAGTGGAAGGATATGATGCCGGCGCAGATGATTATATGGCCAAACCGTTTGAATTCAGGGAGCTGCTGCTGAAAATCCGGGTACTGTTGAAAAGGACAATGAACCAGCAAATACCCGTGGGGAATATCCTCACGGCCGCGGATCTCCGGATGAACCTGGATACGAAAGAGGTGAAGCGCGAGGATCGGCTCATAACCCTTACCGCAAAAGAATTCCAGCTGCTGGAGTATTTGCTGAGAAATAAAAACAGGGTGCTCTCCAGGGCCGACATCGCAATCAATGTGTGGGACGTGGATTTTGATACCAATACCAATGTAATCGACGTCTACATCAGCTACCTCAGGAATAAAATCGACCGCAATTTTGACCTAAAACTGATCCAGACCCATATCGGTATGGGGTATGTACTGAAAGCAAATTCTTAATCATGGGCGTTCGTTCACGCATTACCCTGCTCTTTGCACTTATTGTGTTCGGTATACTGTCGCTCGTTTGCGGCTCGGTCTATTTTTTTTCGTACCGGAGCCGGATTCACAGCATCAACACCCGCCTCACCAACCGCGCCATCACTACGGCGCGCCTCCTCAGCCACTCCCCGCTGTTCAGCCGGGAACTGATTGGCCAGATTGATTCCGCGACGGCACTGTCCGTCGTCAGCAAATCCATTAGGGCCTACAATGCGCGAAATGAACTGGTCTATGCCTACAGCGATGTGCCGGAAGATACCATCCCGGTTACCATCGCCCTGCTGGATAATACCCGCGCCCGTCAGCAATCGTACTTTACCCTGGGCAGCAAGGACGTAATCACCTGTACCGTGGAAAGCCCCGGTGGAAAGCTGGTGATGGTGGCAGCTGCTATTGACACAGAAGGACATGACAAACTGAAACAACTGCGGTTAATTATTTTCATCAGTTTCGCCGGCGGTTTAATGATTGCCGTTGCGGGCGGATTCTTCTTTTCAGCCGGCCTGCTGCGGCCCATCCGTAAAATTGCGGACGAAGTGAATGAGATCAGCGCAAAAAATCTCACGAGCCGCATCAACCAGGGAACAGTGAGAGACGAGTGGAGCTATCTTTCGGAGACCCTGAACAAGCTGCTTAACCGGCTCCAGGACAGCTTCGGCGTTCAGCAGCGCTTTATCGCGAATGCCTCTCATGAATTGTCCACCCCGCTCACCTCGATATCCAGCCAGCTGGAAGTCTCCCTGCAGAAAGAACGGGATGCTGGCGCTTACCGGCAGGTCATGCAATCCATTTACCAGGACGTGCGTCACCTCAATAAACTGACACAGACACTGCTCGAGTTCGCCAGTGCCTCCGGAAGTGATGCCGGGCTCATCATCGATATCGTTCGCGTGGATGAAATATTAATGCGCCTGCCGGCCGAACTCCTGAAAACGGATGCAGGATACAGTGCTTCGCTGGTCTTTGCTGATCTGCCTGCTGAAGAGGACAGGCTGCTGGTATGGGGAAATGAAGCGTTGCTGTTTTCCGCTTTCAATAACATTGTCTCCAATGCCTGTAAATACTCGCCCGACCACAAGGCTAAGGTTACGCTGAGCGTGGACCAAGAAACCATCGCCATTAAAATTGCAGACCGGGGCCCGGGCATCCCCGAAGCTGAGTTAAAAAATATTTTTCAGCCATTCTACCGTATCGCCGACAACCAGGGAGTCAAAGGATTCGGATTGGGCCTCTCGTTGGCCCACCGGATTGTTAAAATGCATAAGGGCTTCATCCACATTGAATCGGGCAAGGAAACAGGAACCACTTTCTTCGTTTCACTGCCGGTGGCCGGCAGCATGACCGGCCACCAGGTATCCCATTAAGCGACACCGGAAGCCGGCAGTTGTGGTTTCATATGGCGTAATAAAATAGCTCGGCTGTAGATAACCGGTAGTATACATACAGCGCTACAGTACAGGTTCCTGCAACCGTTGCGGTTTCAGCACACCAGGTCTATCTGAAAGTTTACGAAGAAAATTTTCAGCCCAGCTATCTACATCATAGTGTTCCACCTGCTCCAGCATACGCTTCAGCCGTAGCTGCTTGTCCGCATCGCTTAGGGTCAATGCCTGCAACAGTACGTCCTGCAGCGATTTCGGGTCGTAGGGATTGGTCGGTAAGGCATACGCCAGTTCAACGGCAGCGCCGGCAAACTCCGATAAAATCAGGATCCCTTTCGCATCGGGCAGTTGTCCCTGCACGGCAATATATTCTTTCGCAACCAGGTTCAGACCATCCCTGAGCGGCGTGATCCACGCAATGTCCGCTGCCGCGTAATAGGTAACGATCTCCTCGAAGGGAAGCGAGCGGAGAAATAACCGGATGGGTACCCAGTCGAGGCGTGCGTATTTCCCGTTGATACGCCCTACCGCGTGCTCCAGGGCATTTTGTACCTGCTCATAAATCTTCATACCTTCTGCCGGCGGCGTACAAATATTGATCAGTTCTATCTTTCCGTGGAATTCGGGGTACCGGTGCAGGAACCGTTCAAAGGCCAGCACTTTCTCGAGTGGTCCTTTTACATAGTCGAGCCGCTCAACGCTCAGGATAAGTTTTTTATCCTGCATCCTGGATTTCATTTCATTTATTTTATCCAGCGTCCCGGGCTGATGCATCAGTTCTTTAACCAGCTGGATATTGATGCCCACCGGATCAGCGCCCAGCAAAATGGTACGCTGCCCGGTCTGGATTTTACTGGTCATCGTTTCTACACCCAGCGCCGTGGAATAGGTCAGAAACCTGGGTGCACAATTAACCTGTTCCAGTACTTTAACCGGGAACAGGCTTTTGACCACATCCATGAAATTCTCCACGTAGCGCGGGATATGAAAACTGATATAATCGCACTGCAGCAGGCTGCTGATAATTTCCCTGCGCCAGGGCAGGATGTTAAACGTATTGGCAGCCGGGAAAGCGGTATGGTGGAAAAAACCGATTTTAAGGTCGGGCCGCAGCTTGCGCAGGATACCGGGCACCAGCCATAAATTGTAATCGTGAATCCACACCACCGCACCGGGGTCGGCCTGCTCGGCCGCTTTCTTTGCAAACAAATCGTTGATCTCCACATACTGGTCCCAGTGTTCATGGTTGAATACGGCTTTATCGACAAATGAAAAAATGACGGGCCAGAATGCTTCCTTAGCAAAAGATTTATAAAATACCCCAATCTCCTTTTTGGTCAGCCCAATACGGCTGGCCATCAGGTTGGGAAATTTATCCTTATCAATGTATACGTTGCGCAGCGTTTCCTTTTTCCTGGTCACCTCTTCCCAGGCTATCCAGACCCCCGGCCGGCCGGTGCTGAAAAGGCTTTGCAGTGTGGGTAGAATGCCGTTTGGACTTTTCGGCGGAACATTAGCCATCTTACCGTTCACCTCACGCTTCTCGAAAGGAAATCGGTGGTACATGATCAGCAGCTGCGGCGTTTCCTGGCCGTTCCACTGCCGTGCAACCGCCGCCAAGGCTGAACTGCCGGTATCAAAATGGAACGCTTCCATGGCCTGTATAATGCCCCCGGCCCCCGCCTCCTGCGCATGCAATACATCGGGATAACTGGCCGTTGCATCCAGCAGTTTCTGCTCCGCATGACCCACTACCACGCCCTTGAATCCCTGCTCGTACATCGACAGGTCATTCAGCGTATCACCCGCTACCAGCACCGTATCCGTATCCACGCGCAAATGGGCGACCAGCTTTTTCAGGGAGCTGCCCTTATTCACCCCTTTCGGCAGGATGTCGAGGTACTTGTCCACAGAATAAATCACATCGCAGCCGATGGCAGCCACTTTTTGCCGAACGGTTTCCAAGCTGCCGTTTTTCGACGCAAAGAAAGAACAGCGACGCTGCTGCGGCACTTCCTGGTATTCCAGGCCTTCCACGTCTTTCAGCAACTTTTTTATTTTAAGGGTCCCCGGCCATTGGGTTTCAATCTCCTGCTGAAGGGCAGCCACCGGTTCCAGCGTATGTCCGTTTACGATAGTAGCGCCCACGTCGCAGATAATATAATCCGGGTTGGGAATAATCGGATCATTCAGCAGGGGTATCACCCGTTCCAGCCCACGGCCGGTCACAAAAACCAGCACGCTGCCGGCATTCTCCCGTAGAATACGGTATAAACGTTGTTTGTCCAGGCTTTTGCCGCCCAGAAAAGTGCCGTCGAGATCAGTTGCTAAAAACATATAGTGGGTTTACCAGGTTAACGTAATTGTTGTTCTATCAGTTTGAATTCATGAAAAGGATTGGCATGCTGCCGCAGAATCCGGTATACGCTGGTCAGGATGGGGGTCGACAACTGCAGCTTTTTCAACAGCGGGAACAATTCCCTTGAAGCCGAATAGCCTTCCGCGACCATCACCATCGACTGCATCGCGCGACTGATTTGCATCCCGCGGCCGAGCAGCTTGCCCAGGGTGCGGTTGCGACTGAAATCGGAATAGGCCGTTACCAGCAGGTCACCAAAATAAACGGAGTCGTAAAGGCACCTTTTGCCGGGCTGCACCGCGTTCAGCAGCACATCCACTTCACGCATCGCGTTGCTGACCAGCACCGCCTGGAAATTCACCCCGTAATTCAATCCGTCAGCAATCCCCGTTGCAATACCGATAATATTTTTCAGGATAGATGCATATTCCACACCCGCAGGATCATCGTTGGCAATAACCTGTATATAAGGCAGGCGGATACTTTGGCAGATACGCTCCACCCAGGCACTGTCCTCACCGGCAATGGTAACGTAGGTCTTTCCTTCAGTGGCCACCTCTTCAGCATGACAGGGTCCGCCAATGACCATAACCGGCTGGTCGTTTCCCAGCCTTTTACTAAGAAATGTTCCGGGAATCAAACCCGTTCCGGGAATAAATCCTTTTATCGATACGGCCAGTTTTTTTCCCTCCAGCCACGCTGGTTCAATGCCGGCCACGCTGTCTTCCAGGTAAGCGGCCGGTACCGCAAAAATGACGAGTTCGGCAGGCGCCAGCACATCGGCTGCAACGGCCGATGGTTCCACCTGGTCGATAGGTAACTGGGCAAAACTCAGGTAGCGGGGATTTCTGCCCGTGGCTTTGATCAACTTCGCCTGTGCCTCATCTCTCACCAGCCAGGAAACATGAATGCCACTGCCAGCAAAAATTTTTACGAGCGCAGTAGCCCAGCTTCCACTGCCAATTATTGCGATATCCCGGAGCAAAGGCGCATTGAATATGGTTTCCTGACCGGGATGCAGCATTAGTGATTTTTTTTATGTTGGGTTGAAAATGTTTAACGAATCGTGCAAGCGCTAGCCGCTGCCGACAGCACAGGTACTCGGGCGACTGCTGCAAAGCTATCGCCGACACCTTACAGCGACATTAAGCTGGGATTAGAAGCACATTAGAACGGCAACAGCCTGATTAAGTGTATTTTATTCGATGACCGCGGTCGAATAGCTGCCGTTCAACGACCCTACCCAGCCGGGCGCGGCTCAATAGAACGCTCCTCACCGGGTGAATTTTAAACCAATTATAATCTGATATTCGGAGCATCTTTGTATCTTTGCCTACTAAAATGGTAGACTTTTATCCCATGGTCAATGGTTTTGAATCGGGCCGGGACATGCGTTTACCGGCAATGCCGGCCATATCATTACCTTAATTCATCAACAACAATGCCGCTTCATGCCTGAAAATCAAATACCCCACCTGCTCAACTTAATCTATCAAAATGATAGACTAAACCCGGTGCCGGCGCTCGCGCTGCTGGCTGACGCCTTTCCGGGTCAAACTGTTTTTTCCTCCAGTTTCAGTTACGAAGACCAGGTAATCACGCACCTTATCCGCACTAACCAGCTTCCCATAGACATTTTCACCCTCGATACCGGCCGCCTCTTCCCCGAAACCTACTCGGTCTGGAGCAGCACCAATGAAAAATACGGGCAGCCGGTAAAAGCTTATTTCCCCGCAGGACCTGCACTGGAAGCCATGGTGGCGGAAAAAGGCCCCCACTCCTTTTATGCTTCCGTAGAGAACCGCAAATCCTGCTGCTATATCCGCAAGGTGGAACCGCTGAAACGTGCACTGGCAGGAAAAGCCTGCTGGATAACGGGCCTGCGCGCTGCCCATTCAGCGGACCGGCACGATCTGCCGCAACTGGAATGGGATGCCGCGAACCAGATCATCAAATACCACCCGCTGCTGCATTGGTCACTCGATGAATTAAAAAATTTTATCAGCAAAAACCAGGTTCCGTACAACCCGCTTCACGACAAGGGATTTGTGAGCATCGGTTGTGCCCCCTGTACCCGGGCCATCCGGCCGGGAGAAGATTTCAGGGCAGGCCGGTGGTGGTGGGAAGACGCCGATAAAAAAGAATGCGGCCTCCACGTCCATGAACCGCATATTGCCGAAAAAACCATTTAACGATTTTCATGTATACCACACAGTTAGATTACCTCGACCAGCTGGAATCGGAATCGATCCATATTTTCCGTGAAGTAGCCGGCCAGTTCGAAAATCCCGCGCTTCTTTTTTCCGGTGGCAAGGACTCTATCACCCTCGTGCACCTCGCGCTCAAAGCGTTCCGGCCGGGGAAATTTCCTTTCCCGCTGGTACATATAGATACCGGGCACAATTTCAAAGAGGCGTTACTGTTCCGCGATCAGCTGGCAGCCGCCATCGCCGAAAAACTCATCGTCCGGCATGTAGCGGATACCATCCGCGATAAAAACCTAACGGAACAAAAAGGGAAATTCGCCAGCCGCAATGCCCTGCAGACCTATACCCTGCTCGATACCATCGAAGAATTTAAATTCGATGCCTGTATCGGCGGAGCCAGGCGCGATGAAGAAAAAGCCCGTGCGAAAGAAAGAATCTTCTCGGTGCGCGATGAATTTGGCCAGTGGAATCCAAAGCTGCAGCGGCCTGAACTCTGGAATACCTACAACGGAAAAATTCACAAAGGCGAGAACGTACGCGTGTTCCCCATCAGCAACTGGACTGAACTGGACATCTGGAATTATATAAAACGTGAAAAAATACCCCTCCCCTCAATTTACTACGCCCATGAACGGGAAGTACTGGAATACCAGGGCCAGCTCGTGGCCACGTCGGAATTTATCCGGCTTGACCAGGACGACAAAGTATCTGTGAAACGGGTCCGCTACCGCACCGTCGGTGACATGACCTGTACCGCTGCTGTTGAATCCACCGCAGACAGCATCGACGATATCATCGCTGAAATCATCGCGACTAAAACCAGCGAACGCGGGGAAACACGCATAGACGACCGCGTAAGTGAAGCCGCCATGGAAGACCGGAAGAAGAACGGCTATTTCTAATTAACTTTTACCAACCCCGTACCCCAACGGCCAAATTATACGCACATGGATATTTTACGTTTCTTAACAGCAGGCAGCGTGGACGATGGCAAAAGCACCCTGATCGGCAGGCTGCTGTACGACAGCAAATCAATCCTGATCGATCAGCTCGAAGCCATCGAAAAACAAACCAAAAACCGCGAAGAAGGGGAAATCGATCTCGCCCTGCTTACGGATGGTCTCCGCGCTGAACGGGAACAGGGCATCACCATCGATGTCGCATACAAATATTTTTCTACGCCCAGGCGGAAGTTCATCATCGCAGATGCCCCGGGGCATATCCAGTACACCCGCAACATGGTAACCGGCGCATCCAATGCTGACCTGGCCATCATACTGGTTGACGCCCGCAACGGCGTTGCCGAACAAACCCGCCGGCATTCCATCATCGCTTCGCTCCTGCGCATACCCCACATCGTTGTTGCCATCAACAAAATGGATCTCGTGGGTTTTGACCAGGATGTGTACAACAACATCGTAATCGATTATGCGGCGATGGCCAAATCACTGGGTCTTCCACCTGTAAGCTATATCCCTATCAGCGCGCTGAATGGCGATAATATCGTGGACAAATCCAACTCCATGCCCTGGTACACCGGCGCATCGCTGCTGGACATCCTGGAAACGACAGAACTGCAGCAGGATATCAATTTAACAGATGCGCGCTTCCCGGTACAATACGTCATCCGGCCGCAAACGCCGGAGCTCCACGACTATCGCGGGTATGCCGGAAAAATCATCAGTGGGATCTATAAAAAAGGAGATGCCGTAACTGTCTTACCCGCGGGTACCACAACAACCATCCAGGCCATTGAAGTGGGCGGTGACAAAGTGGACACGGCATTTGCACCGCAAAGCGCCATCCTGCACCTTGCCGACAATATTGATGTAAGCCGTGGTGATGTGATCGTGCACAGTGATAACCTCCCCATGGTTACCAGCGAACTGGAGGTACTGCTCTGCTGGATGGATAACAAACCACTGGTCGCCGGCAACAAATATTTTCTGCAGGTGAACAGCCGGGTAGTGCGTACCAGCATCCGGGAAATTACCTACAAACTCAACGTCAATACGCTGGAAAAAGAACCCGCCCCCGATAAGGCTGGTCTTAATGATATCGTGAAAGTGACCCTCAAAACAGCCACCCCGCTGACGTTCGACGCCTATAAAAAATTACGCGTCAACGGCGGGGCAATACTCATTGATGAAACAAGCTGTGTAACGGTGGGCGCCTGTATGATAGAGGCCTGACCCCGTATGTACACACACAAACAGCAACCATAATCTACTCATTCATGTCATTACTATCCATAACAAATTCCATGAGTACCGGGAAGATGGATGCCCCCGTCATGGGCAGGGTGATCCTTGCAGGAGCCGGTTGCGGCGACCCTGAACTGGTTACCGTTAAGGTTGCCCGTTACCTGCGTGAGGCGGAAGTGGTACTGACAGACCGGCTCGTCAGTGATCAGCTCCTGAAAACCTATGTGAGCCCGTCCGCTGAAGTGATTTATGTGGGGAAGCAATGCCGCCGGGGCTATTCCACACCACAACAGGAAATCAACGCCCTCATCAAAAGTTACGCCCTGCAGGGTAAATTGGTCGTGCGGCTGAAAGGCGGTGACGTATCCCTGTTTTCCAACATCCTCGACGAGCTGCAGGTGCTTGCTGAAAATGGTATACCCTACGAAATCATCCCGGGTATTACCGCGGCCACCGGTGCCGCTGCCTATGCAGGCATACCGCTTACGGCCAGGGGATATGCCACTGCAGTGCGCTTACTCACGCTGTATAAATCGGATGTTGTTTCTTCCGAAAGCTGGAAAGAACTGGCTGATACTGATGACACCCTTGTCTTTTATATGTCCTCCGAAACACTCGAAGAGGTAGTGCTTAATCTTACTGAACATCATATTGCCCCGGAGAAACTCCTGGCTGTTGTGGAACAGGCCACCACACCGGGCCAGCAGGTGCACACCTGCAGCCTCTACAACTTTGCCGCCACGTTGAAAGACCGGCGCTTTATTTCCCCTTCCATTGTGATTATTGGCCGGGTGGTTGGTCTTCGTGCTAACTTTGCATGGTTGCCGCAACAAGACAACCCGGTGCCCTACTTTAAATCGGTAGGCACCCTGGTATCCTCCTCTCACCAAACTGCCCAAAAAAATGTTAGCAGAGCCTAAACTGACACAATTTCTTAACCTGCTTAAAGATGCCAGCCCGGAAGACGTGGCCTGGATAAAAGGCTACCTGGCGGGCCTTACCGCACCCGCAGCCACTGGTGCTGCGCCAGTCGGCGGCGTCCACAAGGTTACCATTGCCTACGGTACGGAAACCGGTAATTCAAAACGACTGGCCGCTGATTTTGCCGCCAGGGCAAAGAAAACCGGCATCCATGCCAGGGTGGTCAACCTGGAACAGTACCGGCTGACTGATCTGCCGAAAGAGGAATATTTCCTTACCATCATCAGCACCCAGGGTGAAGGAGAGCCCCCGGAATCCGCCAAAAAATTCTACGATCACCTCCACAACAACGGTTTCAAACTCGATAAGCTCAAATACAGCGTGCTCGCACTCGGGGATACTTCCTATCCCCTGTTCTGCAAAGCGGGCGAAGATATCGATGAACAGTTTCAACGGCTTGGCGGCAGCCGAATCGCCGAGATCCGCCGCTGCGATGTAGAATATGACGACGATGCCAGCCAGTGGATAAATACAATACTCGACAAGCTTTCCACGGCAGCTGCGGAACCGGTCACGGCCGGCGTCACAGCGCCCGCTGCGGAAAAAAAGAGTACGGGCAAAAAAAGCTACACCGGCACAGTGATTTCCAATGTCGATCTGAACGACCGCGGTTCTAATAAGGCCACCTACCATATCGAGATCGCCGCCGATGACGTGGAATATGAACCGGGTGATGCATTTGGTATTGTACCCGAAAATCCTGTCACTGCCGTGGAGAAGATATTGTCGCTGTCCGGCGGCACCCTGCCTGACCGGGTCATTACCTATAAAAACGAATCGTATACGATTGGTGACCTCCTGCGGTATAAACTGAATATCTCGCACCTGATAACCCCGGTCATCAAAAGATATGCGGACCTCACCGGGAAGACTATCACGGCCACCAAATATGACTTACCCGACCTGCTGCAGGCCCACCCGGTAAAAGACACGGAACAGTTCGTGTCCATGCTCGGGATGCTCAACCCTATTGCCCCGCGGTTATATACCATGTCGTCTTCGCCCGCAGCGCATGGTGGGGAGGTGCACACGATAGTGGCGAAGGACAGCTTTACCGTGGACGGCCGCACCAAACTCGGCCTTTGCTCCAATTTCCTGGGCGCCTTGCCTGAAGGCACGACGGTCAACTTTTTCGTCCAGAAAAATAAGCGCTTCCGGCTGCCCGCACCGGAACGCGATATCATTATGATCGGCCCGGGTACTGGCATTGCCCCATTCCGTTCCTTCCTGGCAGAACGCGATGCCACCGATGCAAAGGGCCGCAACTGGCTGTTCTTCGGGGAGCAGCATTTTGCCACCGATTTCCTCTACCAAACCGAACTGCAGACCTGGTTTGAAACCGGCGTACTCACCAAAATTAGCCTCGCCTTCTCCCGCGACCAGCCCGAGAAGATCTACGTCCAGCACCGCATGTGGGAGCACGCGGATGAACTTTATCAGTGGATTGCGGGGGGCGCACACGTGTACCTCTGCGGCAAGAAGGACCCGATGAGCACGGATGTGGAAGAAACGCTGCTAAAAATAATCGAAACGAAAGGCGAAAAAACCCCTGAAGCCGCTGTCGATTATTTCCAGCAGATGAAAAACGAAGGGAAGTTTTCTGAAGACGTCTATTAAAAAAAAACAGCGGGCGTTGCCCGGCCATGCACCGCCGATGAAGGGAGTGACACAACGATGCCGGGAATCGATATAAAGCCGGCCAAAAAACACAACCATGGAAGACAACAAGCATTTATCAGGTATAGAAAAAATTAAGACGTCGAGTGACCATCTCCGTGGTGAGATCACGGAAAGCCTCAAAGATGAAATAACGGGCGCGATACGCGAGGGCGACCAGGCGCTGATTAAATTTCACGGCATGTACCAGCAAGACAACCGCGACCGCCGTGAAGAAAGAGCGGCCAAGAAACTCGACAGGCTGTACAGCTTCATGATCAGGCTGCGTTTACCCGGCGGGCTCATCTCGGCGCCGCAGTGGATCGCCATGCACCATATCGCCGGCGAAAAATCAACCGGCGTCATTAAGATTACCACGCGCCAGACCGTACAGCTGCATGGTATCGTAAAATCGTCCATCAAGCCCACTATCGCATCGTTCAATGCAGCTATGCTGGATTCGATAGCCACCTGCGGAGACATCAACCGCAATATCACCTGCACCGCGCACCCCGGGCAATCTCCGCTGCACGCAGAAATTTTTGGTTATGCCGATGCCATCAGCACCATGCTGATGCCCAAAACAAAAGCCTACTACGAAATCTGGCTGGACCAGGAAAAATTAGTGGATAAAAAAGAGGAAGCGGATCCCCTGTACCAGGATCGGTATCTGCCGCGCAAATTCAAGATCGGGATTGTAATCCCTCCCAACAACGATATCGATGTACTCACCAACGACCTGGGCCTGATTGCCATCACAGAAAACAACGAACTGACCGGCTTTAACGTGGCGATCGGCGGCGGCATGTCCACCACCCATGGTAACGCCGCCACCTATGCGCGGCTGGGAACGGTAATTGGCTTTGTGCCGAAGGGAGACGATATCATGAAAGTGATCTATGAAATTGTAACCGTTCAACGCGATTACGGCAACCGGTCGGACCGCAAACTGGCGCGGCTCAAATACACCGTGGACAAGGTGGGGGCCGACTGGTACAAAACTGAAGTGGAGAAAAGATCCGGCATCACCATTGCCCCGGCTAAACCCTATTCCTTTACCGGCCGGCATGACAACTATGGCTGGGCAAAAAACCATGAAGGCAAATGGTATTACACGGCCTATGTGGCCAGCGGCCGGATCACCGACGACGAAGACCAGGCGATAAAATCAGCGCTCTTCGAAGTGGCGGAGACCGGGTTGGCCAGCTTCCGGTTTTCAGGGAACCAAAACGTAATCGTGAGCGACGTAGCGGAGAAGGACAAGGCCTCTATAACAGCCATTCTAGATAAATATAACGTTACCGGCTACACGCAGTCGGCATCCCCGTTGCGGAAAAACGCGCTGGCCTGCGTGGCACTGCCCACCTGCCCCCTGGCACTCGCCGAAGGACAACGGTATATGCCGGTACTGCTTTCAAAGATCGAACCGCTGCTGGCCAGGTACGGGCTGGAAAAAGAACCGATCATTATGCGGATGACTGGTTGCCCGAATGGCTGTGCAAGACCCGGTGCGGCGGAAATCAGTTTGGTGGGTACGGCGCCGGGACGGTACAACCTTCACCTCGGCGGCGATCGGGCAGGAACAAGGCTGAATACAATTTACCGCGAGCACCTGGATGAACAGGAGATCCTGGGAACCCTCGACAAATTGTTTGCGGGATATAAGGTGGATCGGGAAGCAGCAGAAACATTTGGCGACTATGCCCTTCGCAAACACGTAGCAACAGTTTAATTGCCGTTACATGGCTTGCCGCAACGCATAAAAAAAACACTACCGCAACCCGTATGCAGCACAATATTACCACTGATAAAAGCCAGGAAGTACCGGTTGCCCCCGCAACGGGCGGAAACAGGCTCTTTCCCGTTTTTTTAAAACTGGAAGCGTTGAACCTGCTGCTGGTTGGCGGCGGCTACGTGGGCATGGAAAAACTCGGGGCCATCCTGCGTAATGCCCCGGCAGCCAACATTACCTTAGTCGCCACCACGATATCCGATGCCATTAAAGCACTTGCCGCAAAGCACCCGACTGTGACGCTGACAGAGCGTCCTTTTACCGAGCGTGATCTGGAACACCGTGACCTCGTGATTGTGGCGGTAAACGACCGCAGCATTGGACAATATATCCGCGTAATGGCCCGCGAGAAGAAATTATTGATCAATGTTGCCGATACGCCCGATCTCTGCGACTTCTACCTGGGCTCCATCGTACAGAAGGGCAACCTCAAAATTGCCATTTCAACCAACGGGAAGTCCCCCACCCTCGCCAAGCGCATGCGGGAACAACTGACCGAACTGATCCCCGATGAAATGGAACAGGTGCTCGAAAATCTGCACACGATCCGGGAAGACCTGAAAGGCGATTTCACCGAGAAAGTGAAACAGCTCGATGATCTCACCAAGGTACTGGCCGCCAAACAAATCACGCTGGATGCGGTAAACAAGCCCGAACAAAAAAAGTGGACAACCATCGTAAAATGGTGCCTGCTGGCATTCTTTTTTATGCTGCTCGGGCACGCCATCCTGTCCATGGTACCTTTCCACCAACTGGTAGCCGGGTTCAGGACCATTCCCGACTATCTCGACGTAAAATTATTCGGGCTGATGCTCGTCACGGGGTTCCTTGCCCAGCTCGTTGATGGATCGATGGGCATGGGCTATGGTACCATCTCTACGGTATTCCTGCTGGCTATCGGTGTCAATCCTGCCATCGTCAGCAGCCGGGTGCACAGCGCCAGGGTTTTTTCCAGCGGCGCTTCGGGGTACACCCACCACCGGTTCGGCAACATCAATAAAAAACTGTTCCGGGCGCTCGTTATACCAGGGGTGATTGGCGCAATCGCCGGTGCAACACTCGCGTATTACGGACAGGCCTATGCGCGGATGGTAAGAATACCGCTCAGCTTGTATACGATCTACCTGGGCATCCATATCATCCGGAAGGCTTTCCGGAGGATCAGTCCCGATAATAAAGTAAAACGTGCGGGGTGGCTGGCCGCTGCCGGTGGCTTCACGGATGCCTTTGCCGGTGGAGGCTGGGGTGCACTGGTAACGGGTACACTGCTGGCCAAGAGAAGAAACCCCCGGTATGTCATCGGTTCGGTATGCCTTGCAGAATTCATCGTAGTATTTGCCAGCTCGGTCACCTTCTTCATTTTCCTAAAACATATTCCCCTCGCCGATGTCGCCGGGCTGATCATCGGCGGCCTACTGGCCGCCCCGCTGGCCGCCAGGCTGGTCGGCATACTTCCAATGAAAACGATGTTTGTTTCTGTGGGACTGCTCGTCATCCTCACCAGCACCTTCACGCTGTGGAAAGCAGTGTCCGCATTTTTTCTTCATTAATTACTGACGGCACGCCGCCGGTGGAAATCACCGACGAACATTTTTTTCTTATATTACTCTATAAATTTGGTAGACTTATCGGATACAATTACTTTTGCCTGCTGACAGCCATAGACGCGGAAATTCCTGGGTTTTTAGTATTCACCGCAGCTTGATGAAGCACGGCTTGCCCAACCCATCTTTTTTCATCCCCTCAAACAGGGTAATACAGTTATGAGAAAGCGGAAGACAGCACAAAATAATCAACCATCATCCCTGTACACCCCCTTGCCCAGACCGGGTAATATTTTTTATGCTATGCTCGCGGGCATGGCGCTGCTGCTGTCTTGCGGTGCAACCGCACAGGATAATAGCACCCTTATTGAAATCTCCGGCAAGGTAACGGCGCGGGAAAAAGGAGAACCGATGTCTGATGTCAGCGTCCAGCTCAAGGGCACGGTAACGGGCACCGTCACTGGTAAAGAGGGCGACTTTACGCTCAAAGCCCGCACGAAAATTCCGTTCACCCTCGTCTTCTCGTCTATTGGTTTTGCGGAGCAGGAACTGGAAGTGAAAAATGTCGGATCTGATCTTCATGTTCAGATGGCCACCCAAACCGTGCTTGGCAACGAGGTCGTCATCACTGCTTCCCGCGTGCCGGAAAGTATACTGCGCTCTCCCGTCGCCATCGAAAAACTCGATATCCGCGCCATCCGCGACGCAGCCGCACCAGGCTTTTATGACGCGCTGGAAAATGTAAAGGGCGTACAGATGACAACATCCAGCCTTACTTTTAAAGTGCCCAATACCCGCGGCTTCAACATCCCCAATAATTTCAGGTTTATGCAGCTGGTCGACGGCGTAGACATGCAGGCGGCTACCCTCGGCGTTCCCCTCGGGAATGCCATCGGACCGACTGAACTCGATATTTCCAGTGTGGAAATCACCCCTGGCGCTGCCTCCGCGCTTTACGGCATGAACGCCATCAACGGCATGGCCAACCTGCTAACCAAAAGCGCCTTTACAAGTGAAGGCCTCAGTATCTACCTGAAAGGCGGGGTGAACCATGTCGACAACATCGATCACGCGCCCGGTTTCCTCAGCGAAACAGCCTTCCGGTATGCAAAAGCTTTTCATGATCGCTTTGCCTTTAAAATAAATGCCAGCTATATGCAGGGAATCGACTGGCGTTCGGATACCCGCCTTGATCAAAACCCGAACAAGGTAAAAAGTGCCAACCCCGGTTTTCCCGTGCTGAATGGCGATAACAATGCGGCCTACGACGGGTGGAACAAATATGGAGACGATGCACTCGCCGGCAGTAACGTGGTTTCGGTGGGTGGACTAGATATCGACGGTAAGATCAACCAGACACTTCGCGTAGCCAGGACGGGTTACTGGGAGAAAGATTTGGTAAGCCCGAAAGTGAGTAACCTCAAAATGGATCTGTCGCTCAACTGGCGCGTGACCAATAAGGCCGTACTGTCGTACACCTACCGCCGCGGCACCATGGACGGCGTTTTTCAACGCGGAAACAAGATCCGGCTCGATAATGTACTGGTCCAGAATCATCACCTGGAATTGAAAGGCAAGCACTACCTGCTGCGGAGTTATATCTCGGTTGAAAATACCGGCGATTCCTATAACCTGAAGTCCCTTGCAGACAACCTCGACCTGTACAGCGGCGGCGCCAGCGACACCAGAACAGCCACGAGCTGGGGCACCAAATATAAAAATGCCCTGGTGAGTTATGGCAACGACCACGGCGGGGCGCTCACCTCTGCCAACCTTGCAGCCGCAGCCAACTATGCACGCGAGCAAGCCGATGCCAACCGTGTGTTACCAGGCACCGCTGCATTTGATCAACTTAAAAACACCATCATCGGCATCAACAACTGGGATATCCGCTCCGCTTCCATCTCCAATGCACCGATCACCGGCGGTGCCGCGCTGCAGCAGCGCAGCCGCCTGTACCATACCGAGGCACAATGGGACCTGGCCGGCAAGATAAAATTCGCCGATCTGCTCCTGGGAGCAGACAGCCGCATCTATGAGGTGATACCCGATGGTAATAATTTTGTGGACTTCTCACGGCCGATCTCCGACCGCAACCTGCCCCAAAAAGATGGCAGCTTTGGTAAAAACATACTGTATAAAAAATTTGGCGGCTTTGTACAGGGAACAAAAGTGCTGCTGGATGATCACCTCAAAGTTTTTGCTTCGCTGCGGTATGATTATAACCCCGAATTCGATCCCAAATTCACGCCAAGGCTGGCAGCGGTTTATACCGTTAACCACGTCCATAATTTCCGCTTCACTTTTCAGCAGGGATACCGCTACCCCTCGCTGTTTGAAGCACTATCCTATGTGAACAATGGCCGGGTAAAACGCGTGGGCAGCCTGCCTTATATCAACCAGGGACTGGGCTACCTGGAAAATAGTTACACGCAGGCTTCCGTCGTTAATTTTAACGCGGCCGTGAGCGCACAGGGCAATACCGACCAGGCCGCACGCGCTAACCGCAACCTGCTGGACGTCGCCAACCTGCCCCATGCAAGTCCGGAAAAAATCACCTCTTTTGAAGTGGGGTATAAGAGTGTGGTCATAGATAATAAACTCTCTATCGATTTCGATGCGTACAGCAATACCTACGACGGTTTCCTCGGACAAGTGCAGGTATATGTACCCATCGGCCAAACAGTTGGCTCGGATGCTGCAGCGCTTGCTATGCTTGACCGGAACCGCGATGCAACGCCAGCTACTTCAACCACTGCCTCCAGCCAGGGACAGGAAAGATACCGGGTTTACACCAACGCCAAAAACACCTATCACAACCTGGGATCTGCTCTGGGCATTACCTATAACTTTTTCCGGAAATACCTGATCAGCGGCAACGTGAGCCTTAACGCCATGAAATCGAATGCCGCCGGCGACATCTTTGTAACGGGCTTCAATACCCCACGCTGGACCACCAACCTTTCTTTTGGCAACCGCGCAATTACAAAAAATATCGGCTTCAGCATCGCCTGGAAATGGCAGGATGCGTTTCTGTGGGAAAGTCCGCTCGTAACCGGTGCTATCGCGGCCTTCAGTACCCTCGACGCACAGCTCACCTGCCGCGTACCCGGTGCAAAAGCTACCGTGAAATGGGGTGGATCCAATATCCTGGATCACCGCTATCTCCAATACGCGGGCGGCCCAACCATCGGTGCCCTTTATTATGTGGCCATTACGTTTGAAGGATTACTGCGGCCCTGAGCCGGCACAGGACGTAGAAAGTTTAATTATGTTTTCATTAATTGAACCATCCCGGCCTGCTGAAAGAGTACTAAATTCCCCGGTCTGCTTACCTTTCCGGATGCAACAGAAATTATCCGGGCGGCTGCTCCCGCTCACCAGCCTGTTTCTTCTTTTACTGATAACGTATCGCGGTAATGCCCAGGAAAAAATCCGTAAGACGGTGTTTGTGATTGCAGACGGCATCCCGGCAGACATCATTGAAAAAATCGCTCCACCCCACCTGCATGATATCGCGCTCGAAGGCGGTTATACCCGTTCTTACGTGGGTGGCGGCAGGGGCACCTACACCGAAACGCCCACCATTTCCGCCGTTGGCTACAACAGCATCCTCACCGGCACCTGGGCCAACAAGCACAATGTGTGGGACAACGATATCAGGGATCCAAACTACCATTACCCAACCATCTTCCGGCTGCTGAAACAACAATATCCCCATAAAAAAACGGCCATTTTTTCCAGCTGGGAAGACAACCGAACCAAACTGGTGGGCGACCAGCTGGCTGCCACAGGCAATTTTTCCGTCGATTACCGGTTTGACGGTCTCGAAAAAGATACGCTCCACTTTCCCCATGACCCCGGCGGTAATTATATGCAGCGCATAGACGACAGCGTTACACAGGCGGCTGCATCAACCATACGCCGCGATGGGCCTGACCTTTCCTGGGTATACCTCGAATACACAGATGATATGGGTCATAAGTACGGCGACAGCCCCCAATTTTATGATGCGGTGGAAGCGATGGACAAACGTGTCGGACTCATCTGGCGGGCTATCCAGTACCGCCGGCAGCGTTTTAACGAAGACTGGTTACTTATCATTACAACTGATCATGGCCGTGAGCGTGCAACCGGGAAAGGACACGGAGGCCAGTCTGACCGCGAACGCGACAGCTGGATCTTCACCAATGCCAAAACACGCAACGCGGAGTTTCATGCGCCCTATGCATCGGCAACGGATATTATGCCGGGCATCGCCAGGTTCATGCATATTAACATTCCGGAGGCGACAGCCTTTGAAATAGACGGACTGCCATTTATCGGTCCGCTTTCCTTCAACCACGCGCAATTCAGCCTGAACAACCACCTGCTCCGGGCATCCTGGAAGCCGCTTACCACAAAAGGAACCCTAAAAATATGGCTCAGTACAACCAATACCGCAAAAACCGGTCAACCCGATCGCTACACGCTACTCGCTCAAGTGCCGGTCAGCAAACAATCGGTACAGGTCAGCCTGGTAAAGTTTCCCTCCGCATTTTATAAGGTGGTCCTGCAGGGCGAACACAATATGGCCAATGCCTGGCTAACCGAAAAATGATCTGCCTTTTGGGTATTGGTCAGCGGTATTAACCGGGTATTTATTGTGGACCGGGCAGCAGTGCAACGCCGGGCTGTGGTGGCGTCGCACACTTGGGCGGTAGCCTGATTATGGGCAGCTCCCTGCGGGGTTATTCCTGTTTTATCCGAAAAGCTTTGATCGCTTCGTTGTTGATAGCGGCCACCAGTAATTTTCCTTTTGCAGTCGAAAGGATTTTCACATCTTTTACGTCGCCGTCCAGTATCAAACCGGTCTTCGCAGGCGGTAGTACGGTAAAATTTCCCCGGCCATCGCCGGTGAGCAACAAACCGAAGGACGCATCATACCGGCCCGGCATTACCCCCGCCTGGTATTCGTTCCCCGCCAGCACCAGGTCGGAATATCCATCGCCATTTACATCAGTATAAACCATTGCATTCACCGGCGCCACCTGCGCAGCCAGCGGCAGCGGATAAAACTGGAAATGGCCATGACCGTTATTCCGGAACCAGCCGCTGCGTACTTCCGAACACTGCAGGATCACCACTCCGTCCATCATGCCTCTATCAAAAATATCTTGCATGCCGGCGCTGGCATACGCTTCACTGTGATCATATTTTTTCTTAATAGAAGGCATTTGCTGCGCCCAGTCGTCCCGCGTTATGCCGGAGGACAGGCGGTAGACACCGCTGTCATTCCTGATCCAGTAGCAGAGGATTGGTTCGGTTACACCGTTACCGTCAAAGTCTTTAGCGACCAGTTCAGCGGGGTGAGCGGCTGTGATATGATAAGGGTTATTCAGCCCCAGGTTCCCGGCGATGATGTCCATATTTCCATCCCTGTCGACGTCCGCAAGGGTAAGCGATCGCCAGAAACCACCCAGGGTATGCAGGCCATTGTCATTCGTGATCTCGGTAAACGCGCTGCGGTTGTTTTTGAAAATACGGATTGGCATCCAGTCGCCCGCTAACACCAGTTCAGGCAGTTTATCGTTGTCCATATCCACCCAGGCGGCAGCATTCAACAAACCGGGGTTTTCCAGGGCGGGACATATAGTGGTGGTAACATCGGTAAACTTTCCGCCATCATTGCGCAGCAGGTAGCTTCTTGGCGGAGCGGGAAAAGTACCGAGGGCCACCCTGCCACCGATGAACAGGTCGATGTCCCCATCCCCGTCAAAATCCGCTGCCGCCACACATTTGCCGGGCGTACGCACCAGGGGTGAAAAGGCACTACTGTCAGCCCTAAATTTTCCCTTTCCGTCATTTAGAAATAACCGCGGGCGGTAGTACGATGAACCACTATCAAACTCGGTGCTGCCACTCACCACCAGCAAATCGAGGTCCCGGTCGCCATCCGCATCGAAGAAAATACTTTGCATATCCTCTTCGTTTTTCGGGGCGCTGTCAAGGTTACTGGCCGTGAAAGTTCCATTGGGCTTTTGGATATAAATTTTACCCGGCTGCTGGAAGGCGCCGCCGATATAAAAGTCCTCCCGCCCGTCGCCATTCACGTCCCCGGTGGCCATAAACGGGCCTTCCTGGGAATACTTTTGCAGGAGGAGTGGCTGGAACCCGTAGTCAAAAAAGAAAGATTCGCAGTGCCTGAACACATCGCTGGTCCAGGACAGGGCATCCCGAAAAAGATAGTTGGCAGTATCCGTCACAGGCGTAGATGGATTGGTCAACCGCCTGGCAGCACGGTAACCGGCAACCAGTAAGGTATCGGGGCGGGGATGCAGGAAAGTGCTGACCTGGTTATCCGGCCAGGTGATAGTCACAGAGTCCGGTATATTTTTACCGAATCCGAAATGCAGTCGGCTGTCAGAACAGGAAAGATAACCACGGACAGGGAACTGTTCCAGCTGCTGAAATGTACCGTCGCTATAGGCCCGGGCTACTGCCCCGACTCCGGCTGTATTGAGGCTGTCTCCCTGCAGCATGATGGTGAGAAAATGACTGCTGTCCGCCTTATTGCCGGCGCTGCGCAGGTTATTGCGCATCACGAAAGCGCTGCTGTTGATGTTGCTGGTTATTATATCCAGGTCGCCGTCGTTATCAAGATCCGCATATACGGCACCGTTAGACACTGTAGGAACAGTCAGCCCTTCCGAAAGTGAAACATCGTTAAACTGCATACCGTTGGTACCCAGGAAAAGGTAGTTGTGAAGGGCGGCCGGCCCGAGAGAAGCCAGGTGCTCCACCAGGGCTCGCTGCTGCTGGCTGTCGTTTTCCGGGATGCCGGTGCGCATCACTGTGTTATGGCGGTATTCCAGGAAATCGGTATTGGTGGGATCGCGCCCGAGACCGTTCGTGATATGCATGTCTTTCCAGCCGTCGTTGTTGAAGTCAGCCAGCAACACACTCCAGCTCCAGTCCGTTTCGGCAATACCAGCCAGTTCGCCGGTTTCACTGAAAAATGGTTCGTTGCGGCCATTGATATGACGTACGCCATTTCCCAGCTGCAGCATATTGTGAATGTATTCGGGCTGGTAACCCTTGTTCATTTCAAGCTGGTGTCGCTGGTCATTTAAAAAAGAATACATCATCTTTTTCCGGCGGTTTGTTTCCGGCTGCATATCCAGGGTAACGATATCCGGCCAGCCATCGTTGTTCAGGTCGGCGGCATCGGTGCCCATACTGGAATAGCTCTCATGCCGGGTTGCCGTGGCAATCACGTTGTTGAAGGTACCGTTGCGGTTGTTGAGCCAGAGTTCATCGTTTCGGATATAGTCGTTGGCCACGTATATATCCGGCCAGCCATCCCCATTCAGATCACTCACAGAAACGCCCAGGCCATTGCCGTCATCCCTGATGCCTGCAGCTGCCGTAACATTTTTGTAGACCGGGTGATTCATACCCTGCGGCACGCCCTCATTGTGGTACAGTTTATCGGCGGCGGCGGCCAGTGTATCGATGGCAATATCCCTGATGTCGTTGGGCCTGTTGTCATTCAGCGTATGGTTCAGGAGAAACATATCCAGTCGTCCATCGTGGTCGTAATCCAGGAATACGGCCTGCGTGGAGAAGGCGGTATCGGCGATGCCATAGGCTTCGGCTTCCTCGCGGAAGGTATTGTTGTGCTGGTTAATGAAGAGCAAATTACGGCGCTGCGCCGGACTGACTTTCCCCGATACGCAGCAATAGATGTCGGGCCAGCCGTCGTTGTTGATGTCAATTACGCTTAGGCCGGTACACCAGCCTTGGGTGGATACCCCCGCCGCGGTGGTGATGTCCTGGAAATGAAGCTTGCCCGTATTGAGGTACAGCCTTGAGCTGACCTGGTTTCCCGCAAAAAAGATATCCTGTAATCCATCGCGGTTAAAATCCGCGACAGCCACGCCACCTCCCATATAAGTATATTCATTGACAAACATGTTCAATGAGTCACTCTCGGTAATGCTGTTGTTGAAATCGACCCCCGTTTCGGAGGCAGGCAGGTAGGTAAACAGGGTTGTGGCAGGCGCCACCGGCGCCTGGCAGGAAAAAAGTCCAGCCGTAGCGAGCAGGAAGGCCGTAAGTAACTTTTTCACCGGTAGTTATTCAGTTCAATAAAAATACGTGAATGAAATGGTTACACACCAATTTCATTCACGTATAAGATGAAGTGGTTTTTCCTTATTTTTTATCCGCCACCAGGTACACGACGGCCAAAGGCGGCACAGCAATATTGATGGTGCCGGTGAGCGGCGCGGAATAGGGTTTAAGGGAGGCATAGTTGAGCGGGCCCCCTGAGCTGCCTGCAGGCCCGGTTCCATTCACCATTACCTTTCCGGAGAAACTGCCATTGTCAGTTCCGCCCGTGAGCACATACCAGTAGTATTTGCTTCCCGCAGGAAAATGCTGGAAATTTACTGCCACGATATGACTGAGCGAAGCCGATGAATTGATGATGACGGTTGACGCCTGGCCGGATGAGAAAGTGGAAGAATAACTCGTGAGGTCGCCGTTGATGGCCGCCAGGGTATCCTGCACCATCCGGTCGCCAAAATACTGCTGGAAATAATACAGGTAGTAAAATGCGGGGCGGGGGTTCCACAACGGTGCATTCGGCTCATCCCCGAGGTTAAACAGACCCTGATCATTCCCGTTATCCCAGCCATTGGCGAGATCCCACCGGCCGGCTTCCCCAAACTTATTTTTGATGATGGCGCCAATTGTTTTAGCTGCGTGAACGCCGGCTATAAAAGAAACATTCTGCTTTGATCCCACCGCCTGGATATTCCATTCGGTCATGGCCACCGGCTTCATGGGCACACCTGCTGCACTCACCTGGCTTTGCACGTAACTCATAACCGCCGCGGGTACCGTGGAAGCGCTGTTCAGGATATCGCCCACACCGGAGTTGGCATTATACGCGGTAAAATAATCATGTACGATATAATAGTCCGGGGTCGCTCCGGCCTTAGACAGCACGCCCTGGTTCCAGGTCTGTATGCTGGCATAATCAAACGAAGCCGCCGGTTTATCGTACAGGGTGGCACCAATATAAATGGTAGCACCGATCTGCGTGGCAGCAGCGTGCATCGAATCAGCAAAAACTTTCACATGCTGCCCGTACAGGGCACCAGTGATAATTGCTGGCTGGCCGTCCTTATTTTGGGACTGGTCAATACGGTAGCCCGCTTCCCAGTTACCATAGGTTTCGTTGCCAATCTCCCAGAATTTTGTTCTGCCTTTGTCGTAGCGCACCCAGTCAGCCGCTAGGTGTGCCGCCGCTGCTACCGGGTTGGCAGACGTGCCATACCGTGCATAACCATAGTTGATAGTAATGATACCAGTACTGTTGGTCTGTGCGAGCAACTGGTAATAATTGCTGAGTGAAAAGGTCCAGGAGGCCGTGTTTCCGCCATACCAGTACCCGGCCGCGGAGGAATTTCCATTCGCGTCCAGCAGGTTAGCCGGTGCATCGGAAGGGGCATGACTGCCATCGGTTCCATTGAAGAAGTAAATGTCGCTCACACTGCCTGCCGGGGCACGGATGATGTTCGGCGAAAGATCCTTCAGGTATTGCATGAGGCCCGGCTGGGTAACCAGCTGACCAGACCACAGGTTTGAATTGTTTCCAAACACATACGGCGGCACTTTAACCAATACCTTGTTCACATTGATGGTCAGTGTATCCGTGGCCCCGCCCTGCGGCAGGGTACCCGCAACAGCAGCAGGCACGGTAAAGGTTCTGCCCGTCCAGCCATTCTGAAAGAAACCAATGGAAACCGGGAGGGCGGGGTCAACCGGGTTATACACCGAATCGGTTTTGTTTAAACCGGTTCCGCCGCCTGTACCACCCGTTACCGTGGTAGTAGCTTTACTGCAGGAAGCAAGCAGCAGGATGAGGAACGAATAAAAAGTTATCCTTTGAGCATATGGTATGATACGCATAATTTGTTATAGATTTTACTGTCCCTTTACAATCCGGATATTGTCCACTGCGATATTCAGCGTATTGGCCGGGATACTCGGAGAAGCCTGGTCATTTACAATGGTAAAGCAAAGTGCTGTCGATGTGAAATCAGAGAATTTAGAAGCAGGAGACCCCGTCGGAAATTGTTTCAGATCCCAGCCGTTACCGGAGAAGGAAACAAACTGGTTCAGGGGTATGGTGGCCGTCACCCATCCGCCCGGCTGGAATTTGCCGGAAGGATCACCTGACCAGGGCGCATACCGCGCCATATAATTTTTCCATCCGTACCAGCCGCCCATCATGACCCATATTTCACCGGCTGCCCAGGGCGTGGCGGTGTACACTTCAAATTTCAGCGAATAGCCATTGATGGACATTGCAGGATTGGATACCCAAGGAACCTCGTTAAGCTGCATAAACCCGGCATTACCCTGCGATCCGGGATTAGTATTGGGAGGCATCGGGCTTCCCTGTGCCAGGTAGCCTACAGCGCCTGTTCCACCGGGGTACTTGGTGCCCGAAGTAGGTGCGTCGGCGTAGCCACCTGTCCAGCCCACGAAGCCGGTATTATCGGATGCATACTGCACTTCAAAAGTGGACAGGTAACCGGGTGAAGGATGGGTAAGATAAGTATCGAAAGGCTGCGGTGAAGACACCGTACCGAGGATACCCACTACCCGGAGAGAATCCGGTGCGGCAATCCCCGCCGGTACGGTTACACTGAGTTTGTTTACGCTCACGGTCTGCAGGTTGGTGCCGTTGATATTCCCGGGAAAGACGATTTTGTTTACCCCGATGAAGTTGGAACCGTTAATGAAAATGGTGGTTCCGGGCATCCCGTTTTCATTGGAGACCGATGATATAGTCATGGGCGGCGGGAACGCGAATGCTGCCGTACCAAAAGTGCAAAACACCCGCAGCGAATCGGCGAACGGCGTGCCGGAGGGTATGACCGCCACTATCTGGTTAAAGGTTTTACTTACCGTATAAGAGACCGCCGTATCCGGTGAACCCGTCACCGGGAACTTAATTTTTTTAATCCCCTGGAAGTTCCCTCCATTGATGGTGACCACTTTTCCCGTATTATCCAAAGAAATGGAATTGATATACGGCGGTGGCAGGTAAAGCTGGAAAGCATAAGTAGTTGTCCCATGGTCGGTCACTACTTTAATAATGTCCGGGGCCGCAGGGTTGGTAGCTTTGGTCTGCGCCGTCCCCGGGATGGTAACAATAATATTAGTGTTGGTCGCATACACAGGATTAAAATAGGCCGCAGTGTCATTAAATAAAACTGCCTGGAGACCACCAAAATTATTACCCTCGATCACAATCTGTGTACCCGGAAAGGCTTTTACAAAAAAACTGTCTCTTTTGGTCGTATCCAGCGATCTTACTTTACTGATGAGTGGGGGACCGCTGATATAGTTTTTTTTGCAGGCAAACACCAGGCAACCGGCAGCAAGCAAAATGAGGTAGGTTATATTTTTCATACAAGTTTTTTATCGGTGTGTTTATTGCGGAATTTTGCTGAAATCGAAAGGCACCGGCGACGACGAAAGGGAGGGTGTCACCAGCAGATCCGCTTCCGGGTAGGGAAGATTGGCGGTATTGGCGGAAATGTTGTAAGTCACCGTGCCGGGGGTCGAGTTGTTGCTCGCAAAATAGGTCACAAAGGGATTGCCGTTGTTATAAGAAATGTTGTAGTTCCCCCGGTTCTGTGTATTGTAATAGTTCAGCGCGGCTGAAGGGTCGAAGTAATACCAGGCCTTCCAGTTGTACCAGGCATGTCCCTCGTAAGCAAATTCCACCTTTCGTTCCTGCATAAGGTCTGCATAGGTGATACTTGTCTTTGGCGCCACGCCTGCCCTCGCACGAACCGCGTTATAATATTTCAACGCCTCCG
>JBBROE010000020.1:0-42839 GCA_038229695.1 Chitinophagales bacterium | reverse complement strand
TGGTGAGTTGTAAAGGAACGATCATCCGCGTAGAACTTAACGGCAAACCCGTCAACACCTGTGATATGCGTGCGTTTACCTCGGCAGTAAATAATCCCGATGGCAGTACGGCTCCTGCCTGGCTTAGCACGCCGATGGCATCGCTGCCATTGCACGGGCATATTGGTTTACAGGGCAAACATGCCGGCCAGCCTATCTATTTTCGCCGGGTTAACATTAAAACGATATAGCGCCGCTAAGCGTTTACAATAAAAAGGTATGGTTAAAGCAGGTGTATATAATTCACTCCGGGTGCAACGGATGACCCAGGTGGGCGCATTCCTGGAAGATGGCGGGGAGGGTTTGCTGCTGCCAAAACGGTTTGTGCCGCGCGATCTTAAAATCGGTGACACGATTGAAGTGTTCGTATACCACGATTCCGAGAACCGCCTCATTGCCACCACGCAGCGGCCGATAGCCGTTGTGGGCGAAATCGCCCTGATGCGGGCGGTGACCGTTACCAAACAGGGTGCGTTCCTGGACTGGGGCCTGATGAAGGACCTTTTCGTACCGCGGAGCAAGCAACTCAGCGGCATGCGGGAGGGCGCGGATTATCTCGTGAAGGTGTATATCGATGAACAGACGGGCAGGGCCGCCGCCACCGAGAAAATTGACTTTGAACTGGACCAGGTACCGATGACCCTGAAAGTGACCGAGCCGGTGAAGCTAACCGTCTACCGCCGTTCAGATATCGGCTATGTGGTTATCATCAACAGCCTGTTCACCGGTGTACTCCATCACAATGAAATTTACCGCAATATCAGCCCGGGCGATACATTTGAAGGCTACATTACGCATATCCGGCCCGACGGAAAAGTAGATGTGGCCGCCGGCAAGCCGGGTTATGCCCGCGTGGAAGATGAGGCGGCAAAAATTCTTCGCCTGCTGCAGGAGAACAATGGTTACCTCCCTTTTTACGATAAATCTTCCCCGGAAAGCATTTATGATTTTTTCGGGATGAGCAAAAAAACGTTTAAGATGGTGACCGGCAGCCTGTATAAGCAGCAGAAGATAAGGTTCACCGAAACGGGTATACAGTTACTGTGATTGGCCCCCGCTGCACATTGATATGCCGCTGAAAGGATTGTGACACAACGATGCTGCCCATGGATAGGCTGCCGGTATCGCCCGGTTCATTGATTACGCACTGCAGGGATCAACCGATTTCCGGTTCAAACCTGCCCATCGGATTTTTTTTAATTACCTTTCAAGCGAAAGTGTTTAACCCACAAGATTGCTCCGTTTATGCTTTGTTCCGTAATTACTGGTACAGGATCGTTTATACCACCGGATGTCCAGACCAACAAGGATTTTTTTCAGCACGTGTTCTATTCGGATACCCGTAACCGGCTTGAGACGCCTTCGCCTGAGGTGGTGGATAAGTTCAGGCAGATAACGGGCATCAGTGAACGCCGTTATGCGCCCGCCGGCATGAATGCCTCCGACCTTGCCTTTTTTGCGGGTCAGAAAGCGCTGGAAGACAGCGGTGCCGACCCCGAGACCATCGACCAGATTATAGTGGCGCACAATTTTGGCGACATCATCAGTGAGACGATCCAGGTGGATGCCGTACCCGCGCTGGCCAGCCGGGTAAAGAACCGGTTGGGTATTCAGAACGCATCCTGTATTGCTTATGATATCCTGTTCGGCTGCCCGGGATGGATCCAGGGTCTTATCCAGGCGGACGCATTTTTTCGATCGGGTATGGCCAGAAAATGCCTGATCATTGGGGCTGAAACCCTCTCGCGCGTGATTGACCTGTTCGACCGGGACAGTATGATATTTGCCGACGGCGCAGGAGCCTGCGTACTGGAATACCGCGAATGCGGTGCCTCACAAAAAGGCATTTTAAGTTCCTCCATGCAAAGCCATACCATTAAAGAACTGCATTATATCGATATGGGAAGATCTAACTTCCCGGAAAGTGATGACCGGGTGCGCTACATGAAAATGAAGGGTCGGAAGGTATATGAGTATGCCATGAAAAACGTACCGCTAGCCATGAAGGAATGCCTCGATAAAAGCGGGCATGGGATCCAAGACTTAAAAAAAATCTTTATCCACCAGGCCAACGAAAAAATGGACGATGCCATGGTGCGGGAATTTTACCGGCTGTATGGCATCGATACGCCACCTGCCGGCGTGATGCCGATGAGCATCCATTGGCTGGGAAACAGTTCCGTGGCCACTGTACCCACCCTGTACGACCTGGTGTTGAAAAACAAGGTAGCTGATCATGCACTGGCAGACGGCGATCTCATCATATTCGCCTCGGTGGGTGCAGGTATGAACATCAATGCCATTTGTTACCGCTATTAACCGGTGCCGAACGGCATAAAAAAGGACCATCCGGCTGAATGGTCCTGTATTCAATGTCTTTAGTTGGTTTAAGATCGCTTCGGCTCCAGCAATTTAAAAAACTGGTCGAGCTGGGGAAGAATGACGATCCTGGTACGGCGGTTGGCAGCCCTGCCTTCGGCGGTACCATTGTCGGCAACCGGCTTGTACTCTGAGCGTCCGGCGGCGGCGATATGGGCGGGGTCAAGTCCATACTGGTTCTGCAGGATGCGGACCACTGAAGTAGCGCGTTTTACGCTGAGATCCCAGTTGTCGAGTAACGTGCCCTTGGCAAATGCGACGTTGTCTGTATGCCCTTCCACCATGAACTCGATGTCGGGTTGATTCTTCAGCACCATTGCCACTTTTCCCAGTACCTCTTTCGCATTGTCGGTAATGGTATAGCTGCCGCTTTTAAACAACAGCTTGTCTGAGATATCGATGTATACTACTCCCTTATCTACTTTCACATTGATGTCCTTGTCGTCAAGATTACCAATGGCGCCTTTAAGATTCATGACAAGGGCCATATTCAGCGAATCTTTACGGGCGAGGGAGGTCTGCAGGTCCTGGATATAAGAATCTTTGGCGCCGATATTTTCCATCGACTTCCGGATACTTTCGGCCTGTGAGCTGGAAATGACGGACAGGTTCTGCAACTGCTGCAGGGCCTGGGTATTGTTATCTTTCAGGAATGCGATTTGCTTATTGAGGCTTTCGATTTCAGCGTCGCTGAGCAGTTTATTTTTCGCGGCATCGGCTTTCGCATCTTCGCAGGATTTCAGACTGCCCTGCATGGTTACATACTGTGTATTCAGGTCCGCGTACTTCTGTTGTTCTGCCTTAAATTTTTTGTTGCTTACGCAGGAGACAAATAAAATCACGGGGAGAGCGGCAACCAGCAATGGTTTGATGTTCATAACGTTTGTTTTTGGTAATCAATACGGTTTCCGGGGCTACAAAAATAAACTATCCCATTTATATAGGCTTAAACTGCCGTTAAATGGGCGCGAAGACAGTGTATATCGCCCCTGACCGTTATTAAAACAAAAAACCCGGAATTACTTCCGGGTCTGCGATTTATTTTTGTCATCACCGGTTCATACTGGCGAGGAATTCTTCGTTGCTTTTTGTGCCACGCATGCGTTTCAGGAGTTCGTTCATCGCTTCCTCGGTATTCATATCACCCAGGAATACGCGAAGCAGGTTCATTCGCTGGAGCACGTCCCGATCGAGGAGCAAATCATCACGGCGTGTGGACGATGCCGTAAGATCGATGGCCGGGAAAATACGCCTGTTGGCAAGACGCCGGTCTAGCTGCAATTCCATATTACCGGTACCTTTAAATTCTTCGAAGATTACTTCTTCCATCTTTGAGCCGGTATCGATAAGCGCCGTGGCAAGTATCGTCAGTGAGCCCCCATTTTCAATTTTCCTGGCTGCCCCAAAAAACTGTTTGGGCTTCTGCAGGGCATTCGCTTCCACACCACCGCTGAGTACTTTACCACTCGCCGGCGCAACGGTATTGTGTGCACGCGCGAGCCGGGTAATGGAATCCAGCAGGATCACCACATCATGACCGCATTCCACCAGGCGCTTTGCTTTCTGCAGGGCCATTGTTGACACTTTCACATGTTTCTCAGCTGGTTCATCAAAGGTGGAGGCAATTACTTCCGCTCTCACACTGCGTTCCATATCGGTAACTTCTTCCGGGCGTTCGTCAACCAGTACAATCATCAGGTAACACTCAGGGTGATTTTCTGCAATGGCATTGGCCACGGCTTTCAGCAGCATTGTCTTACCGGTTTTCGGCTGCGAAACGATGAGGCCACGCTGTCCTTTACCAATGGGCGTAAAGAGATCCATGATGCGGGTGGAATAATCTGACGGGCTGGTGAACAGGTTAAGTTTTTCGAATGGAAACAGGGGCGTGAGGTAATCGAAGGGCACGCGGTCGCGGACTTCTTCAGGACCCTTGCCATTAATCGTTTCCACTTTCAGCAGTGCAAAATATTTTTCTCCTTCTTTGGGAGGACGCACAGCACCAAATACCGTATCTCCGGTTTTTAAGCCAAACAATTTTATCTGCGACGGTGAAACATAGACGTCATCAGGTGAACTGAGGTAATTGTAATCACTGCTGCGCAGGAAACCATATCCATCCGGCATCATTTCCAGCACACCTTCACCCTGGATGATACCGTCAAATTCGATATTAAACACCTCGGTATTTGTTCTCCGCGGCTGTTGAAAATTATTGCGCTGCTGGTCGGCATTCGTATTGCCCGAGCCCTGGTTGCCATTGCCCTGCATGGAAGTATCCACCGTTACCGCTGCGCGGTTACCCGCCTCGATTTCCGGCTGCTGCTCTTCATTGACCGTATCTGTTTCTTCACTGTCCGGAAGTACAACGGCCGGTTCTTCACCCGCTTTTTTCCGGCCTCGTTTTACAATTGTTTTTTCCTCTTTTTTAAGCATCGGCTTGCGCGCAGCTTCTTTAACCGGTTTGTCGTCACCACTTTCCACAGTCGCTTCTTCTGTTGAATTGGCAGTAGTTGTTTTTACAATTCTCTTGCGCTTCGTTTTGTCTTCCGGGGCTGATTTTGCACTGGCAGAAACGGCTTGCTTATCCAAAACCTGGTATATTAGGGCTTGTTTATCAAGTTTTTTTGCATTAGGAATTTTTAATTGCTCAGCGATATCGAGCAATTCAGGAACGAGCATGTCGTTCAGTTGCAATATGTCGTACATATAGGAGTATTAGTCATCGAAATCAAAAAACCTGCACCGAGAAACCAGGTTGTTGAAACAATTTTGAGATGAAAGGTGATTGTGACGGAATGAAAAAACTGATGAGCTGTAGACTAAAGGAATGCACTAACCAGCCTGATTCCTGTGCAATGATAGCATAAAAAGGCAAAATCTAAAAATTATTTTGTGAAAGCGGCCTTGGGCAAGCACTTCGGCGGTACTGCCGTTGTACCTACCCGGCGGTATTTACGCGTAGAAACAGGAAAGGCCTATAGGAAAATCACCATCAATCAACGTGAAAAATACTTAGCAGCCTAACCAGCGGCTATTAGCAGCCCGGACTAATTTTTTCCCGCAGCGGCTTAACACTTCGGTGTTTTCGGGCATTTCTTCCAAAAATAAAGCCGTCCCGAGGGACGGCCTTGGTGCCTTTTGTATGGTATCCAGTTGTTAAAAATTGTACTTCACACCCAGCTGTCCCTGCCAGCGGGAGTTGATGGGATCCACGGTGTAATAGTTTCCGTTCAGTCCGGTTGGCCTGTTAAAGTTGAAGGTAGGCTGGTACCCGGAAGACGGTTTACCGGGTGCTACACCATTGGCATCTTTTACGAAGCTGAGCAGGTTGACGGTGTAATTATTGACATTGGTGACAAAAGTGATATGTCCCCAGTCGTTATTCAGCAGGTTCAGCACGTTAAATACGTCAAAGCTGATCTGCAGGCTCTGTGATTTATTGGTTTTGCTGAGTTTGAATTCATGCATCAGTTTCAGATCCAGTTCATGGTTCCAGGGTGTGCGCAACCCGTTTCTTTCAGCGTACTGACCGCGGCGGGTGCTCAGGTACTTATCTCCGCTGATCAGTTTGTCCAGGTCAGCCCACTGCTGGGCTGCTGTATACGCTCCGTTGTCAGCCAGCCGGATGTCTCCCTGGTTGGAAGGGATATACGGCAGGTTGGCGTTGGCGGAGTTGCCGAATGGATTGCCGCCGGAATTATACACGACTGAATAAGGGCTGCCGGACTGGCCGGAATAAAAGAATGTAAGCGACGTGCTGTTGATGCTGTTCCATACCCAGTTGGTTCCAAAGGTACCCACGATGCGGTGACGCAAATCGAAATTAGAGTAAGCGAGCTGCGCGTTATTCGGTGTGATGGCGGGGTTGACTTCAAAATTGGACTGGAACGAGTTACGGATACCATTGCTGATGTCTTTGCTCAAGCCGTAGGTATAAGCTGCGCTCCAGTTCATATTCAGGAAATGACCCGTGCCGAATTTAATACCGTTGGTGGTTTTGCTGAGCTGACCGGTGAAGTTATACCGGTATCCCTGCGTGGTATTGGTGAGCAGGTAAACATTTGAATACTGCGGATTCAGCTTACCACCGGTATAAACTGGTGAAGCAGTGGGCCCGGATGTATAGTATTCAGTCTGGTCTTTCAGGTTGATTTGCTGGAATTTTACATCGTACAGTGTTTTGGTGTAGAGTACATCCAGCGTTAATTTATAGCCGTTGCCGAATTTAAAGTCTGCTGCCAGGTTGGTACGCAGTACCCGGGGAAGTTTGAAATGATTGTCGATAACATCCACCTCGCGGGTATTCACCGCATTGGCACTGGCAAGCGCATGAGCATTGATCGTGTCTTTTAAATAAAGCGGGTTGATCGCCAGGGGAACGGTTGTGTTGCCGCCCTGTGTATTTGTGGCAGAAGGCCTGAAGTCGATGTTGTTATAGACGCCGCCGGATAATGTTTCGGCATAACCCAGCCATGCGAATGGCATCCTGCCTACAAAAACGCCGGCACCGCCACGAAGTACGATCGACTGGTTTCCTTTAATATCCCAGTTGAAACCTACACGGGGAGACAAGGTTGGGGTTCCCAGCCATTTGTTGGTGAATTCGTTGAAGGGTGTATTGCTGAAGGTTCCGTGCGAGGTATTGTTATTTGCGGTGGCGAAATCTTTGTCGACCGGTATTTGGTTGCTCAGGAAGGGATAATCCACCCGAAGGCCCGGGGTAATCCGGAATTTCTTGCTGGCGGATATCTCGTCCTGCACATAAACGCTGGTGAGGGCGACTTTGTACGGGTTCGGTGGATTATTAAAAAGCGCGTTTCTGTCGTTCGGGTATTTCGGATCAGTAGTATAGGCACCACGGATTCGGGAAGGTTTATCAGCCAGGAAGTTGGTGAGGTTGGAATATTCCCAGCGGCCGTTCCATGAATTGATAAACCCGTAGGTCAGGTCATAGAATTCATTGTGGGTACCGAGGGTGATTTTATTGATTCCTTTCGTGATGGTCACATTGTCGGAGATTTCAAAGGTCTGCTGCTTCATGTTGTAGATAGAAGCCTCCCTCCAGGTACCCGCCCACACGGCGCCGCCACCAATATCCATGAGGGGAGACAGCTGCCCGGGAAAATCACGGTATTCGTGGACCTTGATATAGCTGACGTTAAACTGGTTGTTGACATTCGCACCCAGTTTTGATTTCAGCTCGGCCGTTACATTAATGTTTTTTGTATACTGCGTAAAGTCAGTAGACCCAAACTGGAAATTGGTACTCGTTCTTTCCAGGTTGTTGCCCCATCCGTTGGTATAGATACCGCGCAGGGTCAGGGTATTCCTGCTGTTGATGTTATAATCCAGGCGGGCGAATAACTTATCACTGTTCGTAAATAATTTGTACGCGCCGATGTAGGAGCCCGCGTCGTAGTTGTATTTGTTTTTAAGGTTGTTGTAGATGCTGGTAGCGTCAGCGAGGGATACTGCCGCACCGGGGTCGCCGGCATTATAAAATGTAGGTTCCTGCCGCCTTGTCTGTTCGAAATTGGCAATGAAAAAAAGTTTATTCTTGACGATTGGTCCGCCAATGGTGGCCCCGTACTGGTAGTCATAAAAATCAGAGCCGATTTTAGACTTCTGCCCGTCTACGCTTTTGCCTACCAGCGCCTGGTTGCGGCCATATCCGTAAACCGAACCATGAAAAGTATTCGTACCGCTTTTGGTTACGGCATTCACGCTGCCACCGGTGAAGTTGCCGAGTTTAACATCAAAGGGTGCCAGCTGTACCTGTACTTCCTGTATTACGTCAATGCTGTAAGGATTGGTTCTTGTGCCGGCTCCTGCAGCACCAGACTGGCCGCCGCCGCTGGTTCCGCCGAACGAGTTGCTGAAGCCGATAGCGTCGTTATTGATCGCGCCATCAACGGTAAGGTTATTATAACGGAAATTACTGCCAGCAAATGAGTTGTTGTTGGATTGGGGGGTCAGCCTGGTAAAATCGGCAAGACTGCGACCCAGTGTAGGGAGCGTATTCATTTGTGCACGGCCCACGGTCACACCGGAGGCGGTACCCCGGGTGCGGCCCGTGATCACAACTTCGGTAAGATTTTTTTCGTCGTTCCGCAACACGATATTCTGGTCGGCATTGTTACCCAGCGACAGGTTGATATTTTCAAAAGTCTGTGTGGCCATGCCGGTAAAAGAAACGGTGATGGTGTACGGCCCGCCCGGTTTCAGGTTAGGGATAACAAAAATGCCTTTGCTATTTGATTCGGTACCGGTGCTGTACCCTGTTGGCTCATGTTTCACTATTACAGATGCACCCGTAACAGGTGCGCCCTTCTGATCAGTTATTTCCCCGCTGAGGGTGGACGATGTTTCCTGTGCTTTTGCCAGTCCAAAGGCAAAAACCAAATGCACAATAATCAGGCAGCTCCGCAGTAAAAGTCTCATTTCTTAAATTTTCGCAAAGCTACCCGGGCCATGTTATCGTAATGTGACGGCCACATTACCGAAATGTGACGGCAATGTTACCACAACGTTACCAACCCTTCCCCCGATCGCCGTCTCCTCCTGTTGGCTAACGCGGTCAATCCTTATCTTTGCCCTCCTTAAAACGGCGCATATGTTCAACAAAAGAATAAAGATCAAAACGCTGCTTATGGCCGACGAGCCGGCAGGAGAAGTAACGGTAATGGGCTGGGTGCGCACCTTCCGGAACAACCAGTTTATTGCGTTGAACGACGGCAGCACCAACCAGCACATCCAGGTGGTGGCGGAACTCGGCCGTTTTGAGGATGCCCTGCTGAAGCGGATCACAACCGGCGCAGCATTGAAAGTTACCGGGGAAGCGGTGCCTTCTCCCGGGAGGGGACAAAAAGTAGAGATCAAAGCCAGTACCATTGAAGTCCTCGGCGACAGCGACGCTGAGAAATTTCCCCTTCAACCCAAAAAACACAGCCTTGAGTTTCTCCGGGAAATTGCCCATCTCCGCTTCCGGACCAACACCTTTGGCGCAATTTTCCGCGTCAGGCATGCTCTTGCATTTGCCGTTCACCGTTTCTTTAATGAGCGCGGGTTTATCTACCTCCATACCCCCATTATTACGGCCAGCGATGCCGAAGGAGCTGGGGAAACGTTCCGGGTCAGCACACTGCCTTTTGAAAATACGCCGCGCACAGCCGGAGGGGCCGTCGATTTCAAGGAAGATTTTTTTGGCAGGCCGACCAACCTCACCGTCAGCGGCCAGCTGGAAGGCGAACTGGCCGCGATGGCTTTTGGCGATATCTATACCTTCGGCCCCACTTTCCGCGCCGAAAATTCCAACACCGCAAGACACCTCGCCGAATTCTGGATGATAGAACCGGAGATGGCTTTCTATGACCTGGAAGACAACATGGACCTGGCTGAAGCCTTTATTAAAAATATCATCAGTTATGCAATGGAACATAACCGTGAAGACCTGGAATTCCTTGCCCAGCGGTTACAGGAAGAGGAGAAGTCGCTTCCCCAGGATAAAAGAAGCGAAATGGGGTTGCTCGATAAGCTTGAATTTGTGGTGGACAATAACTTTGAGCGCATTACCTACACCGAAGCAATTGATATTTTAAAAAACAGTGCCCACAACAAAAAGAAGAAATTTCAATACCCGGTAGACGGCTGGGGTATCGATCTGCAAAGCGAACATGAACGGTACCTGGTTGAAAAACACTTTAAGAAACCGGTGATTTTATCAGATTATCCAAAAGATATCAAGGCTTTTTATATGCGGCAGAATGAAGATGGCAAGACCGTTGCAGCGATGGATATTCTTGCCCCGGGCATTGGCGAGATGGTCGGCGGATCACAAAGAGAAGAAAGGCTCGACCGGCTGGAACAGCGCATGAAGGAAATGAACATACCAGCGGAAGAACTTTGGTGGTATCTCGATACCAGGCGTTTTGGAACGGTGCCGCATGCCGGCTTTGGGCTGGGCTTTGAGCGGCTGGTACAGTTTGTAACGGGTATGACCAATATCAGGGATGTGATCGCGTTTCCGCGTACCCCCAAAAATGCAGAATTTTAGGCCGGCATCTACCGGGTCAAATTACCGCCTAATGAGCAACCCCGGACAAGTCCGGGGTTGCTCATTTCACAAAATGATGTTCTCTCTGCATTATCTTTCACTCGGTAATAAAAAAACGGCTTGGGGGGTAGGGGATAAGGTTAATTAAGATTCCGCGGTATATAAAGACTGGTGAGGTTCTTATCGGATACGGAATAAAAATTTCTTAATGGCCAGGTCGTTTTAGTTTTTCAATGGATTGGGATATTTCTTTCTTGCTGATACAAAGATGCAAAACAGCTTTCCATATCCCGTATTTTTTCGTCGTTGAGCACGGGATATTCGGTAGACGGCCGTAATTGCCCGACTAGGGTAAATACTTACGATTTCTGCTGGTAAATAGTTACCCTCCGGTGCACATCGTCCCTGATATTCATATAAAAAAGGTTGATATCCCCCACATGAAAGTTTTTCCGGCGGATTAGGAAACTAAACGGCAGGTGAATTTTTCCTATCCAAAGTACATTTCCATGGATTTGATCCCCGACCACATGCGCTTTGATGGTGTTGAATTTTAATAAAATAGATCCTTTGTTTTGTTTATTGTCAACCGGCTCCCGGCTGTCTGTTCCGGTAAGCGGGTTGGTCACGAGCGCATCCTGCCGTTCGTGCTGAACAAATTCCGGTTCATATCCCTCTTTATACGTGCGCCATCCCATCACGCATCCAGTCTGGGCGGAGTCATGGCAGGGGCGGAGTTGTGAAAACTTATCTCCTGGAATATACATACCCGCAACATAGGCAGCCACCAGCTGATGGCTGTACGACCCCCCATCAAAAAATTCTTTTAGCAGGGTCTGGGCGTGCGTGCTTCCCTGGCTGTGGGATGCTATGATAACCGGCCTTCCATGATTTTCGTGGGCCATATAATAAAGAAAGGCCGTCTTTACATCTGTGTAGGCCAGATTGAGGGCCGCCCTGGCCCGGGTGGTATCGCTGGTAAAATAGGCTCTTACGTGCGCCTGCCGGTAGCGCGGGCAAAAAATGCGGTAGTGATTAAAAACGCTCGCCTGGTAGAGAACCGTTGTATAATCGGTTTTTGCGTTGATCGAAGCGTCGTTGATATCGGCATTCCACTGCTGGTTGTGCGGATCGGTAAAGGTGGTGGGATGGATAAAGAACACATCCGCCGTGGTGTCTGTCGTATAACCATCGAGCAGGGGCCGGGGGACACTGTCAGCCGGGTCTTTTTTTGCCGGGTGGGACGCCCAGTAATACAGGTTGCTAAAGTCCGGAACCGATGGACCACCCGGGTTACGGTAACGGCCTATATATTTAGCATAACGCGGGGCACAACCGGTCAGCGAGCCCAGCAGAATAAGGGCCGCGAGGCGGATAAAAACATGGTCCATTCGCTAAAATATCATTTTGTTCCCGGAGATAAAAAGATAAGTAGTCTTAACAGGATGCCTGCAGGCTGTAATCCCCCGCACACACCCGGTGCGAACGGGTCTATGCCGTTATATAATTTCTTACCTTCACCGGCTGATTCATCAATTAAAATTCCTGTTATGGCAATACCCGTGGTTAACCTGGCCGACTTCCTCAGCGGAGACGCCCAGTTAAAGCAAAAGTTCGTTAACGATCTCGGAAAAGCTTACGAAGAAGTTGGCTTTGTGGCCGTCACCAACCATGGTATACCAGATGAATTAATTGCAGATTTGTACAAATATGTACAACAATTTTTTGCGATGCCGGTTGATAAAAAGAGAAAATATGAACTAGCCGGGCTCGCCGGCCAGCGCGGATATACGGCTTTCGGTAAAGAACATGCGAAAGGCAGCGATGCGCCGGATTTAAAGGAGTTTTACCAGCACGGTCAAATCGTTGAAGATGGCGATCCGATCAAAGAGGAGTACCCCGATAACGTTACCATCGAAGAGATACCGGCCTTTACTCCAACGTTGAACAAGACCTATAAAGCGTTCGAGAAATCCGGTCGTGCGCTACTCCGTGCCATCGCCCTTTATCTCCAGCTCGATGAACATTTCTTCGACGTTCATATTCACAATGGAAATTCGATATTGCGCGCCATCCATTACCCGCCCATAACAGCTGAGCCCAAGTCTGCGATTAGGGCCGAGCAGCATGAAGACATCAACCTGATTACGCTGCTGGTCGGCGCGTCGGCTGGCGGTCTTCAGATCCTCAGCAAGAAAAATGAATGGGTAGAAGCCGTTTCATTGCCAGACCAGATCGTGGTAAACGTAGGAGATATGCTGCAGCGACTGACCAACAACAAGCTGAAATCCACCACCCACCGTGTGGTAAATCCCCCTCGCGAACTCTGGCATACCTCGCGTTTTTCGATCCCGTTTTTCCTGCACCCGAGAAGTGAAATGAGTCTCGCCTGCTTGCCCGTCACCGTTGATGCAGCCCATCCCAAAGTATATGAAGACGCCACGGCGGGTGAATACTTGGATGAACGCCTGAGGGAAATCGGGCTGAAAAAGTAAGCCTGCTGAACGAGTTATACCATCCCGGCAGATGCCGGGATTTTTTATGCCATTCAACCGCTGAATTTGACCACTTGTCAATTTCAACAGCACTTGTATTAACCAGTTTTTGTAGTTAATTAATTGATTTACAGTTAATTTGTTATTAACTGTTATTGTTTATAAGAGATTACCTTTTTTTCTTTGGTACTTTGTTTTGCATAGTACTAAAAAACCTTCTATATTTGTTTTGCAAAAGCATTATACCGCATGAAGCGGGATAAGTAAAAAAAACCGCAATGAATATTGAAAATACCCAAAGCCAGATGCGGAAAGGGATCCTGGAATTCTGCATCCTCTCCATTATCCGGCGGGGGGAGTCTTACCCCAGCGACATCGTGGAAGAAATGAAGGGTGCCAACCTCAACATCTTTGAAGGCACCCTATACCCGCTGCTGACACGGCTGAAAAATGCGGACATGCTCACCTATCGATGGGTGGAGAGCAATTCCGGACCGCCACGAAAATACTTTTCGCTCACCGGCAAGGGACAGGAATTTTACAATGAGCTGGAAGCAACCTGGAAAGAATTGGCCAATGCGGTTAATGCACTGGCCAGGAAAACTGACAGCATGCCCGATACCACCAACCAAAACCCATCCTTCTAACTTCAACCCCAAAATACAGCACCATGAAAAAAATTATCAATATCAACTTTCAGGGCCGGGTCATCCCGATTGAAGAGTCGGCCTACGAAACCCTGAAACAATACGTCGGCAGTCTCCGCAGTTATTTTGCCAATGAGGAAGGAAGGGACGAAATCATCAACGACATCGAAAATCGTATTGCAGAATTGTTTTCCGAGCGGCTGAAAAGAGGCGCAGCCTGCATTGCTGATGCAGACATCAATGAAATTATTGGCAGTATCGGTCGCCCGCAGGATTTTGAAGCGCAGTCCGGCGAAAGCGGTATGGGTGGCGGCTACCGGGAACAATCGGCTTACACCCAGGCTCCGCGTTATTTCGCCAACAGGGGCCGTTTATTCCGTAACGAAGACGACAAGATCATCGGGGGTGTCTGCAGCGGGCTGGCCAATTACCTCGGCATTGACCCTGTGATTATGCGGGTACTGTTTGTGATCCTGATCGGAGCCTTCTTCTGGATATATATATTATTATGGATCATTGTTCCGTCACAATCACTGGAAACCAATATCACCAAAAGGCTCTACCGCAATGCAGATGACAAGGTGCTGGCAGGGGTCTGCGGCGGACTGGCGACCTATTTCAGGATTGACAGCTGGATTCCCAGGCTGGTTTTTGCCCTTCCGCTGATTATCGGCCTTATTTCCGCGTCGATGAATGCCATTTGGTGGAACTGGAATTTTGGATTCGGACCAAGGATTATTACCGGTTCGCTGAGCAGTACGCTATTCATTACTTATATCATATTATGGATCGCGGTGCCTTATGCGTCCACTGCGTCTGAAAAACTGGAAATGCGCGGCGAGAAAGTTGATCTGAACTCTATTCGTGACACCGTGAAAGAAGACCTCGAAAATTTCAAATCAAAAGCGGAAAAATTTGGCCAGGAAGTTAAGCAGTCAGCACAGCAATTCGGCTCAAAGGCCAGTAATTTCGGTCAGCATGCCGGGACGCATGCAAGGGGATTTGCTGCAGACGCCGCCCCGATGGCGAGGCGGGCAGGCCGGGGCGCCGGGCATGTCATCAGGGTCCTCTTTCGGGCATTTTTCCTTTTTATCGCGGGGATAATCGCCCTGGTCCTTTTTGGCGTGCTGATCGCGCTGATATTTGGCGGCATGGCGGCCTTCCCGCTTAAAAACTTTGTGATGGACAGCGCGGGTCAGAACTTCCTTGCCTGGGCTACCCTTGTTCTTTTCCTGGGTGTGCCACTGGTAGGCCTGATTACCTGGCTGGTCAGAAGGATCATGGGTGTTCGTTCCAATCATAACTACCTCGGATACACGTTTGGTATCCTGTGGGCTGCGGGCTGGTTCTGCGTGATTTTCCTGGTGGGCTCTTTTGCCAATAATTTCAAAGTGAGCGTTCCGGTAGAAACTACCGTAAACATGACCGACCCGTCCTCGGGCAAATTAACGGTCGACGTGAACCGCTCCAACCTGCAATACTATCACGGCGACTGGTTTGGTTTCCGGTTCAATGAAGACCTGCCGGTGTACGGCGTAAACATGGATACGCTGATGCTCAACACCATCAGGATAAAAGTAGTAAAGAGCCGGGACAGCAGCTTTCATGCGTCGCTGGTTAAAATCAGCCAGGGCAGCACCCGGCAAAGGGCCTCGGGCAGCGCCGCCAACATTCATTTCGATATCGAGCAGCAGGACAGTATGCTTTACCTGCCCGAAGGTTTCCCAATCAGCAGCACAGAAAAATTCCGCAACCAGAAAGTACTTGTGATCGTACAGGTGCCGGTCGGCAAAAGAATCCTGCTGAAAGACCCCGTCAACCACTATTCCTGGTTTGATGTGAATGTAAACAACAGGCGCGGATGGAATGCCGATTTCAATGATTACCGCGATGAAAGCTATTCCTGGGATACGGGGATAGAATATATCATGACACCGGACGGTCTCCAGAAAGTCAGGGATCTGGATCCGGCGGAACTGAAAAGTGGCCGCTATAGGCTGGTTCCCAAACCGCGCAGGGAAGAAAACAGCAACGAAGAGGAAAATAACGGCGGGGAAGGAAATAATGCGGACGATGGCAATAACAGCAACCATTACCGTTACCAACAACTCGAGGATTCTATACGGTTGAAGGCAAAAGACAAATTGCGGGAAGAACTACGGATCAAAGACAGCATCCTGCGCGAAAAAAAACTAAAGGAGATTCTCAAGTCAAGTACCGAATCCCGCCAGGCTGCGCCGGCACCGGGCAAAACCAGGACGTTATCCCTGACCGGATCAATTTTATCACCCGTTTTATCAGTTTACCAGTTAGGCATTTAACCGGCTGACGTAAATATTTTATCCAGAACAATTCCCGCACACGCGGAAAAAGTTCCGCCCGCATGCCGCCGCCGGCAGTTTGTCGGCAAGCGGGTTGAAGTTGGAACAAGCCCTTCATTTTAATGAGGGGCTTCCTCATTATAAGCGGGTAAACCGGTTAAAATTTTAAGCACCTCTCACCGGCAACCTTTATTTTTGCAGCTTTCCTGTAAATATTCCGGACAATGAAAAACACTGCTTTCACCAGCAATCACATCGCACTCGGTGCAAAAATGGCTGAGTTCGCGGGCTACAATATGCCCATCAGTTATACCGGTATCAACGACGAACATGCGGCGGTCCGTTCCAATGCCGGCATTTTCGATGTCAGCCATATGGGTGAGTTTGTGATAAAGGGGCCTGATGCCCTGGATCTGATTCAGCGCGTTACGACCAATGATGCGTCAAAGCTCGTCGCCGGAAAAGCGCAGTACAGCTGCCTCACCAACAAGGAGGGCGGCATAGTGGATGACCTGCTCATTTATTGCCTGGAGCCCGGGAAATCCTATATGCTGGTGGTGAATGCCGCCAACATCGAAAAAGACTGGGAATGGATCAGCGGTTTCAATACCAGCAACGCTGAAATGCATAATATCTCGGAAAAGACCTGCCTGCTGGCCATCCAGGGTCCTAATGCCACCAGGATACTGCAGCCGCTTACTTCTATTGATATCATGAACCTGCAGTACTATAGTTTCGCGAGGGGAACTTTTGCAGGTGTTGAAAACGTACTGATTAGCGCCACGGGATACACCGGTGCCGGCGGGGTTGAAATATATTTTGAGGATAAGGATGGCGATGCGGCCAAAATATGGGATGCCATATTTAACATCGGGGGGCCGCAGGGGCTGAAACCAATCGGCCTGGGTGCACGTGATACGCTCCGGCTGGAGATGGGCTATTGCCTGTATGGCAATGATATTGACGATGACACATCCCCGCTGGAAGCCGGCCTCGGCTGGATTACGAAATTTTCAAAAGAGTTTACGGCAAAAGAAGTCCTGCAGACCCAGAAAGAAATCGGCCCCGAACGTAAGCTGGTCGGGTTTGAGATGATTGAAAAAGGTATTCCCCGCCATGGTTATGAAATCAAGGATTTCAGCGGCATGACCATCGGTATAGTCACCTCCGGCACCCAGTCCCCTTCCCTGTCCAAGGGGATTGGCATGGGCTACGTGCGGACGGTTTTTGCCCGGCTGGATGCAAAAATCTATATAAAAATACGCGATCGCCTGCTCGAGGCCAGCGTGGTAAAATTTCCGTTCACCTGATATTATCGGGGCGCTTTTTGCGTTAAACAGGTAGAATTCCTGTTTCCCATGAGCACCACCACAACCATCCACCTCACCACTTTTATCGCCGCACCACCACAGCGGGTTTTCGACCTCAGCCGGAGCGTTGCCGTGGTAAAAAAAGTGTTCAGCCGGTACGAAAGCGAAGCCATCGCCGGGACGAGCTCGGGCTTATTGAAAAAGGATGAAACCGTTACCTGGACAGCCAAACTGCTCGGCAAAAAGCGGTTCCTGAAAATGAGTATTTCAAGCATGGAATTACCAGAGCGTTTTACCGATGAGATGGTAAGCGGAGATTTTAAGGCCATGAAGCATGAGCATTTTTTCAAACCCGTGAAAAACGGAACCCTGATGATCGAGTTTTTCTCCTTTGAGCCCCCTTTCGGCGCAATCGGCAGGTTAGCCAGCGCCCTCTTCCTCCGAAAATATCTGCGCACGCTGCTCGAATTGCGAAACTCTTCCATTAAACAATATGCAGAATCAGATTCCTGGAAGATCCTTCTTGCGGTCTGACTGCGGATGCCCGATCCATTTTCACCACCAGTGTGCATGAGTACCGGTCTCTATTAATGGTTAACTTCGCGGTTTACGTATGACTGCAAACCCGCCACCCCTGTTCACCGTTTTCTCTCCAGCTCTGCTTCACGTGCATGAAATCAGGGATGCCGTTGTAGTAATAATTGATGTGCTCAGGGCAACATCGACCATCGCCACCGCGCTGTACAACGGGGCGGACGCGATTATCCCGGTCGACAGCGTAAGCGAGTGTATCGAACTCAGCCAGAAATACGGTGCTATTAGTGCCGGAGAACGGGACGGCAAAATAGCAGATGGCCTGCAACACGGCAATTCGCCCCTTGAATATCCACGCGACTTTATAGCGGGAAAAAAGCTGGTGCTGACGACAACCAACGGAACCAGGCTCCTGCACATGGCGCTTGCCAGTAAGGCGGGAGAGATCATCACAGGCTCCTTTCCAAACCTGTCGCGCGTGGCCGATTATCTGAGCCGTCAGCAGCAACCTGTGATCCTCGCCTGCGCAGGATGGAAGGACCGCGTTAACCTTGAAGACATGTTGTTTGCCGGTGCCGTAGTGGAGCGGGTTGCGCAGTTTTTCGATATCAATTGCGATTCTTCCCAGGTTGCCCTGTCGATGTACAAGGCCGCCGGGAAAAACCTTTATGGATTCATGCAGGAAAAGCAGGCTTCCCATTTTATCCGGCTGAGTAAATATGGCCTGATGGATGACATCCGGTATTGCCTTACGCCAGACCTCGCCCCGGTACTTCCGGTGTACCGCGAAGGGTCACTTGTAGCCGGCTCATAAACTCCGGGCTGGCGGCAAAAAAGACCACTTCACAATTAATCCACCTTCGCCAGATTCGGGTTGCCTATTGGTTAAAAATCTGTAGTTTCGTCACAAATCATGGCGCTCTATGAAGTTTATTGTTTCGTCATCAGCCCTACTGAAACACCTTCAGCAAATCAGCGGGGTTATTAATTCCAACACGGTATTACCGATACTGGAAGACTTTCTTTTTGAAATCGAAAAAAATAAACTCACGATTGTTGCGACTGACCTGGAAACGGTCATGCGGATCTACATGGATATTGAGGCCAAGGAAAGTGGCCGTGTTTGTATCCCCGGTAAAATATTGCTGGATTCCCTGAAAAACATCCCGGATCAACCCCTGACATTCAATATCGATAAAAGCTTTGCGGTTGAAATTACCACGGATAACGGCAAGTACAAGGTGATGGGCGAAAACCCCGACAACTTCCCCAAGGAACCGGCGGCGGATGACACGACGTCCTTTACCATGACCTCCAACGCACTCGTAACCGGTATCAACAAAACCCTCTTTGCCGTTAGTAACGATGATTTGCGCCCGGCCATGACAGGCGTTTATTTTGAACTTGATAAAAAATTCATCCAGTTCGTGGCTACCGATGCACACAGGCTGGTAAAATACAAAAGAACGGATATCTCCTGCCCGAAAACGGATTCCTTTATCGTTCCCAAGAAGCCGCTGACCCTGCTTAAAAATGTTCTTCCTTTCAATGAAGATGAGATTACGATCAGCTATAACAGCAATCACCTGTTCATCCGGCATGGCAGCACCCAGATGAGCTGCCGGCTTATCGATGCCCGCTTCCCGGATTATAAGGTGGTAATTCCCGCAGATAATCCCTATAAACTGGTGGTGAACCGGATCGATTTCCAGAATGCCCTGCGGCGGGTGGTGGTATTCAGTAATAAGAGTACCAACCAGGTGGTCCTTAACATACAGGGGAGCGGACTGCAGCTGGCTGCGCAGGATGTGGATTTCAGTTTTGAAGGCAATGAAAGAATGAAATGCCAGTACGATGGCGAAGACCTGGGTATTGCGTTCAACGCAAAATTTTTAATAGAAATGCTCGGTGGCGCAGACGGGGAAGAGATTCGCATGGAGTTGTCTACCCCAACCAAAGCAGGCATTTTAAAACCTACTGATGCCACAGACGGCGAGGAATTACTGATGCTGGTCATGCCCCTGATGCTCAATAATTAAATTAGCTTTATCCATAGCAACCCCGCATTGCGGGGTTTTTTTATGCCCTGCATTCAGGGATCGGACCGTTCGGCCGTTTTCCTGCGGTCCGGCCTTTGCCTGACCACCAGGAGACAATCCTGATCGATTTGCAGGTAACCATAATCATAGCAAAAAAAATAGCGCTGTCCGCTGCTGTTAACGAAATAATGGGTGCCGTACCTGAATTGAAAACCGCTCGCCAGCAACTGTTCGCGGCTTAACCTGGTCGTAACCCGCCCCTCCGGTATAGCATCTTTGAGGATACGGCGGTTCTTTCGAATGGTATTGGTGATGTTCCTGATAAGATGATTGGTCCCCGACTTCATTTCATTATTGTACAAATTGCGGCAGTAGTCGCCACAGAATTTTTTGTCGGACCGCCCCCTGACGGTTTTGCCGCAGGTCAGGCAGGATTTAGCAACGGGTTGTTCAATCATAGCAAAGCGCTTTGTTGCCCAAATATCCTACCCGCCGAATCTTTCACCAACCGTTTTCAAACGCTTATAACTGTATTTAAACGGTAAACAACCGATTGCATCCTCCCGGCCGGTTCATCTTTGCCGGGTCAGTCGACCAGCGCTGGAACTGATTGAAATAATAATTTTTCACCGCCGCTGTCTTATCCGTGGAAACCGGAATGACGCCGGCACAAATTTTTACTTATGTATGCACTCAAAAACAAAGTTCAGCTGATTGGCCATGTTGGCAATCCCCCGGAAATCCGGACAACTGAAAACGGGAAGAAACTCGCCCGGTTCAGCGTCGCCACCAACGAAATTTACCGCAATGCCCAGGGAGAGAAAGTCACCGAAACCCAGTGGCACTCGCTGGTGGCCTGGGGAAAAGTGGCCGACCTGGCGGAAAGATTCCTTACCAAAGGAAAGGAAGTGGTGATCGAAGGAAAGCTGATCAACCGGAGTTATGCAGACAAGGAAGGCAACCGGAAACACCTGACCGAGGTACAGGTGAATGAAGTGTTGTTGATCGGGGCGCCGAAGGCATAAGGTCGCCGGAGTGATGCTGCAGTTTATGCGGGTAGTGCGGTGGAACAGCCGGCGATAACCCGCGTAAACTGCAGTTCCTTGCAGCTGGTATCTGAAAAACCGACTGTGACACGGCAGACGCCTGGTGTCGTCCCAGGTTATCCGTCCCAGGTTATCCGTCCCAGGTTATCGGTCCCAGGTTATCGGTCGAACGGACAACGGCAGGCATTATGGTCTGCCGATCGACCTTCGCGTGTTTGGATGTTGATACGTGCCATAATCCTTATATGACGTCGGTGAGGTGAGATACGCGGTGTGAACCGTCACCAATGCCTACTTTTGACCCCGGTACTTTACCTCCTGTATCGCTATTATTGTTACAGGCTGGTTGAAATTGCGCGCTAAGAGTAATACCCATGGAGAACACGGAACGCCCAGCAGGCTCAAACAAAGAATTCGATCTCGCGATGGAAATGGTAAATACGACCCGACGCGCCATTTTCCTGACCGGGAAAGCCGGTACGGGCAAGACCTTTTTTTTACGGACCCTGAAAAGCAAAACCACCAAGCAGGCGGTGGTTGTTGCGCCAACAGGGGTTGCAGCCATCAATGCCGGGGGCGTTACCATCCATTCTTTTTTCCAGCTGCCTTTCGGTCCTTTCCTTCCCGACGCGTTATATACAACCGATGAAAACGCCACCAGTAAACAACAACTACTTAAACATATTAGGTTCAATGCCGAGAAACGGAAACTGCTGGAAGGGCTTGAGTTGCTGATCATCGATGAGATCAGTATGGTGAGGGCTGATACGCTGGACGCCATGGATGCCGTACTGCGGCATTTTCGGAAAAAGCCTTTCGAGGTCTTCGGAGGTGTGCAGGTCGTTTACATTGGGGATATGTTTCAGCTCCCGCCTGTTGTGGATGGAAACGAATGGAATATGCTTCAACAGTCATATCAAAGCCCCTTCTTTTTCAGTGCCCATGCCATAGCCGCCCAGTCGCCAGTGTATATCGAACTGAAAAAAATTTACCGGCAGCATGATGAGGAGTTTATCAGTCTCCTCAATAAGGTAAGGCATAATGAAATGAAAATTGCCGATTTCTCGCTGTTGAACCGGCAGTACAGACCCGGTTTCGTTCCGGATGGCGGGGAACCCTATATCACCCTTTCGACCCATAATAACAGAGCGACCGCTATCAATACAGAAGCGCTGGGCAAACTGACCGGAAAAATGTTTGTCTTTGTGGGAACAGTGACCGGTGAGTTCCCTGAAAAATCATATCCAACGGCTATATCACTTGCGCTGAGGGTGGGCGCCCAGGTGATGTTTATTAAAAATGATTCCGGCGGGGAGCGGAAGTATTTCAATGGTAAGCTGGCCACGGTTAAAAAAATCGCAGAAGACAGCATCACGGTAACTGCCAATGCCGACGGGTCTGAACAGGCAGTTGAAAAAGAAAAATGGCTGAATATCCGCTATAGCCTGGATAAGCATACCGGCCGGCTGAAAGAAGAAGAACTGGGAAGCTTTACACAATACCCGCTAAAGCTGGCCTGGGCTGTAACTATCCATAAAAGCCAGGGGCTGACATTCGACCGGGCCATCATCGATGCGGGGGGTTCGTTTGCTGCAGGTCAGGTATATGTAGCCCTTAGCCGCTGCACTGCGCTGGCCGGAGTGATCCTGCTCTCAAAGATTGAGCAGTCCGCTATCTCCACCGACAACCGGGTAATCGCGTTTTCCCGCAAAGCGGTCAATGCCGATCAGCTGGAACAGTTTCTCCGGGAAGAAAAACAGGCTGCGTTAAAAAATGATTTACTGAATATCTTCCGCTTCGATCGGTTGCTCAGTATTGCCCGGGAAATAGCCGGCCATGCCGGTGCCTACACGTTACTGATCGGCGAACAGGATAATGACCTGATTAGCGGTATGCCCGAACGCGTAACCGCAGAGCTGCTAATCGCCGCAAAGTTCCGGGAGGAGCTGTCCCGGTATTTTGACAGCACCCACAGCATCAACCGGGAACAAATCGGACTGCGTATTCAAAAAGCAACGTCCTATTTTGCCAACTCATTTTATGAGAAGACCGTTCAGCCTGCGGATGCTTTTATAGCTTCCCTGAAGCCAAAACCCCTGACAAAAAAAATCCGGCTGCTGTTTACTGATTCTTCTTCCGCATTAAAAGAAGAATTGAAGAAGCTACTCCATGCGCGCTGGGAAGGTCTTGCCTGTTGCGAAGCGCCCGAAAGTTTTTCCTCCTGGTTTAATCCGCCCGCAACCCCAAAAAAAACAAGCCGGCGCAAACAGCAGAAACAAAAAAGTTGAATCTTCTTCCCTCGCGTACCGGCGCCAACCGGTTTGAAAGCGGGAAGCACAAGAAGGGCACCATGATGTACGTTCCCACGGATTGTATAAGAAATTGTAAAAGCGGTTGTAACACCGGGATACCCAATAAGCCGGTTGCAGGACGTATTAATAAATCGCCGGTATTATACGCCGTATCATCAGGGTTGGTTAATGCATAGTTATACACGATAACTATGCAACTATTGTGTATAATTTTTTTAAGACAACCTGTTTTTTATTGAATAGTTTATTACTTTTAATTAACACGAATTATTAGGACTGGCGGCCCGCTCTTTATTACAAAAACTTAATGCTTTTCCCCGGTATCATCATACGTCAACCCATTTTTTAATTCCCGCATGACTAGCAAAACGGCTTCTTCACAAACGCTTCGCCTGGTAAGTAACAATGGATATGCAGAAGTTTGGAAAAATGAACAATCCGGGCAACAGTCTCTCCATGCTACTAAGTCTTTTCAAGCCGGCGAAGTAATCGCGTCCTTCCATGCCGGTACCACCTCCTCCGTTGTTACTTATCTTACTGTACAGGTGGATGACGATAAACACATCACCCTTCAGCCTGAATTCCTGCAGTATATTAATCACAGTTGCGCACCATCCGTTTTTTTCGATACTTCACTGATGCAGCTGGTTTGCCTGGAAGAAATCAACCCCGGAGATGAGTTTACCTTTTTTTATCCGTCTACCGAGTGGGAAATGGTTCAGCCGTTCAGCTGTTACTGCGGATCGTCGGGTTGCCTGAATAAAATTGAAGGAGCTGCTCACATTGGCGAACCGATCCTGGAAAGATACCGGCTGACGGAATTCATCAAACGCAAACTAAAAAACCGGCAGCAATACTGACCGTTCAAACTATGCCTTTACCTGGAAGCGCCCATATCACTGAACAGCTGCAACATCGCAAAATCTGGGTACTGGCACCCCAGCTTCACACCGGCGATCCCAATGTTGATTATTATTACGACTTCTCCCAAAGCATCCAGGAATACAGCAGCACATTCACGGCATTGAACCTCGATTGGATCTGGCAACCCGTGACACCGGATAACTTCCGTTCCGTCATCGACATGATTGAAATGGAAGATTGTGACAAACCACCGGTGATCCTGAACCTGTGCGACGGCGATGAAATAAATGGTACCCCGGGCATCTCCGTATTGAAATATCTCCAGCAGAAGAAGATGATTTTTACCGGCGCTAACGAATATTTTTATGCCATCACTACCTCTAAAATTGTGATGAAAGAGGCATTCGATAAATCCGGCATTCCCACACCAGCCTGGCGAATGTTAACGGAAGATCCGGCTTCGGCAGTTGGTATATTCCAGGCGCTCGGCACCCCGGTTATTGTTAAACCTGCTGTCTCCGGGGGAAGCATGGGCGTTGGCATCAGGTCGGTCGTGAGTACCCCCGAAGCCCTTGCCGAACAGGTCAGACTGCTGTTTGAAGGGTACCGCGGCTGGAGCCTGTCGGCAGGCGGTATCATCGCTGAATCGTATATCAATGGTCCCGAGTTTACCACCTTTATCATTGGGGATGCGGACAAACCCAATAAAAGAATTATTTACCCACCTGTAGAACGCGTGTTTCATCCTTCTCTTCCCGAGCAGGAAAAATTCCTGTCGTTCGACCGGCTTTGGGAAACTTATGACGAAGAGACCCCGCTTCCCGGCGACGAGCCTTTCTATACCTACCATGCTCCCGATGCTTCGCTTGTAGCCTCCATCAACCGGATTAGCTGGGATGCCTATGTTGCCGTCGGGGGAAAAGGATATGGAAGAATCGATTTGAGGATGGATAAGGCAACCGGACAAATATCTGTTCTTGAAGTAAATGCGCAATGCGGAATTAGTGATGATGAGGACTATACGTCTATCGGCGCTATCTTACGGCTCTCCGGCAACACTTTCTCCGGCGCAGTAGCCGCAATTCTCGATAACGCCATCAGTCGCGCGAAAATCAAAAAACCTGCTGGCAGGATGAAAAAAACCGTCGCAAAAACAAAGAGTCGCCTGTTGAAACAGCAGTGATGCGGTATTTTTGATTTCCCAAAGCAATTCGCCCCGCTTACTACTACTTCCACCTGTTAAACCTATTTGCCCTTTTTTATGAAAGTATGCGTTCTGCAACCCGATTACTCCACTTCGTCAGTGGATTATAAAAATTATGACCCGCCTCGCAACCTCGCTGCCCTGCTGCCCGGGGATACGGTAGACAATGTGTTTCTTAGCAAGCAGCACACCTTTCGCCAGCTTAAGGAACTCAAAAACAAAGGATATGATATTTTCGTGAACCTCTGCGAGGGATACCTGGAATGGGATGTCCCCTCGATAGATGTGGTTTATTCGCTTGAGTTGCTCAACCTGCCGCACACGGGCCCTTCCTCCCTGTTGTATGATCCGCCCAAGGAACTGATGAAATATGTTGCCTACACAGAAGGTGTTTTGACCCCGGCTTATGTGCTGGTCGAAAATCTGCAGGATGTGGAAACAGCCATTGAGCAACTCCGCTTTCCCCTCTTCGTTAAGCCCGCAAAGGCCGGTGACAGCCTGGGAATCGACGAACATTCCCTGGTGAGGAACAAAGAAGAGCTGAAACAGAAAGTCGCAGAAATCATCAATTCCTATGAACAGCTGCTCGTCGAAGAATACATCAAAGGCAGGGAATTCACCGTACTCGTCGCTGCGACACCAGAATCGGCCACCGCTTCCAAAGTCTTTAAGCCGATAGAATTTGTTTTCCCCGAAGGCAACCAGTTCAAAACCTATGCGCTTAAAACCTCCGAATTGCATCCCGACAGCAACATTCCCTGCAAAGATGCGCAGCTGGATGCAAAACTGAGAAATGCTGCAGCTCGCATCTTCCGGAGCTTCGGCGGAGTGGGCTATGCCCGCATGGATTTCCGGCGCAACAGTAAAGGCGAACTGTATTTCCTTGAAGTAAACTTTACGTGCTCCGTTTTTTACACAGATGGGTATGAAGGCTCTGCCGATTACATTCTGCGCCACGACGGAATCGGGCAGGCGGGTTTTCTGCGGCACATCATCGCCGAAGGCATCGCGCGGCATGCCAGAAAACAGTTAAAATATGAAATGAAAGGGAATGCCATAGCCGGGTTTGGGATTTATGCCAAAGGAATTATTTTACCTAACCAGTTAATTTTCAAGGGGGAAGAAAAGCCACAGCGCCTGGTTACCCGCCGGTTTGTAGAAAAGCACTGGTCCGATGAGGAAAAAGAAATCTTCCGCCGGTATGCTTATCCGGTCAGCAATGAGGTATTTTTGCTCTGGGATGACAATCCGAGGGGCTGGGCCCCCCAGAACCACAGTTGTGAACCGAATACAGCATACGAAGGCTTAAACATCATTGCGCTCCGCGCAATACAGAAAGGGGAAGAACTAACCCTAGATTATGCAAGCTTTCTGGATGAAAAACATATGGAGCCTTTCCAGTGTCGCTGTGGTTCAACGCAATGCAGGGGCCTGATTAAAGGCGGTCCCCACAACTCCGTTACTGTACGCGAGCAACAGCTCGCAGGCGCTTAAACGCCCCCGCAGTTTTCCGGTCCTACTAACCCATTAATTCCAGAGGAAGTTGATTTACCCCCTTGAATTAAAGTAAGGAGCTGGATAGTTATGTCAAGATTTGAATTATTAAAAAAACTGATTGTAAAACATCGCGGTCAGCTGGTTTTAACCTATACCCTTTTTTCACTGGAAATGCTGGGCACCCTGCTGCGTCCTTTTTTCCTGGGAAAGGCCGTCAATGATTTGATGAAGGGAAGTTACCACGGCCTCCTAATGTTGTGCGGTGTTCACGTTGCCTGGCTAATTATTGGCACTTTTCGGCACAGGCTCGACACCAGGACTTATTCCGCCATCTACACCTCGCTGGTAACCCGGTTTCTTGCCCGGCGCTTTGGCCAAAAAGATATCAGTAAACTCAGCGCCCACTCCACCCTGGCGCGGGAATTTGTAGATTTCCTGGAATACGACCTCATTTACGTGATAGAAGCCATCTATAATCTTGCTGGATCGCTGGTGATGCTCTGTTTTTATGATACATCCATTGTGCTGGTTTGCCTTGCCATCCTGGTACCCGTAACAGCCATCAGTTATTTTTATGGCGGAAAAATGAAAAGACTCACCCGGGTAAAGAATGATGAGCTCGAAAAGCAGGTAGATATTATCGCCACGGGTAATATTCATATCATCAGGCAGCATTATAACAATCTCCGCAACTGGCAGATTAAGATTTCGGACCAGGAAGCCTGGAACTTTGGCATGATGGAAATTTTGGTGGTGGTGGTAGTTGGCATTTCATTGTTAGTCACCACCAGGGCGCAAATTCCGGCCATTCTCGTAGGAGACCTCATCGGCATCTATAACTATATTCTCAAATTCGTGTCAGGGCTGGATACAATTCCCTACACCGTGCAACGCATAACCTCCCTTACAGATATTACCCGCCGCATTGAACTTGAAGCCGAAGATTTTCCGGAAGACGGCGGCATTACGCCAATTAAGCCGCGGTCCGGCCTGTACGGAAGCGCCCAAAGGGTTACCGCCTAACGCGCCTGGGGAAAAATTTGGTCCCGCCCGGATACCGAATTCCGATATCAGTTATTATCGCTATTCGGGTTAGTTTTGCGCTGAATTAAAACCACCTGTTTTGCCTGAATTTTCTCAATCAAGTTTTTCCGAATCCCCATTAAGCGCGCCTGTTCCTGCCGGAATCGGGCAGCGGCTGGCTAATTACCTGGTAGATGTGATCATTTTTTCGGTTATCCTTACCTTTTTGCTTGTACTGGCAGCACCGGTTTACCCACTGATGCAGAAAATAATGGCCAAAGAGCCATTCAGCATTATGGATCAGTTGATGGTCAGTTTTCTGTACGGCTTGTACATGTCCGTCATGGAGACAGTACTAAAGGGAAAAACGTTGGGTAAATACCTGACCGGTACACGGGCCATCCAGGCGGATGGGCACCGGCTTAATGCACAGTCGGCCTTCAAACGCGGGCTAATCCGTATCATTCCTTTCGAACAGTTCAGCGCGATCTCTTTTCCGCCGAGGCCATGGCACGACCGTTGGTCTAACACGATGGTGATCGATGAGCGAAAAACAGCGCAAGCTGGGAAAATGGCGGCGGAGAGGACAACGGAAATTGAAAACTAAGAGACTTTTTCTTCCTTATCACTTTCTATATCATCCTTGCCTTCCGGTTGAGGAGAACAGTTTTTGATCGCCAGCTGGAACCTGGTGTTGAGACTCACCTGGTAGTTGTTGGTCGTCAGCAAATTTTTGATGGTTTCATCCTGCAGGATAACGGTCGCCAAATCAGGTGCAAGGGGTGAATTGCTGATAACATTCGCTACCCTGCCGTTAGTAAACTCTATGGTAAACTTATAACCGGCCTTTCTTCCCGTTCCGGCACGCTCGAAATCAATACGATTCAGGTCAAGCGTCTGATCGCCGCCCGCTGAGCGTTTCATTAAAATTTTTATGATGGGAAGGTATTTGAGCCAGATATGAGTATACATGAAGACTATTTTTAAGTATTGCGCTTCAAAAAAAATTAGGGGCCTGAACCAGCAAAGATGAGCATTTTAGCGGCAAAAACGAATTAAATTCTACCCGGGCCTGAGCTTCCGCGATATCTACAACAACCTCATTTTCTGGTTGCAGGTTCTTCCCGCCTCCATTTTTTAGATTGTTTTCCTAAATCCGGAAACCCGCGCCTGGTTTTAATTCAACCAATATACTGAATGTTAATTATTTAAGTGGTGGCACAGGGATTGAAATGTTGTGGCAGAATCCTTTACCATGAAAACACTATTCGCTTTACTCCTTACTGTCACCCTCGCTGTCACTACCAGCGCACAACTGATTACCCGGTTCACCTTTGATAACAGTTCAATCCCAGGGACTGCCCTCAATGGCATTAACGCACTGTCTATCAGTAGTTTTGCCCTCATTTCCACAGGCGGGGTAAACGGCACGAATGGATTAAATGCCGGGCTCGGCAACCATGATATTAATATGGTGCTCGACGGTACCCAATTCAATGTATCGGCGATAGATATCTCGATAGACTTCAGGAAAGAGGAGTCGCAGGCCTCCTTCTTTAACAGGGGGAGCTATTTCGATTTTGGTATGAACAGCAATAAGCTGGGTGTTACCTTTAAATTGAATGGCGTTTCGGGACCAGTTACGGTTACTTCCGGAAATATTTTAACCATACCGGATGACCACCTGTTTCATACTTACCGCTTCAATTATGATGATAACGCCGGAAAAGCCCTGGTATATGTTGACGGAACGGTGGTTTATACGTACACCGGTGTTGCCAACAGCGCCTTGTACTACACAGGTGCAGGCAACGTAACCATAGGGATGAATATGGATGGAACAGGAAGAAATGTAGCGGTTCTCGATAACCTGGTTGTTCAGAAATACGCCAATGCCCTACTGCCGCTTACCCTCCTTAACTTCAACGCAGAAAAAAACGGAAATGTTGCAAAATTATCCTGGTCTACTACAAAAGAGGTAAATGTAGCTTCCTACAGCATTGAAAAATCGACAACTGGCAACAATTTTAACGCCTGCGGCACCCTTATCGCCTCAAACAGCTATGCCTCGACGAATAATTACAGCTATACCGACACCCTGTCTGCTGCCCCCGTAAATTATTACCGGCTGAAGATGACAAACAAAGACGGTTCTTTTACTTATTCCTCCATCAGATCGGTTAATGCCAACCCGCTTACCGTCGGCAGCATGAAAGTATATCCTAACCCGGTTTGCGATTACCTGACCATTTCAATCAGCGAAACACGGGCTGCCCTTTACCATTATACGGTCTTCGCGGCAAACGGGCAGGCTATTTCAAAAGGCGACAAATACCTTAATGCCGGGTCGTCGCAGATTAATATAGACCTTACGCGCACCGGCGCAAAAGGTGTTGTGCTTGTACAGGTTACGAATTCAATGTTGGGTTCTTCAACCACGTTCACCGTAATCAGGAAGTAATTTTCCTGAATAATAACTACCTCCGGTGCTTTTTTACCGGAACAGGAGCCGGCTTTACTTCAGGGATGATCATAGTATCTGCAACAGGGTGCTGGTTGATCCCTTTTTCGATCCTGGCCATTTCAGCGGTTACAATCGACACCAGTTCCTTTTCAACCAGGCTCCGCACATACATTGGGGTACAAAACCCGGCAAGTTTTACTTTTCCATTGACGACAATATTTCCTACCAGCGCGGTGCTGTCGGCGCTATTGTCTGCCGAAGTCCTGATAATGCTGTAAAAGGGAATTACGCCATCGAATGAAGTCACCTTTAAAAATGGAAAAAGTAATGTGGTAAAATCGAGGTTATGATAAATGGGCATGTTCACAAAAACGGATTGCCCGGTGCTATCCCCCTTTACCCCGCTTGCCGCCGGAGTCATTTTTGCATAGCCCGGTGGCATGTTCAGCCGCAGGGTCACCTTATTATCCTGGAACACTTCATGCAGCAGCGCCGTATCTTTTTTGTAATTGATATAATAACTGCTGGTGACACCGCCGGAAGTAAGGTGAACGGGTAAAATAAAGAAAGCATTTCCGGCAAGAAAGAGAATGACGATAATCCAGAGGACTGTTTTCATTGGTCAATCGTTAAGCTGCGCGTTTATGAAAACAGGAAGTTACTAATTTCCGGCAAATTTCTCCGGCTGCCAGGCGGCTACTGCTTCGACCCGCCACTACCCTGGCTGATAACCTGGCTGAAAAAGCTGATGCTGCGCTGCAAATCAGCTACCGGCAGGCGCTCGTCGATACCATGAAAGCCTTTGCTGTTCATTAGTGGCGTGAAATTAACTACGCCGTTGCTGATGCTGCGGTAATTCCTGGAATCACTCGCTCCGAGCATTACATAAGGAACCGGTATTACATCGTCCACCGTTTGGTAGATGGCTTCCTCCATACGCCGGAAGGCGGGAGATTCTAGAGGCGTAAGCGTAGAAGGTTCGGTGTTAAAGTCTCCCCGGATGGCGATTTTTACCCGCGGATCGGCTATACTGTTCCTGATAAAGTCTTCTACATCGTGCGTTGTTTCGCCGGTCAGTATCCGGCTGTTTACGATCGCCCTGGCATTGGTGGGTATGACATTCTCCCTAATCCCGCTTTCTATGATGGTGGGTACGATGGTGGTACGCAACATCGCCTCTCCTTCCGGGCTGGCCGACAATCTTTTTAAGACCAGCGATCCGAACATCCACCTGTTGGTCATTCCCAGTTTCTCCCCGAAATCAGTCGAACTTCCGCTTACGCGGGAAAGAAACTCACTCACTGGCGGGGTAAACCGTGCCGGCATTTGTTGTCGCCGCAAATTATATAGCGCTTTCGCCAGAATATCGATAGCCGTTTCCCTGGCAGGACGGGATGAATGGCCACCGGGCTTTTGGACAGACAACTCAAACGTAACATATCCCTTTTCACCTACTCCAATCATCGCAACTGGCCGCGGGACATTTTTCAATTTGCTGGTCGTGATTTCACCACCCTCATCAATAACCATATCAGCCCGGACGTGTCGCGAAGCCAGGTAGCGAACGATCGCTATTGCCCCGGTACCTGTTGATTCTTCATTGTGTCCAAAGCAGAAAAAAGTAGTTTGCCGCGGAGTGAATCCCTGTTTTACGAGATTCTCCCCCGCTTCCAGGATCGAAATAAGGGCTGCCTTGTCATCCACTGCGCCGCGCCCCCAGATGATCCCGTCCTTCACCACCCCTGCAAAGGGTGACTCCGTCCACAATTTAATCGCCGAAGGCTCAACCGGCACCACGTCGTAATGCGCCATAAGAATCATGGGTGCGAGACTGCTGTCAGATCCTTTCCATTCGTACACGTAACTGTAACCGTTAATGATGGTGCGTGTGCAATGCTGATGCAGGAGCGGATAAGACGTTTCAAGGAAAAGCCGGAAGCGGTTGAAACTGGCGGTATCGATATGGAGCGTGTCTTCCGGAGATATGGTGGGGATGCGGATCGCTTCGCTCATGTGTGCAACCGCTGAATCAGGCAGGGGCTGCAGCGGGCCTGCATGATGGGATGGCCAGGGTTTTGCAGAGAAATAATTAATCCCAAGTACAACAGCCAGCACCAATAAGAGGAGCCCGGCAGCGCCCATAAAAATTTTCATCTGGATTCCGTCTTTGGTTCTTTAACAATTGCCGTTTTATCAGAAGGCACCACCGTTTTTCTCAATCCAATCCCTGTCATGTCGTCTTCCCTGAGCGGGCACCCATTGGCCAAGCACTTATTGCACCTGCCAACCTAAAATAGTTGATTTCAGGCTAACCCAGGTTGTCGCTATCATTTTTATTTAACATTGGCAGCAAATTGCAGCAGGCAAACAGGAATGCAGCAATAGTAAGTTTACATAACCCTACCTGACCGTCGATCCAAAACAGGTAACAGTCCCTCTGGCGTGGACTGTTACCTGTGAAAACTGAGGAGTGAAACGGCGTTATTGATAGGTGACGGTGGTGTTGGTATTATCCTTCTCTCCAAGGTCAGTCCATAACGTGGTTACGATACCGGCAAGCTGGGGAGACAATGCAGACAGGTCGTTGATTTTGCCCTGCTGGGCTGGCGTCAGGTTTTCGTCACCAGCGAAATGCGCCATGATTCCGTCGCGGAAAATTGGTGCGGCAAAGCTGGCCAGCGCAGCAGGGGCTCCCAGATTTTTGGACAAGTAATAGTCGAAATACCCGTCAAGATGCTGAGATAGAAAAAGCGTGGCAAATGGTTGGAATGCCATTCCCCCGGGGAGCGTGGCGTTCACCGATTGTACGGTCTTCGTACTGATATCCAGCCGGGTGGACTGCAGCGTGACATAACGGTAAGGGCAGGGCGCGGTGACCAGTGAACCGGTTTCGATATCGAACAGGGTTTTACCATTGTGGGAATATGGCGTAATATCATTGGCATGATAGTGACCTGTAAAAATGATATTCATTCCTGCATCCAGCAGTTGGTTGGCCACGTTCTCCCAATCGTCAATCACGTAACCAGGGTCGAGAGTAGCCTGTCCGGCATAATGCTCAACCAGGTTATGGTGCATCATTCCGAAAACCCGGATATGTTTTTTACGGGCCTCTTCCAGTTGCGCCAGCAACCAGGTAAGTGTTTGTGGCTTTATTCTTCCAGCTGCTACATCGCCCGAGGGCCCATATTCCTCATATTTACTGGCGTCAATGGCTATCAGGCGCAGGAAAGGCTGAAGCTGGGCTACATAACTCAGTGAATTGGGATCCCGGGCAATCGCTTTCTTGTAACCGAAATCTCCATAAATAGTGGCAAACTGATCCGCGCTCGTCATATCCACAGGAATGGCATTGTCTCCATCAAACCTTTTCGCCTTTGCGTTATTGATATCGTGGTTGCCGGGAACAACGAACACCTGCATACCCAAATGCCGGAGTTGTTGAAAGAATCCAGCCATTGCCTGGTGGCAGATTTTTTCACCGTCTTTGGTAATGTCTCCGGGAATGAGAATAATATCGGGTTTTTCCCGCTTTAAATCTTCCAGGACAGACCGGAAAATCGGGTCGCTGTACTGCACCAGTTTTGGATCCTGGTCGGTATAGCTTTGGAAAGCGGCACCATTGGCCCCATTATTCGAAAACAAGACTGGAGACATATAATGGATATCAGAAATAACGGCGATTTTAGGTGGGGCTGCCCCCTTTCCTTCGCCACCCAAGGGAAACAGTTTGCTATTAAATTCCTTTTCGCAGGATGTCAGCACGATCGGGCTCAGCGCTGCCAAAAGCAGGCAAAATTTTGCATTCATGACGTGAGATTTACATGTTAAATAAACGGGGTTACTGGCAGAAGGGTAGTGGACCATGGAATATCCGAGCTCGATTTCCACCATAAAATTACCGGTGGGGAAGTGGGCATCCTAATCGATTGCTGCCGGAAGTAAAAGGAAGATTATTATTTCCTGCGGCTGCGCTGCCTGTTACAGTTCCCGGAAATGAATTTCTGCAAAAATGGCTGCGACAGGAAGCCTAAAACAATTGCCGGACAGGAATCGGCCTTTGAACCGCTTATCAACAATAATGCGAAGCCGGAAGGCGGGTGCACCAGGAATACTTAACATGTATTGAGGCCACTTTTATTTTAGAAAGTAAACAGGGGGTAGAACATTGGAGCCGCTGAATAAAACGAGTATGACCATTAAGGCCAGGGCTTGTATACGCCGATAACCGCTGGGTTGTTTCCCTGCTGCCCCCCCCTGTTCCTGAACCCTGAGCTGAGGATGGTACAGAAGTGGCCAATAAAGCAAAAAAGGAAATAAAAACAGGTATGACGGAAGCGCTTGATAGGTATACGTTGACATCATGTGCCAAACGGGTTGAAAACATTCGATTGAGTGAATTTACCTGGTCTGCTTTCTTAAAAAACGAAGAAGTAAATTTTCCATTCTTATCGCAATTGTTTCAACTGCAGGGCCAATTCGCCGAGCGGCCCGGTAAACCCAACCCTATCGTTTTATGTTGAATTTCTCCCCGGCTATGTAAATCGACACCGGCATATTCCGCGCGGCCAGCCGACCTGAAGGAGAAACATGAATGTGTTTCGGAAGACCAATTACCACTACCTGGTTTCGCCCGGCTACGGTGGCTGATGAGCCATTTACAATAAGGGCGGTCGATTCATCAATCCCGATGCAGTCGTATGCCGGATGTTCTATTTTGGCGGACAGCAACCGGTTGAACCGGCTTCTTACCAGGAAGTGCTGATCGATGATCACGGAATCCAAAAAGGCCAGTCCGGTAGACAGTTCAAGATTGCCGGCCCTTAACACCGGGAAAGTGGATCTTTCGGTCGTGTCTTTTAAACTGTTCCCGGTCATCATCATCCGGCTCATCACCGCAGCCCCGGCGCTGGTGCCGGCTATCATGGCGCCGTTTTCCCTTGCCCTGCGCATGAACTCCCCTGCCTTCGTTCCGCGTATGAGCCGCATGACGCGCGACTGGTCTCCTCCCCCGATAAAAATGATTTTAGCGGTAAGCAGCTTTTTCAATTTTTCATCGTTATGCACGGCTGAAGAGTCAAATAAAACACAATCCCCCCCGGTTAACCGCTTAAAGGGCTCGTTGATCCAATAATAGGCACTGTCGCCCCAGGAGCTTGCCAGCGTCACCGCAATAATAGGATCAGCTTTCTTCCACCCCGCCTCCTCCAGCATCCGGATACGGAGTGAATCATCGAGCTGGCCACCGCCAATAATAAATAGTTTACCCTGGTGTCCCTGTGCGTACATCCTGCCCGCAGGCTGTAGTACTGCGGCAACAAGTAAGAAGGCGACAAAAAAACGCATGAAAAAATTTTACGCAGTAACGTTTAGCGTGAAATGGCTTTTTGCAAAACCATTACCCCATTCATGATAAATGTTGATCCACCGTTGGTTTCGATATTATACACCTGTTGAACTCCGCCGGCAGACTCCGTCCTTGTCCAAACCCGGAACGGCTCGTATTGTCCGCTTAACGGATTTCGGCAGAGAATCTGCTCTCCTTCTTTTATCTCCCCGATTTTCTTTTTTCCGGTTGTGGTGATCACGGGATGATTTGGTGTAGCGTCAAGGTTCCGGGTGAGCAGTGCCACCTGCGTGCCTTCCCGTAATATTTTCTCCTGCGCATGTACGAGGAAAAGATGCGTTATTGCGTAATTTTTTTCGGGATGACTTACAAGCGCCGTCACCGCCACCCCCGTCCGTTTACCCGATGCAGGGTCAATTGTCAGCACGCGGTCGCCGGAAGCAATATCAGCCAGCGCTTTCCGGGTTCCATCCTCCATCATCACCTCCGTATTACCCGGAAAGCAGATGTCCATGCCGTAAGTACCTGCCTCCCGCGAAATGTCCTTTCCCTGGTTGGCCGACTTGTACTGCTGGAATCCAAATTCCCTGGACAGCACATAAGAAAGCTTCAATACAAAATTGGGTTCTTCTTTATCGATCGCATGGATGTCTGTAAAGTACTTTTCCCATACGGCGGGTGCGGCCTTAAACGCCGGGAGCAGGGCAGTATACAGTGTTCCTTTTTCGTTGGTATAATAAATGACGGTGCCCAGTTCCTGTCGTCCTTCTTTAAAAATCAACCGGTATAAATCAACCCGCTTTTTCATACCGTCATCACCCGTAATGAAATAAGGCTTTCTCGACTCATAACGGTCCAGAACATACGCATTATCAAACTTAACATACGTATCGTTATCGAGATCTTTAACCCTGAATTTTTTCGCTTGCTGGTATTCGTCCAGGCTCAGGGTATGCATTTTGGCAGAATCCTGCCCCTTTACGCCCAGAACTGTACAGCAAACCAGCAGGCACAGCCAGATACCTCTCTTCATTCTTTTAATATTTGGAACCCCTTTGGGCCCGATTGTAAAATCTTTTATCAATCTTATTTTCGGCTTCAGGACAATTCCTTGAACGCAGCCGCGAAGGCTTCCATCTCGTCCATCCGGCCAATACTTATCCTGCACCATTCCTTGTTATTAAACTTCCATGACCGCACCCCTACCCCTCTTTTCTCCATTTCCTTTACAAACTGCAGGCTGTCCATTTTAAGTGGAAAAAGCACAAAGTTTGTGGATGAAGGAATATAGGTATACCCTTCTGCAGACAGAACGCTGTACAGGTATTTTTTGGAAGCAACCGTCTTTTTGAGTGCCTCCTGCATAAACTCCCTGTCCTGGTAGCTGGCCATCGCCGCGTGAAGTGTTGTGGTCGACAAGGAATTGGGTCCTTCGGTATACAGGGCCAGTTGCTTTATCATATCGGGCTGCGCAAAGGCATACCCGGCGCGCAGGCCGGCAAAGCCATATAATTTTGAAAACGTTCTCGCGACGATGATGTTCTTCCCTTCTTTCAGCATGCCGATCATAGTGGTACCCTGCGGATCATCCAGGTAATCGATGTACGCTTCGTCCACAAACACCGGTACTTTAACCGATACCCTTGAAATAAAAGCGCGCAACGCAGCTGTATCCAATACCGTAGCTGTCGGGTTATTCGGGTTACAGATGTAAACCAGGCTGGTGTTGCCATCAACTGCTTTTTCCATCGCATCCAGGTCAAGGGTATAAGCTGCCGTCAGCGGAATCTTTTTCCAGATGGTGTTCAGGAGCTGTGCTTTAAACGGCAAATCTTCGTAGGTGGGATCGCCGGTTACGATATTACTGCCGGGCCGCTGGCTGAATTTTATCGCTGCCGCCATCAACAGCGAAGAAGATCCTGCCCCCATTAGGAGGTTATCCGTTGGCAAGCCTTCGAAGTCGGCGATTTTTTTCATCAGGTCTCGCGCAAACATAAACGGATACTGGTAACTCTGGGCCACGGCATCGGTAATTGCCTGTTTGGCTTTTGGGGAGGGGCCAAATGGATTCTCATTGGCAAACAGCCTCGCTTTCAGCTCCAGCGGTGCGCCAGTTATTATCTGTTCATCCGACAGGTAACCTGAAACATGGCAGGTATTGAGCGGCATGGCATTGAGCCGCTGCAGGAAACCGGCTGCGAGAGGCATCCCCCCGGCAAGCATTAACCCTGACTTAAGTAATGACCTGCGGTTCATGATAGCTGACATAATTAAAATTTTAAAGTTTATAAAAGCCAATTCCAGGAAATAGAAGTTTTTTTAAGATTGCGCCACCCTGCGGTGAATCGCGCCTACGACTGCCCGCGCCGATTCAAAAGCCCCGGCCATCCATGCATTCAGGTAGGTGAGGTGCTCCCCTGCAAAATAGACCTGTTTTTCAGGTTGCAGCAGATCCCGGTACAGGGTCTGCCGCTCCCCGGCTGAATAAACTGCCCATCCGCCCAGGCTGTAGCGGGTCTTTTGCCAGCTTACCGAAAAAGATGTCTCAAATTCTGCCGGGTATTGCGGGTGAATCATCGCGCCTTTCGTCAAGGCAAGCTGCTCTCTCCCCGCAAAGGGAAGCGCAGCAACCTGTTCGGCCCTGGCATTAAAATTATAATAACCCACCAGTACGCCTTTGTTCGACTGGTAATCATTAGACGGATAAAAGATTTGCCCCAGCTCGTTATTTGTATGCGTGATGCCCCCGTATACTTGCTCATCTTCTTCCCAAAATCGCCGCTTGAACTGCAGGCCTATTTTACCGGTTGAAATGTAGGAAATGGAATCAATGGCCCTGCTGGCTGCCGACGAGAAATTATGATCGATATTACTCAGCACCGGGAGGGGAATGCTGCAGAGACAATAGTCACCCGATATCTTTTTTGTACCGTCGCTGCCCGTATAATCTATCGAAACCCCTTCGGCCGTATTGGTAATCCGCGTCACTGCAGCGCTGTATTGAACCAGGTGTTTCACTTTTGATTCCAGGGCTTTTGCAATCCTGTCCATACCCCCCTCGGCCTGTAACATCGTCATCTGCAGGTCATAGGTGTACGCTGCAACATTGTAAAAGTCGGGATCGAGCAGACCCGATCCCATAATCGCAGAAAGCGGGTAGGCATTGGCGATAGTTCCCTCCTGCAGGCCCGGCCCGGGCGACAGGGTGTACCCGCGCCGCGCAGAAGCCCGGTACGCTTTGTCAGGGTCGAGTCCGCCTTCCGCCTTCAGGTACTCAATAATTTTTTCGGCATCCTCCCTTGACATCGGCAGGTCAAGCTGTTTTGTATCTACCGCCTTGGCCAGTAACGCTGCCATATAACCCCGTACATCGTTGTGCACTTCCCGGATCCTTATTTTTCGGTTGCCGAGCGGTCCATTGCTTTCGCTATAATAATAGGCGGCTTCGTTGATGTTGTTGTACACCTGCAGGGGAACTTTCAGCTCTTTGCAGTAATGGAGGGTAAGTTCGTGGTGATGGGGAATACGGGATGGACCGGCATTAAAATAAAGCCCTTCATCAAAGTTACAGGTCTGGCTCATGTTTCCCGTCTCCGTATTGCGCGAGTTTTTTCTGACGCTCCAGCAACGGCCGCCTGCCCGGTCCCTGGCTTCAAGGACAGTACAGTCGTATCCCAGCCGGTTCAATTCGTACGCTGCAGTCATACCTGTTAAGCCGGCCCCCAGTATGATAATTTTTTTTTGTTTGTTTGTCGGCTCAGAGGGGATATCGTTTACAGGCGCATGAGGAAGCATTCCCATCGCGAGCATCGCGGGGTAGGTTCCACCGGCAAGCATCCCAGTCTGCATCAGGAACTGACGGCGGGATAGCATAGTTTAAGGTTGAAGCGTTAGTTCAGAATCGTACTACTGAAGATAATGTTTTTTTCCCTCGGATCCCTCAAAATTTACGACGGCAAAATCCCCCGCTCCGCCTGTCTGGCGAAACGGGGGACAGAGCATGTGAATCAAAGCAGGGACTATATTTTTAATTCTCCCCAGCCATCGCGATATTTCCTTTTTACAAAAGCGTTGGCCGGGTCAAAATTGGTAATTTTCATATTAGGGCCGTCCCACAACAACTTTTTCCTTCCCGGAAAATTGAAGCCATTCTTGCCGTTGCTTTCCCGGTAATTATAGCTTCTAACCGCCAGGTTGCCCATCAGCACGGTCTCCACCAGTGGTCCGCTTTTGTCAAACGACGAACTGGTATAGGCACCATATCCCTGTTTGCAGGCCTGTACCCACTGTTGCTGGTGACCTTCGCTGCCGTTGATCACATAAGGATATTTACTTTTCGGAAGCGTCGCATTTTTCATTTTTGCAGTCGGCAGGAGGGTGGGGTTGCGTCCGAAAAGACCGGCCATCAGTTTGCCCCGGCTTCCTTCAAAAATTATTCCCCCGTCTACTTCGGCCATGGCTTCATCCGGCAGTAACTCAACAGGTCGCTTCGGTTTAATGCCTCCATCGTACCAAATCAACTCCACCGGCACCATTTTTCCTCTTGCGGGGAACTGGATATACGTGATGGATGACGGGGGATAACTATCTGTATAAATTGCTTCCTGGAAAAAACCGGTGTACACGGAACCCACGCTGCATTCCACGGATACCGGGTATTGCAACTGGAGCGCGCGGTAGGGCACGTCAATAAAATGGCAGCCCATGTCACCTAGCGATCCCGTTCCAAAATCTGTCCAGCCCCGCCAGGTGGCCGGGAGGTAGGTGGGGTTGAACGGTCGCTCGGGAGCCGTCCCCAGCCATAGGTTCCAGTCGAGCTCTGCGGGTATGGGAAAGTTCCCGGCAGGTGTGGGAATACCCTGGGGCCAGACTGGCCGGTTGGTCCACACATGTACGGTGTGAACATCGCCTATCACGCCGTCCTGGATCCAGGTTTCCACGTTCCGCGTGTCAGGTCCGCTGCTGCCCTGGTTTCCCATCTGGGTAACTACCTTATAATGGGCGGCCGCCTGGGTGAGCATTCGGGCTTCGTAAATATCGTGGGTGAGTGGTTTTTCACAGTAGACGTGTTTTCCCAGCTGCATGGCTGCAAGCGCGATGGTAGCATGCATGTGATCCGGGGTGGTGACGATCACGGCGTCGAAATTTTTAACTTCCTTTTCCAGCATCACCCTAAAATCTTTATAGTAGGGAGCATTCGGCCACTTTTTGCGTGCGTTCACCGCCATGCGGTCATCTACATCGCATAAAGCCACTATATTATCTGAGCCATTGTTATAGGCATAGGGCAGATTCACTTCAGCTTTACCCCCGGTGCCGATGCCGGCAATATTGAGCTTATCGCTCGGCGCTTTAAATCCCCTTCCCAAAACATGGCGCGGAACAATATAAAAACCGGCAGCTGCGAGAGCCGCGTTGCGAATGAACCCGCGACGACCCCTGTCCATCTTTTTTTTCATATAAAAATTTTATCGTTTACGAATAGAAAACATCGTTTCGGAACAAAAGATTTTCAACCGGAACAGGCTATGCAGCACCTGTTCCCCGGGCATTGTTAAGGTAACGAAAAATTAGGAGACCGCTGTTGCGGCGGAGCCTGTGTATTGTGCCTACCCAGGCAACTACCCAAAAACGCCTTTAATCGTTCCCCCGTCCACAGAAATCGTCTGGCCGGTGATGTACACGGCTTGCGGAGCAAGTAACCATAGCGCCAGGGAGGCGAAATTGTCAGCTTGTCCAAGAGCGCCTACCGGGATCTGAGCGATACCCTGGTCACGGGCCTGTTGTTCGCTGATGTCGTTTTGTTCAGCTTTCTTTTTATACACCCGGTTGATGGCCGGCGTGTCATGCGCCCCCGGCGCCAGCACGTTGACGGTGATACCAGCCGATGCAATTTCCTGGCTGAGCGTTTTTACAAAACCGACTACCGCAAGCCGCAGCGCATTGCTCAGCACCATATTCTCCATCGGTTGTTTCACCGAGGCGCTTTCAATAAAAACCATGCGGCCATAGCCGTAAGGCTTCATCAGTTGTACCAGTTGCTGGGCCAGGCCCACCTTCCACCGGAGTACCTGCCGGTAGCCCGTGTCCCAATCTTCAGGCGTCGCTTCCATGGCTGTTTTTGGGGGCGGTCCGCCGGCATTGATCAGGGCACCGTGGAGTTGCCGGGTACCGATTTTTTTTATGATTGCCGGCAGCGTTGCATCCATCGTGATGTCACCGGCAACTGTTTCCACCCGGCCGGATTTCTCCATTTCCTTCAATTTATGCTCATCCCGCGCAACCGCTATGATGCCCGCCCCTTCGCTGAGAAGAGACATCGCTACGGCGTGCCCGAAGCCACTGGTAGCTCCGCAGACAAGAAACAGCTGGTTATTTATTCCCTTATCCATACCCATTTTTAAGTTTTGTAAGTTGAAGAAAGTTCGTCACTACGTATGGATCAGCAGGCCCAGTAAGAGACACACTATCACAATTACCGGAGAAGGCAAACGGGTAAAGAAGAGCACCGCAAAGGTACCTGCTATCACCAGTAGATTCAGCAGGCTTAGGGTGTTCATCCCCGTTACCGTAACGTCTTTCAGCATGTAGAAGGTAGCGGCAACCATAATGCCGGCCACAGCCGCATTGATCCCTTCCTGCGCTCGGTATACCGCGGCATATTTTTTCAGGTTATGCCATATTGGGTAGAAGAAAAGCGCGAGCAACAGGCTGGGAAGGAAGATGGCAAGCGAGCCGATGGCTGCTCCGGCGATCTGCATAGGCCAGCCATAGTCCTTCATGGCCAAACCCCCTGTAAATGACGCGATCGAAAAAACTGGCCCCGGGATAGCACGTACAATGCCAGCCCCGGTATAAAAATCCCTGCGGTTGATGCTCACCACCGACTGTTTTTTATCCTGGTTTTTCCGAATTACAATTTGCGATTGCGGCCGCTCTACAAATTGCTCGTACATGAATGGGATGAGCACCTGACCGCCACCGAATACCAGGCTGCCCATGCGATAGGTATTTTCGAAGAGGTTGACCGGCCTTCGGTTCTTCCAGTCGTGCAACCGGGCTACTTCACTCGTTACCCCGGCAGCGATAAAGATGAGCGCAAACAACCAGATGTTCCACCACTTTATTTTTTGGGGTTTGATAGCGACCTGCGGAATCCTTTTGCTGCTGAGGTTGGTGATGATGCCAGCCAGTAAAATAAGCAGGGGGAAAACAAAAGGGGTCTTAAAAAAAATAAAACACAGCAATACCGTGAATAACGA